>NZ_BMVN01000005.1:0-391015 GCF_014650735.1 Streptomyces canarius
GCCGCTCAACGATCCCCACACTCGCAGACTACCGAACGAGCCAAATGAGATGGCGTCTTAGGGGCATGACCGCCGAACCCGTCCCGGGCGAGGCAGGCTCCTCGTAACGTGGATGCTGGCACGCTGATGCCGCAGGTGAGGCCGGGGAGAGCACGACCATTGCGGAGAGGCACGTGATCGACACCAGCGACATCGACGTCTATCTCGGTCTGGACGTCGGCAAGGGCGAGCATCACGCGACCGTCCTGACCCCGGCTGGCAAGCGGGTCTTCGACAAGCGCCTACCGAACACCGAGCCGAAGCTGCGCGAGCTCTTCGGCAAACTGCAGGCCAAGCACGGAACCGTGCTGATGGTGGTCGACCAGCCCGCCTCGATCGGCGCGCTTCCGCTCGCCGTAGCCAGGGAGACCGGCTGCCATATCGCCTACCTGCCCGGACTGACGATGCGTCGGATCGCCGACCTCTACGCCGGCGAATCGAAGACCGACGCCCGCGACGCCGCGATCATCGCGGACGCCGCCCGCGCGATGCCGCACACCCTGCGGAGTCTGGCCCCGTCCGACGAGATCGTCGCCGAGCTGGAGATGATCGCCGGCTTTGACGACGACCTCGCAGGTGAGGTGACCAGGATCAAGAACCGCCTGCGCGGCCTGCTCACCCAGATCCACCCGCCCCTGGAGCGGGTCCTGGGCCCGCGACTGGACCATTCGGCCGTCCTCACACTGCTCGAACGTTTCGGCTCCCCAAGCCAGTTGCGGAAAGCCGGTCGGCGACGACTGGTGACACTGCTGCGGCCGAAGGCGCCCAGGATGGCCGAGCGTCTGGTCGAGGACATCTTCGCCGCCCTGGACGAACAGACCGTCGTCGTGCCGGGCACCGACGCCGCCGCGCTGATCATCCCGAGCCTCACCTCCTCGCTCAGCGCGATACTCGACCAGCGCAAGGCCCTGGCCGCCCGCATCGAGGAACTGCTGGAGGCACACCCTCTTTCCCCGGTCCTGACCTCCATGCCCGGCATCGGGGTCAGGACCGCAGCCCGCATCCTCATCGACGTCGGCGACGCCACAGCCTTCCCGACCGCCGCCCACCTGGCCGCCTACGCGGGCCTGGCCCCGGTCACCCGAAGCTCCGGCTCCTCCATCCGCGGCGAACACCCCTCCCGTCGGGGTAACAAGCAGAAGATCAAGTTAGCCGAGCGTTTTGCGTGGGCGGGTCATTGAGTTCTGACCAGTCCAGCCAGAGCCGCAATGGCCGGCGCTACGGCTGCTCGGTTGCCGCCGGCAGGTTGTGCCATGTGTGTCCGCAGGCGCCTTTGCAGTACGTCTCGCGGCGACGAGTGTCAGCAACGGCGAACACGGAGACGAGGACGCGGAACGCCTTGACGTATTCGGCTGAGGGAAGACCCGCGAACCCGTAGCGGGGCGGATCCATGCAGATCATTACCGAGGGGTTGACCGTGGGTTTCACACCGGACCGCGCCACCCCGGCACGGCCGTCGGCAGCTGTGATGTGCGCCTGCATCGCATAGCCGGCGACTTCCCGCAAAACCTCCTGCTGGCGTGTCGGGGTGAGGCCGGAGAACCAGCCCACACCAGCGTCCAACGTGCGCAGCCCCTGGGCGATCTCGTTGACCACCCGCTCGGTCTCGCGCCGGAAAGTGCGGCCGTCGTCGCTGCTCGGTTCGGTCACCGCTGGATGATTTCACGAGACCAGTCGCGGGCGAAGGACCCGTAATCCCCCGTCGCCAGTGCCGTTTCAGGAGGTCCCCTACTCAGTCCCCTGTCGTCCACGACCACAACGGCGTCCGGATCGCCGAGGTTGTCTACGACGTACCGGCGCACGTCATCGAGGGCCTCATCGGCGTTCCACTCGATCCCGTTCCACATCCGCTGAATACGGTCCGGACCCGCATCGCCGGTCTACTCCGCGAGCGTCAAGCCGTTCCTGCGCTGCGGCGGAGCGACCAGCCCCCGCAGATAAGCCAGAGCCGACTCCCTCCGCTCCGACCTGCTGAAACGGTGCACGAACCGCTCATGCACCGCACCCAGCTCACGCGCCCACAACCTGACGCGCAGCGAGGTCCCCACCCACAACGACACCAACGGCCGACCTGGCCACCAGTCACGGCAAGCACCGTTGCAGTACTGGCCCACAGCCGGACGGGCGGCACCGGGACGGTGCCGCCGCGCCAGGTGAACGAGGACGCTGATACTGCCGTCGGCGCAGGTGAGGGTTGTGAAGGTGAGGTCGAACAGGTAGGGCTGGATGTGGTTGCGAACCCACTGGACGTACTGCTCGATGCTCACCTTGTCGGGGTCGATGCCGACCAGCTCGCACGTGATGTCCCGCATGCCGCACGCGGTGCGCTCGTATCCGGTGCGGTCCTTGTCGAACACCTGAAGTCGGGCGAGCACGTCCTTCACAGGCAGGGTGACGATTACGCCTGGCGCGGCGGCCGGGGCGGCGCACGCGGCCGCGAGGGCGCGTGCGGCAACGAGGCTGGCGTGTTCCCGGGCCGGGCGCAGCCACACCCACCCTCCGACGCGAGGGGAAGCGGGTCCCACGCGGAGGCCACGGCACGCCTCGGGCCCTGGCGTGTCTGCTACGGGAGGCGTGTGCCGGACGCTCAGCGACCCTGGCTCTGGCGTCGGGGACGGGTGCGCTGCGGGGCGCGGCGGGAGCGTCGTGCAGGCCTGCGCCGGCTTTCGGTCTCGGTGGGGCCGGCAGCGGGTGAGGAGAAGCCGCTGGGAACGATCGGAGGGGCGGCGGGCACGGCCGGGGCGGCTGGGGGTGGGGCGGCGCGGGCGAGGACGGTGACGTGCGCCAGGAGCGTCGCAGACTTCTTCGGCGTTCCAGACGCGGCCGACGGTGGGGTCGTGGCGCAGGATGAACAGCACCGTGCCCGCGCAGTGGGCTGGGGTGTCGGGACGGGCGGCGCAGTGCTGCGAGCCGCAGTGGCACCAGGCGTGGGGGCGGACGGTGGCGGCCTTGGCGTGGGCGGCTGGGTGCCGGGCGGCGAAGGCGCGCAGGGCCGCGCGGTCTTTGGAGCGCGGTGGCATCCAGCAGGTAGCAGTGCCGCCAGGAGACGCTGGCGGAGCGGTCACTGTGTCCGGTGCTCCGGACGGTCCAGCTCCGGACGGTCCAGCTCCGGACGGTCCAGCTCCGCCCGGGGACGCGCTCGGTGGAAGTGTCGCTGAAGGCCGGTCGTCACGGCCGTCCGTTCTCGTCGGTCGATGGATGTCGATCCGTGACGTCGGTCACGGCGATCCGCCAATCAACCAGCGTTCTTAGTAGACGTGGCGTGGACGATATTTTCGGTTTTGTTCACTTTGGCCTAGATGTGCATCCTGTCGCGCGTCCTGGAACTCCGCCCGGTCGACCCACATGCCAGCTACGCCGTCCTGTACGGCTTCTGACGTCGTGACAGCTTGTCCTCCTGTCGCCATGTCCTGACCGGGGGGCCTACGCACCGCCCTGGCGAGATCCTGGGCCTACGAGGCGACGTAGTGGCGGGACCCCGTTGCGCACCCTGTTGAGCCGTTCTAAGAATGACGGCCCACAGGACGTCGCCGCAGTTGAGAACCGGTACTCAGGCCGACTCGACGGCGCACTGCGGCGATCGACGTCACCGAGTGAGCAGGAGCCCCCCGCGTGAAATTCTCCCGACCGTCCCCGAGACTCCTCTCCCTCGCTCTCGGCCTGGGTCTGGCCTCCAGCGCGCTGGGCGCGGCAGTGCCGGCGAGCGCAGAGCCGGCCGCCACCCCGCCCGCTTCAGCCGGTACCTCCGTGGCGCGGTATGACGGGTCGGCCGAGGAGGCCGTGAACAACAAGGCGTTTTTCGAGGCTGTGCTCAAGTCGGTCGCCGAGAAGCGCGCCGCCCAGCCCGGCGCGCAGGCAGTGACCCTCTACTACGACGCTTCAAAGGCGCCGAGTTTCCGTTCACAGATAGCGAGCGCGGCCTCGATCTGGAATAGCTCCGAATCCAACGTCAAGCTCGAAGAGGCTACGAGCGGTGCCGACTTCTCCTACTACGAGGGCAACGACCCGCGGGGGTCCCACGCCGACACCAATGGCCACGGAAGAGGCTACGTATTCCTCGACTACGCCCAGAACCAGCAGAACGACTCGATCCGCGTCGTCACCCACGAGACCGGACACGTGCTGGGACTGCCGGACGACTACAGCGGGCCGTGCAGTGAGCTGATGTCGGGCGGCAGCCCCGGCCCGTCCTGCACCAACCGATACCCGAATTCCACCGAACGCGCGCGTGTCGACCAGCTGTGGGCCACCGGACTCGCGCAGGCCCCGGGCACGGGCGACCAGCCTGCTGGGGACCCGAGCGCCGCACCGCCGGTACGGATTGTGACGCCGGGCAACGGTCCGTGGCGCCCGATCCACAGTACGCCCTGGAGTTGATCACGTTCCCAAGCGGGCAGCGGCCCGCCGTCAGACGGCTTCGGTCACATACCCAAGACGGTCGTCTGACTGTTCTTGTCGGCCGCGAAGAAATCCGCCCCGGCCGCCAGCGTCTCGTTGGCCCGCCTTCGGGTCGTCCTCGGCGGTGCTTGCCCCACCACGGCAGGATCGCAGGCCAGTCGTTGAGCCCGCGGTCTGGACGCTTCCGCATCCGCGGCCTCCCGTCATCCCAGCCCCATCCGCGTGCCACTCGTCGTCGATCTTGGCCATGCTGTTCGAGTCGCCATTGGCCGCAGTTGGCCGCTGAGAGGCATAATCTCCCCTCGGCGCTTGCCAGTTACGAGAGTTGGGACTCACGTCTGCCTCCGCGGTAGGACCTTGCGGGGCCCGGTGCGGTGGACGTGTCCTCGGCGAGCGGGGCCGGCCTCGGCTCGGACGGGACGGTCGGCGGCTCGGCGGCTCGGCGGGCTCCGGCGGCGGGGCCGGAGACTCGGGCACCGCCAACGTGGGCCTCTCCTGGTTCGGCGTGGAGGTGGCCGGCGGGTTCTGCGCGGCCGCCTGGGTGGACGACGTCGGTTGGGGCTCCGGCGGCGGGGCGTGGCGGAGTCCCACTGTCTGGCCGTCATCCACAGGGGTCGGGGGCGCCGGCGACGTCCCCGCTGGGGTGGGGCCACCCGGGTCGGCGGCTGGGGCGGACGGCTCCGCACAGGAGCACTACGGCGCCAAGACGCCGCCACGGGCAGGGCGAGGTGGTGTGCCGTGCGGGATGGGTGCTGGGACCGGTGAGCCAAGCCGCACGTCCGCGAAGATCCGCACCTCTCGGGGTTGTCATGGTGGACATGGCGCGAGGAGCACCGACTCCGGCCGATCAGCGAGTGATCCGTGAACCGGCCGCGAAGGGGTCGGTGGGCACGGCAAGCCAGCCGCGTCTTTCACTCCAGGAGCCGCAAACCGAGATTCCACGTTTGTATGAGCGCGGACGGTACAGACGAGGAGCTAACACAGTCTTTATGCAGCGAGACGGAGACACATCATGGGCATCCTCGCGTGGATCATCATCGGCCTGCTCGCCGGCGCCATCGCCAAGGCCCTCATGCCGGGCAAGGACCCCGGCGGCATCATCGTCACCATGCTCATCGGCATCGCCGGTGGCCTGCTCGGCGGCTGGCTCGGCAAGGTCGTCTTCGGCGTTGACTCCGTCGACGGGTTCTTCGAACTCTCCACCTGGATCGCCGCGATCGTCGGCTCCCTCATCCTGCTCGCTCTGTACCGCCTCATCGCCGGCAACCGCCACTCGCACCGACACGCGTGATCCACTGACGCCGCACCCGGTCGAGCCTCTCCAGATGGCTCCCCCGATCCGCAGGGGGAGCCATCGGCGTGTACGAGCCGGCCGGGCGACAGGAGGCCACGGGAGGGACACGGCAGTACGACCGGCCCACGGGCGTGGGCGGGGGATGCCGCTTCCCGCAGCGGGCCCTTCGCGCGGTCCGCTCTCACGACACTTCCGACGGCCACACTCTTCCACGGACCCAGGACGGTGAGCCGTCCGCCTCTTGCACGGTGTGCAGAAGTTGGCTCGCTGCCCATCGGTGGAACCCTGGTCGTATGAGCAAGACTGCGCTGATCGTCATCGACATGATCAACACCTACGACCACAAGGACGCCGACCAGCTCATCCGCTCGGCAGAACCGGTCGTACCGGTCTTGACCGATCTACTGCGGCGCGCACGTGGTCGCGGGGTACCGGTCATCTACGTCAATGACAACTTCGGTGAGTGGCGTTCACATCACGGCGAGTTGCTGGAGCGGGCTCTGGCCACTCCTCACGCCCATCTCGTCGAGCCTGTGAAGCCCGATGCGGACTCGCTCTTCGTCCTCAAGGCCCGCCACTCCATCTTCTTCGAGACACCACTGCATTACCTGTTGCAGCAGCAGGGTATCGACCGGCTGGTGCTCACCGGACAGGTGACCGAACAGTGCGTGCTGTACTCAGCCCTGGATGCTCACATCCGGCACTTCGAAGTCATCGTTCCGCACGACGCCGTCGCGCACATCCACGAAGACCTCGCTCAGGCCGCACTGCGGATGATGGAGCGCAACATGGGTGCGCGGGTGTGCGGAAGCCGGGAACTCTGGGTGTGAAGCCAGGGTGCCAGGACTGATCGCCTGATTCTCACCGTCCCGCACGCCGCCGCAGGTACGCCCCGGCGCCCAGCGCGGAGCGACTGCCCGGTCACCGAGGGCAGGTCCTCCACCCCGCGCACACCCGCGCGTCCCCGGACATGGGCCCGATGAGGGGGCCACGAGGTCGACACCGGTGATCGTGTCTACCAGGTGTGTGATCACGGTGACCGATGTCTTCGACGCCGCGGAAGAGGCCGTCCACCGCGCCTTCCGGCGGAGATCAGTGACGCGACGCGCCACAGTCCCGCGGTCCTCCCGAACGGGTGCACCCCGCTTCTTTGCGACATGTCTCACGGTCCAGGGCTCCCGCGCATCAGACAGATCTGTCTACTATGAGGTGGGTTCGTTTACCAGACCGAGAGTGAGAGTCATGAGAAGCACGACGCAGCGCCCCGCCTCCGAGGGCATTTCGGTCAGGCGGTCTAGGGCTCACGGAGCCCCGCGACGCAGGGGCCTCGGGCCCATCGCCTCCCTCGGGCTCCTGTCCTCGATCCTCGTGTCGCTACTGGCCTCGTCCAGCGCGCCGACCCCCCTCTACGCGCTCTACCAGGCGCGCTGGGGGTTCTCGCCCATCACTGTCACCGTCGTCTTCGGCGTCTACGCGGTGGCCGTGCTGGTCGCGCTCCTGATCTTCGGCAAGATCTCCGACCACGTGGGCCGACGGCCGGTGCTGATCGTGGCCCTGATCGGCCAGACGGCGGCCATGGCGACCTTCATCACCGCCGGTGGCGTGGACGCACTGCTGGCCGCCCGCGTCGTCCAGGGGCTGAGCACCGGGGCGGCGGTCGGCGCGCTCGGCGCCGGAATGCTCGACCTCGACGCGCGCAAGGGCGGTTTCCTCAACTCCTTCGCGCCCACGATCGGAACCGCGAGCGGTGCCTTGGTCTCCGGGCTGATCGTGCAGTATCTGCCGGCCCCGACGCACCTCGTCTACTACGTGCTTCTCGGTGTGTTCGTCGTGCAGGCGCTGGCCGTGACCGGCCTGAACGAGACCGTCGGCCGCAAGCCGGGCGCGCTGGCCAGCATGGCCCCGGAGTTCAAGCTGCCCAGGTCCGCTCGCGCGTCGGTGGCGATCGCCGCACCGGTGATGTTCGCCGTGTGGGCGCTGACCGGTCTGTACGGCGCGCTCGGACCGGCTCTCACCCGCACCCTGGTCCACTCCACCTCCGTGGTGTGGGGCGGCCTGCCCCTGTTCGTGCTCGCCGGCTCCGCCGGTCTGGCCGTCGTCCTGCTGCGCAAGGCGGCGACGCGGAGCGTCATGCTGATCGGCATCGGTTCGCTGGTCGTCGGCGTGGTGATCACCCTGGTGTCCATCGGCTCCGGAACCGGCGGCACCCCGTCCGTGATCGGGTTCTTCATCGGCGGCGCGATATCCGGTTTCGGCTTCGGCAGCGGGTTCCAGGGGGGCATCAGGCTGGTCGTGCCGCAGGTGGAGCCGCACGAACGAGCCGGGGTTCTGTCCCTTCTGTATGTCGTGTGCTATTCGGGGCTCGGTGTGCCGGCGGTGATCGGCGGGGTCCTGGTCGTGCACGGCGGCGGACTGGTGCGGACGTCCTGGGAGTACGGCATCGCCGTCATCGTGCTGGCCCTCGCGGCCCTGGCCGGTCTGGTGCTCAACGGCCGCCGGGCGGAGCACGTGGCGGTCGTACGCCCGGAAGCCGGTTCCCTCTCCGTCTCCGATCCGGAGGCGGCATCGCTGGCACAGACCAGCTCCCAGGGGTGAGACAGGGGCCGCGCTAGAATAGACAGGTCTGTCTGAGAGGGTGGTGGTCATGGCGGCCAGGACCGCGACCAAGGTGTCCGCACGTGAGCGCCTGCTTGAGGCTGCTGACGAACTCTTCTACCAGCAGGGCGTGCAAACGGTCGGCATCGACCGTGTCATCGAGCATGCCGGTGTGGCGAAGGCGTCCCTCTACAACACCTTCGGCAGCAAGGAAGGGCTCGTCTGCGCCTATCTGGAGCAGCGCTTCGAGCGCGCGCGGAGTCGGATCACCCGTACCCTGACGCGCTTCCGCACTCCTCGTGAGCAGATCCTCGGTGTCTTCGACGCGCTGGGCGAGGCCTTCACCGACCCGGGGTACAACGGGTGCGCGTTCGTCCGGGCCAGCGCCGAGACGGCCGAGGACAGTGCCATCCGCCGCACCGCTGAGCACTATCGGTCCTGGGTGCGCGAGCTGTTCACCGAACTGGCCACCACATGCGGGTACGCCGAGCCTGAGGAGCTGGCCCGACGACTCCTCCTGCTCTACGACGGTGCGGGTCAGGCCGCGCGGATGGATCGTGATCCCTCCGCCGCCACGACCGCCCGCGGTGCGGCTGCGGCCCTGCTCGACGCGGCGCCGCTCGTCGGCTGAGGACGGCCACACCCGCTGTTCTCCGACGCCTGCACGGGGTCCTGGGCCACGGTGACCCTGCGGGCGGAGGCGGTCCCATGGCCGGCCCCGCCCTCCCCCGCTGCCTTACCCCGCCCTCGCCCGGGCCAGCGACGAGGGGCGTGCTCACCGGTACCTCAAGTACGAGCACGTGGGAGCGGAGATCCGCCTGTGCCAGGTGATTTCGGCCGTGCGCTCCGCACCCCAGAGCCGGGTGGGAGTGGCGACGGCGAGCCGGAGGGACGGGCCCACGCAACGCACCGTCCGCACCTGGGAGCGCCCGATCCAGTTCGGGAAGAGGCTGGTGGTGACGTGGTGCTCCACGGTGGTGGGTCCACGACCTCGAACGGCCCGCCGTAGGAGACGTAGCCGGCCGCCGCCCGGGCCAGTTCGTCGGCCTCCGCGTCTTCGAGGCGCGCCGACCTGAGGGGCGAACGTCGCCGCGCCCCAGATGGGCTGACATGTGGCCCTCCGGGGTGTAGACGATCAGGCCGTACGGGGCGGGTCCGAGGGGATGGATGATCTCCCCGTCGGCACTGCCGGCGGTGTACGACACGAGTTGCCAGGTGCCGAGCAGTCTGCGGCGCACTTCGTCGTGGGCCTCGCACTCGTCGTCCGCGGCGGCTTGGTCGATGACGGTCACGGAAGGACTCCTTTGCTTGTGCGGAGCGAGCGGCCCCCGTCCGGTGGGCGGACGGGGGCCGTCGGGACGGTTCGGTCCTGGGTGAGTTCGCCGTCGACGACCCGCCACAGGTGCAGCGGGTTCGCCTCGCGCAGCGGCTGCGGCAGAAGGTCGTCGGGGAAGTTCTGGTGGGTGACCGGCCGTACGAACCGCTCGATCGCGCCCATGCCCACGGAGGTGAAGCGGCTGTCGGAGGTGGCCGGGAAAGAGCCGCCGTGGGTGGTGGCGTGGGTGAAGCCCAGATGCGGCGAACCCCGGCCAGGTCAGTCTGTCGAGGACGTAGCCGAAATACTCGGCCGTGGGCCGGCCGGCCTGGATACCGGGGACGAATCCCCCGGCCTGTCTGATGTTCCCCGGCACTTCCTCCGCGTTGAACGTGACGTGATCGCCACATAGAAGAAGGCGAAGATGACGGGGACCACACCGGCTGGGTTCACCTTCAGCGGGATGCACGGTTGCCCGCCGTGGTCCAGCAACCGGAGAGCAGCCTGGCGCCGGCCCCGACAGACACGTATCGACGCGGAGGGCGAACCCCGTGGAGGCACCGGCCGACACGTGGAACAATCGGCGCCCCTGACACCCCGTCCCTGGGCGGTGAGCGGCGGCGCGCGGGTGGGGCGAGGTCCTGAGCGGGATGGTCACCGATGTACGGTCGGACCGGCGGAGGGGCACGGCGAGGGGCCGAAGGAACCGAGAGGGCGGGAGCGGGCGGGATGACGAGGTCGCGGCATCCGGAGTCGTCCGTCCCGACGTCGCGCCGGTCTCTGCGTCGGCAGCGGGTGGCCGAACTGCGGGCGCAGGGCCGGTACGGTCCCGAGCTGCGCGATGTCCTCCCCTCCTTCGTCGGCCTCGGCCTGGTGCTGCTGACGCTCGTGCTGCTGGCCGGCCGCCTCAGCCACGCGTTCGGGGTCACCGGCCTGCTGATGTGCGCCCTCCTGTCCGTGACGGCCGCCCCGGCGGGCCTGCGCCTGCGCCGGAGGGCCCTCCGCCGGCGCCGCGGCCGTTACACCGTCCAGGAACTCGCACGGCTGGACGACCGCGGGCTGGTGGAGGCCACCACGCGCATGCTGGAGCGCGACGGCTGGAGTGTGGCCGATCTGAGCCTGCGCAAGGGGGACATGCATCTGTACGCCCGGGATCGTCACGGTCGCGCGCTCGACGTCAGGTTCCGTCCCGCCGCGACGGCCGACGAGGACGCCCGCTGGCCGGAGACCGTGCGGGAGACGGCCCGGCCCGGCGCGGAACGGCCCGGCCGGCTCATCGTCCACCGCGGCGCCTTCAGCCAGGCCGAGGCGCGCTGGGCCTCCCGACAGACCGACGTCCACCTTGTGGACGGCCGCCGGTTGCGCCGCTGGGCGGCCGGCACACCGCTGGACAGCCTGGGACGCCGCCGCTGACGGGCACGGAAGCTGTGAGCCCGAACCGACCAGTAGCAGGCCGGGTCACCAAGTAGGCGGGACGGGCGGCACGCATGTGGTCGGCCGGGCCAAGTAGTCGGTCGGTCGTATAATGGCGTCATGGGACGGACAAGTGACGCCAGGAAGAAGATCCTCGACGCTGCCCAGTCACTCATCGAAGCGCGTGGCTACTCGGCGCTGGGCGTGGCCGAGATCTGCAAGGCCGCCGGGGTGCCGAAGGGCAGCTTCTACTACTTCTTCGAGTCCAAGGAGGCTCTCGCTCTGGCCGTCCTCGACGAACACTGGGAGGCCCAGCGCGCTGACTGGACCCGGGTTCTCCAGGGCGAGGGCGAACCGCTGGCGCGGCTGCGCCGGCTGTTCGCGGAGACTGAGGCCGGCCTGCGCGCCGGGCAGCAGAGCTGCGGGACCGTCTCCGGGTGCATGTTCGGCAACCTCACCCTGGAGCTGAGCAACCAGACCGAGCCCATCCGTGAACGCCTCCAGCGCATCTTCGATGCCCAGGTGGAGATGGTCGAGAAGGTCGTCGCCGAAGCCCAGGAGCGTGGGGGGGTCACCGTCGGCAACGCACGAGAGGCCGCCCGGGCGATCGTCGCCCAGCTTGAGGGCCAGGTGATGTTCGCCAAGCTCTACAACACCACCTCGACGCTCGGCGCGCTCTGGGCCAACTGCCTGGCGCTGCTGAACGCCCGGCCGGCCGTCCCGGCCGCGCCCTGACGGCACGACGGGGCCGGAGGTCCAGGTACGGCGGCGGCCCCTGATCCCTGCTGGCCAGGGGCCGCCGCCGTCCCGCCGGACACCCTCGCGCCGGGCCGGGAGACGGCGTACCGGCCGCTGCGCGCATGGCACCGCGCCTCTCTCGCCGGTGACTGACGACCGGTGATGTTCCGCGACGTCGGACAGCCCTGACTCCAGGGGTGCCGGACGCGAAGACGGCCGCGGGACGAGCCCAACCGGCTCGTCCCGCGGCCGTACCGCGTGGAGGGCGGCCTCACCGCCCCGTGGTGTGTCAGACTTCCGCGCGCTTGGGCAGCCGCCAGTTCGGGCGCGGGAAGTGGCAGGTGTAGCCGTCCGGGTAGCGCTGGAGGTAGTCCTGGTGCTCCGGCTCGGCCTCCCAGAACGGACCGGCCGGCACGACCTCGGTCACCACCGATCCGGGCCACAGCCCCGACGCCTCGACGTCGGCGATGGTGTCGAGCGCGACGCGCCGCTGCTCCTCGTCGAGGTAGAAGATGGCGGAACGGTAACTGACCCCGATGTCGTTGCCCTGCCGGTTCTTCGTGGTCGGGTCGTGGATCTGGAAGAAGTACTCCAGGATCGTGCGGTAGTCAGTGACGGTCGGATCGAAGGTGATCTCGATCGACTCGGCGTGGTTCCCGTGGTTGCGATAGGTAGGGTTGGCCAGGTCGTCGTCGCCGCTGTAACCGACCCGGGTGCGGGTCACACCGGGGAGTTTGCGGATCAGTTCCTGCATGCCCCAGAAGCAGCCGCCGGCCAGCAGCGCCCTTTCCTCGACGTCGGTCATCAGTTCTCACCCTTCCCCTCCCCCGGCGACCGGAGGAGTTACAGCACTACTATGACGCATAGCTCGTCACCTGTCAAACAGGTGACGCATTCGCTCCCTGCCGACGGCGCCGGCCAAGGCCGGGCAACAGGCCGGTGCTGCCGGTGGCGTGCACTCGCGAGGCAGGGAATCGCGGCGCGGGGAGCGCGTCAGCCGAGCCTCGTCACCTGATAGTGGGAGATGTACCAGCGGTCGTCCACCCGCTTGAGCACGACACCGAGAGTGACGTGGATGTCCGGCCGGTCGGTGAAACCGAAGTCCACGTCGAGATACCCGAGCAGGACGTCGTCCGCGAGGCTCCGTGTCTCCAGCACACGGTACTCGGCCGCCAGCCCGATCGGCTGGGAGTCGTAGTACCTGAAGACACCCTGCTGGCCGACGCTGTAGGGGTGGAGCCCCTGGAAGATGGCGTCCTCGGTGAAGAGCGCCGCGACCTTCTCCGGCTCGTGCGCGTCGACCGCGGTCTTCCACTGGTCCATGACGCCGCGCAGCACGGTTTCCTGTGCTGCTGTGCCGCTCATCGGTTCTCTCCTCTTGCCGGCAGGGCGCGCGGTGGATGCGCCCCATGTGGTTCAGGCGGTGAGGCCGGTGGGGCCCGGGTCGTTCGGGTGGGGCTTCAGGGCGGTGATCTCGGCGGTCATCCACGGCCACAGGGGCAGGGTGCCGAGCACCTTCTCACGCAGGTCGGCCTCGTCGTCCGCGCGCCACACGCCGACGCTGCGCAGTTCGCCGACCGGGCGCCACAGCCGGAAGAGGTGTCCGGTGGCGGCCAGTTCCCTGGCCCGGACGGATTCGGCCGCGCGTCGCCGGTCGACCTCGGCGGGGTCGGTGCCCTCCGGCACGGTGGTGGTGAGCACGACCAGGAATTCCCTCATCGTCGTTCGTCCTCTCTGGGTTCTGCGGGGGTGCGGGGCGGGGCTGCGGGCTGCGGGGTCTGGGTTGTGAAGTCCGGACTGTGGAGTCTGGGCTGTGGAGCAGAAGAAGCCGCGCACAGGGAACATGGTCGGCCAGCCACCGCCGGACGACACGGCATGTGCCCGGCACCGTCCTGTCACATCCCGCCCCGTCGAGGCCGTCCCGGCGGCCTGTCGGCGACCATGCGGCGACGCCGACAGGTACGTCCGGTGGTCCGGTCAGGCGGCGGCCTGGAGGGCTGCGGCGATGCGCACGACGCGCTCGGCCTGGATGCCGGCGGCGAGACGGGTGACCTCACCGACGGGCTTGGTGCCCTGGCCGTCGGCGTGCGAGGTGCCGTAGGGGTTGCCGTCGACGAACTTCTGCGGGTCGGTGAAGCCCGGCGTGACCGTGATGCCGCCGAAGTGGTGGACGGAGTTGTAGAGCGCGAGCAGGGTGGACTCGTGCCCGGCGTGATCCGTGGCGGTGGAGACGAAGCCGCTGTACACCTTGTTCGCGAGCTTGCCCTGGGCCCAGAGGCCGCCGAGCGTGTCGATGAACTGCTTCAGCTGCGAGGAGACGTTGCCGAAGCGGGTCGGCGTGCCGAAGATGACGGCGTCGGCCCAGTCGACGTCCGCCGGGGTGGCCTCGGGGATGTCGGCGATGGCCGCGTGGTGGGCGGCCCAGGCCGGGTTGGAGTCGATGGCGGCTCTGGGAGCGAGCTCGGCCACCTTGAGCAGACGGACCTCGGCGCCCGCCTTGACACCGGCGTCGTGCAGCTCCTTGGCGATCTCCGTGATCGTGCCGGTGGACGAGTAGAAGACGATGGCGAGCTTGATCGGAGTGGACACGGGATTTCTCCATTTCGAGGAACGGCGGCAATCAGTCGAGCCGACCGGGCATCCAAGCTAGACGACCGGTCTACTATCGTCAAACGTCACCCGGGGCACGCACGAGCCAGCGGGTCCGCAGGTGCCGGTTCCGGACCGTTTACCCAGGTCAAGAGGGGCATGTTGGGCTTGAGGATGGTGGTCCGTTACCGCGTGAGGGGGCTGGACGGCGGGGACTTCCCCGGTTACAGACGACGCGTTGGAGCCGATCACGCAGCCCGTTCGAGATCCTTCACATGAGGTCGACGTGGGTCCTGGCTGGCGGCAGTTGGTGTTCGAGTGCCATCAGGCGGTTGCCGCGGAGTTCCCGGACTGCGAGCGGGCGGCACAGGGCCGCCCTCCCGGATCGGACGCCGAGGCGTGCAAGCAGCGGAACGCGGTCGACCGATGCATCAACCGACTGGGTCCGCGGGCTGGCCGTTGATCATGCGCGGATGAGCCAGAACGAGGTCGAGGCGCTTCGGCAGGCTGGCCGCAGCATCGGCCATGTCGAGTTCGCCGAGCGGATGGTGCGGGCGCTGAGTGAGGGGCTTCGAGCCTTGGAAGCCCTCCCGCATGACGACGAGTTCTGGCACGGCTGGGCCAACGATCACGCCATGACCCACAAGTTGGGCCCTTTCGCCGCCGAACGGCTGGACCGCGATCCCACAGATCCGACGGCGCGGTGGGCCCTTGTGGCGCTCGCGCTCGCCCACGGCGCCCATGACGGTGGGCTGTCCCTGCTAGGACCTCAGATCGCCGCCGATCCGTCCGTCGGTGGCGGACGCGCTGGCCATCGCGGACTGGGTCGGGCAGGAAATCGGGTTCGATCTCACTGCCGAGCTGCGCGAGGTGTGTGCCAGGGCTGACCTCGACAGGCTGGAGTCGCCGGCCCAGGCGGAGGGAGGAGACACAGCACAGGCTGCGTTGCGCGCTCTGGAACTCCGTCTTCCTCGATCCGATCGCGGTTGAACGCACGTGACGCCGGTCAGAAGTTGAGTCGTTCGGCTTCGGTGACGCGGAAGCGGCAGGACTCGGTGCCGGTCTGGACAGGGGCGCGGCGGAAGGTGACCGGTCGGCGACGGCCGGGCAGCGGCGTGGGGCGTCGAAGGTCTTGTTCCACTCGGCCCGCGGGGGGGGCACGCCGAGGGCGGTGGCCTTGGCTTTGGCCTTGCGCTCTTCGCGCTCGGTGAAGATCTGGAACAGCCGGTCGGCAGGGGGTCGGCCTCGGCCGAGGCGGGACTCTCGGACGGACTTGAGAAGCGGGCGCACGCAGACGCCGACCTGATGCCGGGCGGCCGTGAGCAGGACGGCCAGCGGCTGTACCCGGCCGTCGCAGGCGGGGGGCTTGGTTGTCAGCTTGTCGAGGCAGGCGTCAGGGTGGTGGGCTCTGAAGGCCAGTCGAGCACGGTCAGCTCGGGCCACTGCTGCCGCCAGCGGGCGGTTTTGGTCTCGTACACCTCGCGCGGAGCAAGCACTGGATTGGGCCGGACGACGAGATTGAATACGTCGGCAAGCCCATGCGGTGCATAGACGCGCCACTGCCCGTCCCGTTCCAGGCGAACGCCCAAGCAGCAGGTAGTGGCAGCGAAGCTGTCGATGGCAGCCTCGGTGGAGGCGTAAGGAGCACACGCGACGCCGAACTTCTGCTCGTACCAGAGGTGGACACGGGCCTCGTTGCGGACCTCGACCTCTGCCGGCAAGCCGGCGAAGGCATCGTCGGCGGCCTTGATCACGGCGTCCTCCGCCTCCCACGACAGATCGTGGTCGTCGAAGTAGAAGACGTCGTAGTCCTTGATCCCGCTGGTGGGGTGCCTGTCCGTGACCACGTTCCAGACGGTCTGGAACAGGCAGCCTGCCGTCAGGTACCAGCCCGGCAGCGCCATTCGGGCCGTGCGGTTCAGCACCTCCACCAGCACCTCGTTACGGGACAGCACAGACCTGAGGGCAGCGAGCTGCTCGTCGAGCGGGAGGCGACCGATCATCGCTCATGCCTACCACGCGGCAGGCCAACGGCGCCTGCCTTCAGCCATCAAGGCCCTCTTCGTGGCAGATGGAGTTCGGGCGGCGATGTGGGTCGCACCCGCTCAGCCGGCCGAAACGTTCTGTGTCGCCTCGCGTGCTTCGGTGAGGGCTCGCTGCCTGAGGTTGCCGCCGAACAACTGCATCGTGGTGGCGGCCAGGATGTCATCCCTGCCGATGGTTCGCCCGTCCCCCCTGCGGGTGGAGGGGGCCCGGAGGGAATCCTTGAGGAACGTGGGTGGGGCCGGTTCGCCCGACATCACCGGGGTGACCGTACCGAAACGTTTGACCCCGCCCTCGCGGACAATCATGGCCGCGTCCCGGGCGATGTCCGTCAGGAACACGCTCGCGATTCCGTCCAGGTCGCGGAGCATCGCCGGGACGGCCGTCGTCCCCCGGCTCCGCAGCAGCTTCCTGACCCCGGCCTCGAACCTGTGGGCGCCGACCACAGCACTCCATTTGCGCGACCTGCCGCGCTGACGAGAAGGCACGATGACACCCTCGGCGTCGTACAGGACACCGGTCAGCCCGTGGAACGTCGGGCTGTGGTCGTACCACTTGTTCCCCACCTCAAGCTCGACGTTCCGGTCGATCGCCGAGAGCAGGTCACCGGGAATCAGCTTCTTCCGGGCCTCCTCCGCCGCCGCTCTCCTCGCGCCGTCGATGATCTCCGTCAGCACTGTCCGCGTCACCGACGCGGCGGCCCACGCGGCCGACCGGGAGACGTGCATCGAGGTCACGTCCCTGAACACCGCTTTGACGAGAGAAGGCTTGAACGGCGAGACACCTATGACCGAGGCGGTCCCGGTACCGCTGCGCTCAGGGCGTGCGGGCTGTGTGGCCATCGGAAGAAACGCTCCCTGCTGTCGGAGTTGTCAGAGGCCCACACTTCACCACGCAGACCGCTCTCTGCCCCCATCCTCCGTCGAAGCGGCACCCGGTCAAGGGCCTGACGGACGCATCCGCGACGGCCGGGCCGGTGATCAGCAACCTCTCGCACGCCCTCGTACCGCGGCACCTGCGTCCCCCGTCCGGCTGCACCCCGCTCTCCCTGGCCCCTGCCACCGAGGAGGAGCGGCCGGTGAAGTGCACGCAGGACGACAAGTGGGCGGCCAACCTGCGCGGCGGCGAAGGCGTTCCACGCCCGTGGGGGGACTTGAACGTGCCACCCAGAGCCTGCGGCAGCGGATGAGGGTGCAGGTGATGCCGGTGAAGGCCAAGGAAGTGGCCGGCTTTGCGTTCGTAGCGTCGGTGGAGGCGGCGGCAGCCGGCGGGCCAGGACGCGGTTCTCTCCCGACCCATCGGTGGCGGCCGGGCCAGGGCCCAAGCGGCGGGAGCTGCCGCCCGGTGCAGCCCCGCTGACGGCCCCCGCCTTACGGGCGGCAGGGCGGTGTCCGCCGTGTCGAGGGCGCTGTCGAAGTCGCCGGCCTGGGCATCTGTGAGCGCCTGCTGGATGTGCTCGGTCCAGCGGCCGAAGCCACGCTGGACGGCCGAGCGGATCTCCTCGTTGTGATCCGCCATATCCGCACCAAGGTTCCCGGCCAGGCAGCCGCGGACGACTCCGTTGCGGTCGCTTCTCCCGCTGGGGGCGTGCCGGCGTCCGATGGGCGTACGCGGTCCTCACCCTCCTCTCCGTCCTCGCCCTCCTCGCGGTCCTGGTCGCCCACCGCGCTCGTCCGGCTCGCGCCCGCGGCCGTGCCCGGCACGCCCCGACTCACGCGGCGGCGCCGAGCGACGGGTCCGGCTACCTGCGTATATGACTCCCAGCCGGCCGACCGGGTCGAAAACGCGCCGGACGCGCCGCGTCACAGTTGACCGGCGAGCCACTGAAGTGTGCGGTGAACGCTCTCGGCCTTCCCTCCCGGTACCCCGTGGCCCGGCACACGTGTGGCCCGGCGCAGCGGCCCTGTGCCACGGTCCTCCCCGTCTCTCCCTGTGGCCACGCGGGGGCACTCCGGCAGGCGATGAGCAGCCGTGCGCTGCCGCGGCACACGCCCGAGCGGCGGCGGGACGGCCGTCGCGCGAGCCGCGGCCGGGGCGCCCGGCGTCGTCGAGGCTCGTGCGACGCGTCCTCTGCCTGGCGTCGCATGAATGCGGGCAGCCGGGGAGCACCGTGCCGGCCTCGGTCGCGACCGTGGGGGCCGTCGCCGTCCCCGGCGACGGCCGGTCCGGCCAACCACCTCCAGGGGCCCGCTGGTACGGCGGCCACGCCCGTTCCACCCGTCACTGGAGAGGTCGAGCCGCCTCGGCGAGTGCACCGCAAGAGCCGCTCTGGGGTCAACGCCCGTTCTGGGCCGGCGAAGCCGACAAGGCGCTACTGCGACCGGTGGTGGCACGCACCAACGCCCCCTGCTCGGCCCATGAGCCGCTGTGCGGATGGTGGTGGGCGCACCTGCTGGAGGCGGGACGAGGCGCCCCGCGCATCCGGATCAGCTCGGCCGCCGGGACCACGGCAAGGTGCCGACCGGCGCCGGAAGCGGCGTGCTGCGGTTCGGCGCGTCCCTCACGCGGCTGACGCGCGGGGCGGCTCGCAGGGCGGAATGACGGGGATCCGCACGCTGACCGGCACCCCGGGGAGAACCGCGCGCAGCGAACCGCGTACGGTGCGGGGCGGGTGGCGACACGCGTGGTGGTGGGCGGCGAGGAGGCGGTCCACGGCACGCGTACGATCCTCACCCGCCGCGCCACCCACACCACACCGCACCGGCCCGGAAGGACGAGCCCCGTGCTCACGTCGTACGCCGCCCACTTCGACACGCCCGCCGGGTACCTGGACTTCGCACGTTTCGGACCGCCCTCGCGGGATACCGTCGCCGCCGGCGCACGGGCCGTGGCGGAATCCGCCACCGCCGACCACACCACCGTGGACGCCCTGATGCGTGCGGAAGAGGCCGCGCGGGACACGGCCGCCCGCCTGGCGGGCACCGACGTCCGGCACACCGTGCTGCTCCCGAACACGTCCACCGGCCTGTTCCACGCGGCTCTCGGCATCCGGGAAGGCGTAGTCCTCGCGCCGCAGACCGACTTCCCCGCCAACCACTATCCCTGGCACCGCGCCGCGCAGCTGGGCCGGGCCACACCACGCTGGCTCGACCCGGCGCCCGGGGCCGGTGTCACCCCCGACCTGGTCCGCACCGCGTTGACCGATGACGTGGTCGCCCTGTCCGTGAGCGCCGTGGACTTCCGTACCGGCTTCCGCACCGACCTCGCGGCGCTGCGCGAGGCGATCGGTCCGGACCGGTTGCTGATCGTGGACGGCATCCAGGCATTCGGCGTGGCCGCGCTGCCCTGGGACGCGGCCGACGTACTGGTCACGGGCGGTCAGAAATGGCTGCGCGCGGGATGGGGCACCGGCTTCGCCACGCTGTCCGACCGGGCGCTGGAACGTCTCGACCCCGTCCTCACCGGCTGGACGGGGGTCGAGGACGCCGGTCTCTTCGACGGAACGGCGCACCCACCGGCCCCGGACGCGCGACGGTGGTCGATCACCCATCTCAGCCCGGTGACGGCCGCCGCGTTCGCGTCCGCGCTCGCCCTCGTGGAGCGGCACACCGTAGCGGCGATCGAGGGCGCGATCGCCGCGCGGATCGCCGAACTCTCCGACACCGTCCAGCGGTGCGGTGGCCGCGTCCTCTCCCCCGCCGACCCGGCGCGGCGAGCGGGCATCCTCTCCTTCACCATGCCGGGGCACGAACCGTCCCTCGTGGCGAATGCCTTGCACGCCGAGGGGGTCACTCCGACAGTGCGCACCGACTCACTCCGTTTCTCCCCGCACGCCTCGACGCCGCCGAAGGTTTCCGAGCGGGTCGCCGCCGCGCTGTCGTCGCTGCGGAGCTGAGCCCGCCGGATCGGGCCCGGACCCGTCGGATGGGGGTCGCCGGTCCGGGTGAGCGTCGCGCGGCGCGCCCGCGGGCCGCCGGCTACCAGGTCTGGTCGCCGGCGCGGACGAGGATCTCGTTCACGGCGACCCGGCGGTCCCGGGTGACGATGTAGGCCACGGCGTCGGCGATGTCCTCGGGCCGGAGCGGCTCCATGCCCGCGATCTGGCGCTCGACGGCCTGCCGTACGCCGTCGCGCAGGTGCGTGCCCAGTTCGGTGTCCACGGTGCCGGGCTCGACCACGCTCACCCGCACGTGCTTCGGGCTGAGCTCCTGCCGGAGCGCCTCGGTGAAGCCGTTGATCCCGAACTTGGTCAGGTTGTAGACGGCGGTCCCGGGGCGGGCGACCCGTCCCGCGGTGGAGCTGATGTTCACCAGATCGGCCACTGACCGCGGCGAGTCCTCCGCCGCGCGCAGGAGATGCGGCAGCGCGGCATGGGTGACGTACAGCAGGCCCTGCACATTCACCTCCAGCATGTGCTCCCACTCCTCCAGCGGAGAGTCCACGGCCTGCCCGACGCCCATGAAGCCGGCGTTGTTGACGACCGTGTCCAGGCGGCCGAGCTCCGCCACCACGCTCTCCAGCGCGCTCGCGGCCTGCTGCTTGTCGGTGATGTCGGCCTCCACCACCAGGGCCGTGCCACCCTCGGCCCGCAGTGTGTCCGCGAGCGCCTCAAGTCGTGCGCGCCGCCGTCCCAGCACGGCGACGGCCGCGCCTTCCGCGGCGAGGCCGCGCACGGTCGCCTCGCCGATGCCGCTGCTCGCACCGGTCACCAGGGCCACCGTGTTCTGTAGTCGCGCGGTCATGCGTCTTCCTCCTCATAGGGGTGGTCGGGCAGGTCGCCCTCGGATGCCGGCGACACGGGAAACGGGCAGCGAGCCGGGCGTCCGCCGTAGTCCGGCGTCGCCCCTCGCCCCTCGCGCGAAGGCACGGTAACCTCGTAACCGGAACCGGTTCCGCATGTACTGCACGCAGACTAAGCGGAACTGGTTCCGCTTGCAAGGGCGAGGGGAAGGAAACAGGTTGACCGGGAAGGGCACAGACGGCACCGGACGGCAGGACAGGCCGCTGCGCACCGATGCGCGACGGAACGAGGACCGGCTGCTCAGCGCCGCGGCAGAGGCGTTCGCCCGGGAAGGCACGGGCGCCTCGGTCAAGGACATCGCCCGCGCGGCCGGCGTCGGTGTCGGCACGCTCTACCGCCGGTTCCCGTCCAAGGAACTGCTGATCGAGGCGACGTACCGGCATGAAGTAGAGGTGCTGTGCGCAGCAGCGCCCGAACTCACCGCTTCGCTGCCCCCGGCGGAGGCACTCCGGGCCTGGATGGAACGCTTCATCGACTTCATGGCGGCCAAGCACGGCATGGCCGACGTACTCCGAGTGGTACTGACCGACGAGGGCGAGCGGCTGACCACCCGCGCGCACCTCACCGAGGCGGTCCGTCACCTCCTCGCCGCCGGGGCGAGTCAGAACGTCACCCGGTCACAGGTCGAGGCGCGTGACGTCCTCATGGCTCTCGGCGGCATCAGCGTCATGGCCGACACCGAACAACAGCCCGGCCTGGCCCAGGCGCTGATCGATCTGCTCCTGCACGGCGTCCTGACGCGCTGAAGGACGGCCGCCCCGTCCCGCCACACGGGGTGGGTGGCGGGAGTCTGTCAGCAGATACGCATGGCCGCCGGAGGGGTTGGCTCACGGTCTCCCCGTACTCCTCGCGTACTGCCGAAGACGCGGACCGGAGCGACGGCGCGACGGTGGCGAGACCCGTGCGGCCGGCCCGACGTGTACGGCGATTCACCGGCTCGCCGCGGACTCGGCGCTCGCGTGTCTCCTCGCATCCCTCAGGTGGCGACAACCGCCTGGCGGAGCTTGCGGCCAGAACCAGGAGGTGGGCGTGAAGTGAACAATGGGGCGGGGACGTCGACCGCGCCCACCGTGCGGTGTGAAGGCGGTAGCCGGCTTCCACACCGCGTGAAGTCTTCGGCTCGCTGATGTCCAGGCAGTGAGTGGGGACAGCGGCGGCCACGATCCGGTCGTCCAGGCCGGGGTCGCGGCGGCGGCCTCGCAGGACGAGGGCGAGGTGGCGGCGGGCTTCGGCGAGCAGGTGCCGTCGGTCATCGCGGACACCGTCGCGGTGACGTCGCCGGCCGTCGGCGCCATGCCGGCCACGGCGGCGACACGGGCCCGAACCGCCGCAGCCGCGGCACGGACGTACCGAAGGAGGGAGTTGATGACGTCGGCGGCCACCCCGGAGGGGAGCATCGCGCTGGTCTGCCACCAGGCGCGCAGCCGCGGTGGGCAACCGCCGCACGTGGACGCCGTGGTCAGACCGCTGGTTTCACCGCCTCCACGAGCAGGTGGTAGCCCAGGTGGTTGAAGGGCGGTATCTCGCCGAGGAACCGCTCGATCCGGTCGACGAACGAGCGGACGGAGGCGTCCCGCAGGACCTCGTCCGCGAGCCACGCGGCCAGGGGCGAGTTGCCACGCATCCTGGTGACGGTCATCCCGGCGCCGGCGAACAGCGCCGTCAGGTCCTGCGGGCTGAAGCTGTACCAGGGCGCGAGGTAGTCCTCGCCGCTGCGGGTCCGAGTGAACTGCAACTGCTTGGCCGCGACGTCCGTGACGTCGACCGAGGCGAACCGGTCGCCGGTGAACATCTCCTCGAACAGGGCGTTCTTCACGCCGAGCAGCATCCGGCCGCCGGGCCGCAGCACGCGGTGCACCTCGGCGAAGACGGCCGGCCTGTCCTCCAGCGGCAGGTGCATGAGCGCGAGCATGCTGGTGACGGTGTCGAAGGAACCGTCCGGGAAGGGCATGTGCGCCATGTCGCCTTCGCGCAGGTCCGCGGTCAGGTCCCGTTCGCGGAGCTTGCCCGCCGCCATCTCCAGCATCGCTTCCGACAGGTCCAGCCCGCTGACCTGGGCGCCCAGCTCCGCCATGGGCACGGTGAAGCGGCCGGTGCCGCAGCCGATGTCCAAGACGCGTTCGCCGGGCTGGATCTTCTCCAACAGGAAGCGGTGCTCGGTGGTGGTGAACAGCTCGTCGCACGGGCCGAGTCCGGGGATGCGCTCGTCGTACTCCTCGGCCACCCGGCGGTACACGGACCGGACTTGGTCCTTCTGCTGTTCGGCCTGGTCGGCGAGGGTGCGAGGGCGTTGGTCGTACGTCGTCATGTGTTCCTCCTCGGAACAGGAAAACGGGAGAGCGGGAGGGTGAGGACGGGAAGGACGGGTGCGGGGTCAGGCTTCCGGCGGGTCGCGGAGCAGGGGGCAGGACAGGCAGTGCGGACCGCCTCTGCCCCGGACCAGCTCGGCGCTGGGGGTGGTGAGCACCTCGATGCCGGCGGCGGCCAGTTGCTCGTTGGCGACGATGTTGCGGTCGTAGGCGATGACAGTGCCTGGGCGGACGGCCAGGACGTTGGCGGCGTCGCTCCACTGCTCCCGCTCCGCGGCGACATCGGTGCGCTCGCCGCCGGCCGCGATCAGCCGCACTGCGGGCAGGCCGAGGGACCTGGCCAGCCCGGTCAGCGGGTCGTCGACGCTCGCGGCCACCACCGCCCCGTCCCGGTCGAGCCGCAGCATGAACCACCGGCACGCGCTCAGATGCGGGCCGCTGGCCAGGAAGGTGTCCCCGTCGACCATGGTCAGCACCGTGTCGAGGTGCATGCACTGGCGGGCCCGTGGCAGCAGGACGGCGAACACGTGCCGGGCCTGCCCGGATGCGAGCAGGGCGCGGGCCAGTTGCTCCGCGGCGGCGGCCGTGGTGCGTTGGCCGACGCCGACGAGGACACATCCGGGGCCCGCGAGCAGGACGTCGCCGCCCTCCACAGGTTCGCCCGGCCCGGGGACGGCCAGCGGATGTGCTCCGGCGGCGCGGGCGGCCGTCCCCAACAGCAGTCCCTCGGCCCGCCGTGCCGTGCTCGCCATGCGGTGGGCGATGTGACGCCGGCCCAGCCAGCTGCTGCTGTCCCGGACGAAGAGGGAGTTCACCAGCGGTGGCAGCACGAATGCGTCGGGGGAACGAGTCAGGGTGCTGAGCGAGGCCGCGACCGCGCGCGGGTGCTCCACCGCCAGTTCCCGCACGGTGATGCCCGCCAGTAGCAGTCCGGCCCGGTCACGGGGCGGCACCGCCTGGCACATGGCGTCCACCGCCGCGGCGACGGGCGGGCCGAGCCGCTGGGCGGCCACCACCGCCCGCGCCATCGGCCGGCCGGCGCCGGGTTCCGCCAGGGCGGCGGCCAGGACCGACTCCAGCTCCACCACATCGACGCCGTGGCTCCGCAACAGCCCGGTGAAAGCGTCGTGTTCCGCCTGGGCACGCTGTACCCAGGGCACGTCGTCGAAGAGGAGATCGTGACAGTTACCGGGGCCGAGCCGGCTCAGTTCGGCTCCCGGGCGGTGCGTGAGGACCCGGCGCAGGACGCCGGTCTCGTTGTCGACGCACGTGTCGCGCAGGGCCTTCAGGGCCGGTGGTCGGGCGGGCTTCGGGGGCGGGCCGCTCGTGGGTGCGCGTTGCCGCGGGCGATGGTTGTCGAAGAGGGCAGGAGAACGCCTCATGACCGCTCCTGGGATGAGGGAGGGGTGACCGGGGCCGGCCGAAGAAAGCTCGCGAAAAGCAGGCGGCGCATTACCCCGGTCGTGGAAGCGGTGCCGTGTCCGGCCAACGTAGGGAAAAGCATGTGCACGCGTCAACGGTCTGTCCCGGGAATGATCTAGGACGAGCGCGCGAAATGCCGTTGAATCCCTCCTGGGGACGGCGTTGACCTGTGTGAAGTCGCCTGGTCTGAAGGTTGTGTGAAGGCATTCCGTTCACCTGCTCGAACATCCTGGAAAAAAGGCGGCGCAAAGTCGCGGGTTTGAATTTTGTACACGGGGAACAGCGTGATGGCGGCCTCTGCGAACGACGTTGCACAGCCCTTGACACACGGCCCAGCGACGTTCTCACACTGGGGGAAAGGCAGGACTGCCGACAGGACACCTATCGAGTGGGAATCTCTCGTGACCGGTTCGCTCATGCCCGTTGAGAACTCCGATTTACGCAACGAAGTACGGCATCTGCTGGCGGAGCCGGAATTACGCGAAGAACTGAACGGCATATGGAGAACACCGCCGCATGGGGAGTGTCCGGTCCCCCGGCTGACCTACCGAGAATTGGGCCGCCGTGGACTGCTCGCCCCGCACTGGCCGCCGGAGTACGGCGGCCGCGGCGCCGGTGTGTCCGCCGGCGCCGCGGTGGCCGAGGAACTCGCCCTGCACGGTGTCCCCGACAGCGCGCGGGTGAACACCATCGACAACGCCGGCACCACGCTGCTGTCGTTCGGCACCGAGCGGCAGCGCCGCCGCCACTGCCCGGAGATGGCCGCGGGCCGCGTCATCTTCTCCGTGCTGTACACCGAACCGGACGCCGGCAGCGACCTCGGCGGCATGGCCACCCGCGCCGAACGCATCGCGGGCGGCTGGCGGTTGACCGGCACCAAGACCTGGAACGCCACCACGGCGAACGCCCGGTACGGCATCTGCGCGGCACGTGTCGCAGGCGGCGGGGACAACGCCTACGCGGCCACCGCCCTGTTCGTCGTGCCCCTGGACCATCCCGCCGTGCGGATCGAGGCGTTGCCGACGGTCAACCCGGAGCCGTTCTTCACCGTGCACCTCGACGGCGCCGAGGTGGACGACGAGGCGTTGATCGGCTCACCGGATGCCGGATGGTCGATGCTCACCGAGGCCCTGGGGCTGGAACGCACCGGCATCTGCTTCGCCGGGCGGGCCCGCCGTTGGCTGGACCAGCTCGTCCGCGCGCTGGAGGCGCGCGGCGGACCGGGCGGCGCGTATGAACTGTCCCGGCTGGACGCCGAGGTGACCGCGGCGCGCCTGCTGGGCTGGCGGGCGGTGGCCGACCTCTCGGACGGGCGGCTGGGCGCCGCTGCCGCTGCCGCGGCCAAGTGGTGGAACAGCGAACTGGCCCAGAGGGTCGCCCGGCTGGCGTGGGAGCTGCTCGGCCCGCAGGGCTCTCCCGCCTTCCCCGACCTGATGGTGGCCGTCCGCGAGGCACCCGGGCTGACGCTCGCCGCCGGTACCTCGGAAATGCAGTTGTCGACCGTCGTCACTGACCTGCTGGACGGCGGCGACCCGTGGGAGGAGCCGATCTGACATGCCTCGTCGCAGTACCTGGCAGCAGCAGCTGCTCCGGGACTTCACCGCCACCCTCGACTCGTGCGACCCCTCCCGCGTCACCGACGTACGCCGCGCGCTGGCGCGGGACGGCTGGACCGGCGCCTGTCTCCCGGTGGACGACGGGGGCTTGGGGCTGACGGCCGCCGACGCCGCCGCACTGGCCGAGCACTTGGGTCTCGCCCTGGGCCCGAGCGACCCTCTGGACGCCCTGGCGGCGCTCCCGTTCCTCACCCGCGCGGCATCCGGACTGGTCCGGGAGGTCCGCACGGGCGCGTGCGGCGTCGGGGTGGCCGTACCCTGGCCCGACGCCGGCGCCCAGGGCACGGGCCACCATGCCCACCCAGCCGGACTCGACGGCCGGAGCGGTGGACACGACGGCCGGACGACCGCACGGAACAGCCACACCACCCAGTTCCGCGGGCCGGCCCTCTTCACTCAGGAGCCACCGGACCTCGTCCTTCTCCCGGCTGCCGGCGCGCCGGACGTCGTGACCGGGTGGCGGCCGGCCGGCGCGACGCCGTACCCGACCCCGGGCGACACGCTCATGGCCGTGGCCACGGACGGCCCCGGCACCGCCTACCCCGGCCTGGCGGGCGCGTCCGCCGGTCCGCTGTGGGCCGGGTGCGCGCTGCTGCGCAACGCCCACCTGCTGGGTCTGGCCCGCGCCGCGCTCACCCGGGCCGTCGACCGCGCCCGCGGGCGGTCGCAGTTCGGCCGCCCGATCGGCTCGTACCAGGCCGTCGCCTTTCCCCTCGCCGCCCAGCGCGCCCGGCTGGAGGGGCTGCGCCTGGCGAACGACGCGCGGCTGCGCGAACTCGACGCCGACGGACAGGGCATCAGCCCCGAGCGGGCCTGGCGGGCGCTGGCCGGCGCGCTGGCTCTGACGGCCGCGGTCACCGCGCTGCTGGAGGACTGCGTGCGTCACGCCGTGCACGTGCACGGGGCGTACGGTCTGTACGACGGGAGTCCCGTCGCCGCCTGCCACCGCCGCCTGATGACGGAGACGGCGCGCTGGGGACCGTACGGGCAGCCGGCCGGCCCGTTCCTCTCGCCGTCCGCGGCGGACCCCGGTCCTCGCGGCGAGCCGGCCCCGCGCCGGCTGGCCCGACTGCGGGAACCGGCGAGCGTACGCAACACGGAGGTGCGGTATCCGGCCGGGCGGTGTGTGCACGAGTTGTTCGAGGCAGCCGCGGCCCGCCATCCCGGTGCGGTCGCCGTCCGCAGCGCCGAGGGCGACCTCACCTACGCGCGGCTGGACGCGGACGCCGAGCGCCTGGCCGAGGCCCTGTCCCGCCGCGGCATCGGCGCCGGTGACCTCGTAGGGCTGCACATGGAGCACGGTCCCGGAGCGGTGACGGCGATCCTGGCGGTGCTCAAGGCGGGTGCCGCCTATCTGCCGCTCGATCCCGCCCATCCACCGCAGCGGAACGCCTTCGTGTCCGAGGACGCGGGCGCCGCCCTCGTCCTGGGCGAAGCCCGGCTGCTCGACCGTCTGCCGCCGCTGCGCGTCCCGGTCATGCCCCTGCCGGAGCCGGCCCGGAACGCGGCGGGTCTGCGGAGCGCGAGGCGGCCGGCGGCTGCCGACTCGCTCGTGTACGTCCTCTACACCTCCGGTTCCACCGGTACGCCCAAAGGGGTCGAGGTCGAACACCGCAATCTGACCAACCGGCTGTACTGGGACGCCGCCACGTTCCCGCTGCACCCGTCGGACGCGGTCCTGCACCACACGTCCCTCGGCTTCGACATCTCCGTGTGGGAGATCTTCGCCCCGCTGATCTCCGGCGCCACGCTCGTCGTCCCCCCGCCCGGAGCGCTGCGCGACCCGCACCGGATGCTCACCCTCATGCGGGACACCGGCGTCACCGTGCTGGCCTGCGTCCCCTCCCTGCTGGACGTGCTGCTGGACGAGGACGATCCGGCCCTCGCCGACGTGACCGGCCTGCGGTACGTCTTCTGCGGCGGCGAGAGCCTGCCGCCGCGGCTGGTCGACCGGTTCCACGCGCTGGGACTGCCGGCGGAGCTGCACAACTTCTACGGCCCCAGCGAGTGCACCATCGACGTCACGTCCTGGCAGTGCCGTCCCGGGGCCGGTGACGCGCCGGTGCCGATCGGAACGCCGCTGGCCAACGTCCGCGTGCACGTGCTGGACGAGCGCGGCGAGCCGGTGCCGCCCGGCCGGCCGGGCGAGCTGTACGTCGGCGGGTCCGGTGTGGCCCGCGGCTACCGCCGGCGCCCCGGCCTGACCGCGCGGCGCTTCCTGCCCGACCCGTTCGCCGGCCGGCCCGACGCGCGCATGTACCGCACCGGCGACCTCGTGCGCATGGACCGGGACGGGGTCCTGCACTTCCTCGGCCGGACCGACCGCCAGGTGAAGATCCGCGGTCACCGCGTGGAACTCGACGAGATCCAGCACGCCTTGGAACGGCACCACGGCGTCCGCGCCGCGGCGGTCCGTGCCGTCGACGACCGTATCGAGGCCCATGTCGTCGCCGCGGACGGCACTGCCCCGGACACCGCCGGCCTGACCCGGCACCTGCGCCGCACCCTGCCCGCCTACATGCTCCCCGCGGCCTACGGCTTCCTGCCTGCGCTGCCCGTCACCGGCAACGGCAAGACCGACTACGCCACGCTGCCGCGCCTGCGGCCGGAGCGCCACGAGACGGAGACCGGGAGCGGCGGGCCGGACGCCCTGGAGGACGCGCTCGCCGGGCTCGCGGGCCGGCTGCTCGGCCGGGACCGGCTGGATCCGGGCGAGGACTTCTTCGCCGCGGGCGGCAGTTCGCTGCACGCCGCCCGGTTCGTCTCCCGGGCACGCGCGGAACACGCCCTGGACGTCCGTCTGGAGCACTTCCTCGCGTCCCCCACCGTCCGGGACCTCGTCAAGAGCGCAGCGCACGCACGGGAAGGCGACCACTCCGATGACTGACCGACAGCCCCGCACCCGGCGCCAGGAGGGGCCTGCCGACGCCCGGATCCGCGTGTTCTGCTTCCCGCACGCCGGGGCGGGCACCGGCGCCCACCGCGCCTGGATCACCGCGCTCGCCCCCGACATCGACGTCCACCCGATGGTGCTGCCGGGCCGGGACGGGCGCTACACCGAGCCGCCCCGCTCCAGTGTGACGGCCCTCGCCCGCGGCTGTGCCGACGACGTGGCCGAGGTCCTGGACCACGCGGCGGACGACCGGCCGTACGCCCTGTTCGGGCACAGCCTGGGTGCCGTCACCGCCTACGAGACCGCCCGGGTCCTGCTGCGCCGGGGCAGGCCGCCGGCGATGCTGGTGGTCTCGGGCAGCGAACCCCCGCACCGCCTCACTCCGCCGGCCCGCCCCTGCCACGACCTGCCGGACGACACCTTCCTCGCGGAGGTGATCCGGCTCGGCGGCACCTCACCGGAGATCCGTGAGGAGCCGGAGCTCCTGCGGCTGATGCTGCCGGCGCTCCGCGCGGACTTCGCCGCCGCCGAGACCTACCGGCACCGCCCGGGCGGTCTGCCGCTGCCGATCCCGATCGCCGTCTACGCCGGCGCCGAGGACATGACGCTCGTACCGCGCCGCCTGGACGACTGGGGCCAGCTGACCCGCGTCCCCGTCGTGCGGCACCGGCGCTTTCCCGGCGGCCACTTCTACCTCGACACGGGCCGCCCGCTCGCCCTGCAAGCCCTGCGCCACGACCTGATGCAGGCGGCCACGCCGTACCACGCCCCGCCCCGGACCCCGACCGCCCACCTGTCCAGGAGGTCCCTGTGACCGTCTCCCCGGCCACGACGACCGTGGCGACGCGGCATCCGCTCCAGCCGCTGACCGCCGACGAGATCCGCCTCGCCGCCACGCTGCTGAAGTCCCGGCGCCAGCTCACGGCGGACGTGCGTTTCGTGATGATGTCGCTCAAGGAGCCGGACAAGGACCGGCTGGCCGACGAGGATCCGCAGCGCCGCCCGCCACGCGAGGTGAGCGTCGTCCTGCGCGACCGGCGGCACCGCCGTACCTACGAGGCGGTGGTCTGTCTGGACACCGAGGAGGTCACCCTCTGGCGCCCGTGTCCCGGTGTCCACACCGCCATCACCGAGGAGGAGTTCGCGCAGTGCGACGCCGCGGTCCGCGCGGACCCCCGCTGGCAGGAGGGCATGCGCCGGCGCGGTTCCGGGGACTTCTCCCTCGCCATGGTCGACGCCTGGCCGACCGGCCACACCGGCGACCACCCCGACTGGCCGGGACGGCGGCTGTCCTACGCGCTCACCTTCCTCCGCGCCCGTCCCCGCGACAACGGCTACGCCCGCCCGGTCGAGAACCTGGTGGCGCTCGTGGACCTGGACTCGATGGAGGTCCTGGAGGTCACCGACCGGGGCGTGGTGCCGCTGCCGCCGCTCTCCGGGAACTACGACCCGGACGAGCGCGCCGACGATGGCAACTGGCCGCCCGCCGTGCGTGAGCGCACCGACTTGAAACCGATCGACATCACCCAGCCCGAGGGGCCGAGCTTCACGGTCGACGGGTACGCGGTCCGCTGGCAGAAGTGGCGGCTGCGTCTCGGCTTCACCGTCCGTGAGGGCCTGGTGCTGCACCAGCTGGGATACGAGGACAAGGGCCGGGTCCGGTCGGTGCTGCACCGTGCTTCCCTCGCCGAGATGTACACGCCGTACGGCGACCCCGGCTTCACCCACTACCGCAAGAACGCCTTCGACGAGGGCGAGTACGGCGCCGGGTTCATGGTCAACGCCCTCGAACTCGGCTGCGACTGCCTCGGCGAGATCCATTACTTCGACGCCGTGGTGCACGACCAGGACGGCGAGCCGGTCATGCTGCCCCACGCCATCTGCATGCACGAAGAGGACATGAACATCGCCTGGAAGCACACGGACTTCCGCACCGGCAGGGTCGTCACCCGGCGGCAGCGCCGACTGGTCATCTCCTCCTTCGCCGTCCTCGGCAACTACCAGTACGGGTACTTCTGGTACCTGTACCTGGACGGCACGATCGGCTTCGAGGTCAAGCTGACCGGGATGATCTCGACGGGGGCGTTCTCCGGCCCCTGCCCGCCGTACGGCGCGGCGGTGGCGCCCGGTCTGTACGGCCCGCACCACCAGCACTTCTTCTCCATGCGCCTGGACATGGCCGTCGACGGATCGCGTAACTCGGTGTACGAGGTCGACTCGGTGCCGCTGCCGATGGACGAGCACAATCCGTACGGCAACGCCTGGCGCACCGAGGCGCGCCTGCTGGCCACGGAGCGGCAGGCCGAGCAGCGCACCGCGCAGGCCGCCACCGGCCGCTTCTGGAACATCGTCAACCCGCGCCGGCGCAACGGCCTCGGTGAGCCGGTCGGTTACAAGCTCGTCCCGTCCTCGGGTCTGCTGCCCATGCAGCCCCGGGGCAGCCAGGCCTGGCACCGGGCCCGCTTCACCTACGGCCACCTCTGGGTCACCGCGCACGACCCCGCCCAGATGTACGCCGCCGGCGACTACCCCAACCAGCATCCCGGCGACGGAGGTCTGCCCGAGTACGTGCGGGACGACCGGCCCACGGCCGACACCGACATCGTGTTGTGGCACACCTTCGGCGAGCACCACGTCGTACGGCCCGAGGACTGGCCGGCGATGCCGGTGATAGCCACGGGGTTCACGCTGCTGCCGAACGGCTTCTTCGACGGCAACCCCGCCCTGGACCTGCCCGCGCCCGACGCCTGCCGGGCCGGCTCCTGCCACGACCCACTGCCCGATGACCGCACTCCGGAAAGGAACAGCGCACCATGAGCACGACACTGACCGACCGCTATCCCACCCGGCTGCTGGAACCCGGTCCGCGCGTGCCCCGGCACGATCCGGTGGTGTGGGGTGACCCGGCGGACGGGCCGCTCTCCCCCGGTGAGTGCACCGACTTCGCCGACCGCGGTTACCGCCATGCTCCGCAGCCGTTGTTCGGCCCGCAGGAGGTGAACGTTCTGCGGCAGGAAGCCGCCCGGCTGGCCGCCGATCCAGCCCTGCGCGCCGACGAGCGCACGGTGGTGGAGGAGGCCTCCCAGGAGGTTCGCTCCGTCTTCGAGGTGCACCGCGTCAGCCCCGCCTTTGCCCGGCTGGCCGCGGACCCGCGCCTCGCGGACGTGGCCCGCCAGCTCCTGGGCTCGGAGGTGTACGTGCACCAGAGCAGGGTGAACTACAAGCCGGGCTTCACCGGCGGACCCTTCTACTGGCACTCCGACTTCGAGACCTGGCACGCCGAGGACGGCATGCCGCGACCGCGCGCGCTGAGCGTCTCGATCGCCCTGACGGAGAACTTCCCGTACAACGGCAGTCTGCTGATCATCCCCGGTTCGCACCGCACCTTCGTGCCCTGCGTCGGCCGCACCCCGCCCGGCCACCACCGCACCTCACTGCGCACCCACTCCCCCACCGTCGGCATGCCGGACCAGGACGCGGTGCGCGAGCTGGCCGAGGAGGCCGGGGGGATCGACCAGTTCACCGGGCCGCCCGGGTCCGCGACGTTCTTCGACTCCAACTGCATGCACGGCTCGAACGGCAACATCACACCCTGTCCGCGCTCCAACATCTTCCTCGTGTACAGCAGCGTCGAGAACACGCTCGGGCCGCCGTACGCCGCACCCGCTCCCCGGCCGTCGTACATCGCGTCCCGGGACTTCACACCCGTCGGGGAGGCCCGGTGAACCTCGGCGAACCCTTGCACAACTTCGTCGGCGGAGCCCGGCGTCCGGCCCGCACCGACGAGACCACGCCTCTGGTGAACCCGGCCACCGGGCGCCCGGCCGGAACGGCTCCCGTCTCCGGCGAGGCCGACATCGACGCGGCCGTACGCTCCGCCCAGGACGCGTTCGAGCGCTGGCGGGACACCCCGCCCGGCGAGCGGCAACGGGCGCTGCTCAGGATCGCGGACGCCCTGGAGGAGCGGTCCGCGGAGTTCGCGGCAGCGGAGACGGTCCACACCGGCAAGCCACTGCGCCTCGTCGTGCGCGAGGAGATGGTCCCCCTGACGGACCAGATCCGGTTCTTCGCGGGGGCCGCCCGGATGCTGGAGGGCCGTTCCACGGGCGAGTACCTGCCCGGCCACACCTCCTCGGTCCGCCGGGAGCCGGTCGGCGTGTGTGCCCAGGTGACGCCCTGGAACTACCCGCTGATGATGGCGGTGTGGAAGTTCGCCCCCGCCGTCGCGGCCGGCAACACCGTGGTGCTCAAACCCTCGGACACCACCCCGGTGACCACGCTGATGCTGGCCGAGCTGGCGGCGGAGTTCCTGCCACCGGGCGTCCTGAACGTGGTCTGCGGCACCCGGGAGACCGGGAAACGGCTGGTAAGGCATCCCGGGCCGGCCATGGTGTCGGTGACCGGCAGCGTGCGCGCCGGCACCGACGTGGCCTCGGCCGCCTCCGCCGAAGTCAAACGCGTCCACCTGGAACTGGGCGGCAAGGCGCCGGTGCTGGTCGCGGCCGACGCGGACCTGGCGCACGCGGCGCGGGGCATCGCCGAGGCGGGCCTCTACAACGCCGGCCAGGACTGCGCGTCGGCGTGCCGGATCGTCGTCGACGCCTCGGTGCACGACGCGTTCGTGGAGCACCTGGTGCGCGAGGTCAAGGAGCTGACGCCGGGACCGCCCGACGCTCCCGGCGCCTGGTTCGGACCGCTCAACAGCGCGGCGCAGCGGGACCGGGTCCGGGGCTTCCTGGAGCGGCTGCCCGCCCACGCCCGTACGGTCGCCGGGGGTTCGGCGCTGCCGGGTGAGGGGTTCTTCCACGAGGGCACGGTGGTCACGGGGCTGCGCCAGGACGACGAGGCGGTGCAGGAGGAGATCTTCGGGCCCGTCCTGACCGTGCAGGCGTCCGCCGACGACGAGGAGGCGCTGCGCATGGCCAACGACGTGCGGTACGGCCTGGCCTCGTCGGTGTGGACGCGGGACCACCGCCGTGCCGTGTCCATGGCCCGGCGCATCGACGCCGGCATCGTCTGGATCAACTGTCACATGCCCACGGCCGCCGAGATGCCGCACGGCGGCTTCAAGCAGTCCGGGTACGGCAAGGACCTGTCGGCGTACGGGCTGGAGGACTACACGCGCGTCAAGCACGTCATGACCTACACCGGCACCTGACGTGACCGGTGCGGCCGGTGTGTTCAGCGCAGGGCGATGAGCGCGATGGCGGCGGCAGCGCACACCAGTCCGGCGGCCTGCCACCGCGTCAGCCGCTCGTGCAGGAAGACCAGCGCCAGCAGCACGGGGATGGCCGGATAGAGCGCCGACAGCACGGTGGCCACGGCCATCAGCTGGTGCCGGGTGGCGGCCAGGTACAGGATGATCGCGACCGTGCCGACCGCACCGGCCGCGGCGGCCACCGCCGCCGGCCGGCCGGGCATCGTCACCGGGGACCGGTAGAGGACGAGCACGGCAGCGATGACCAGCACGGAGGCGACCCGGCTGACGACGACGGGCCACAGGCCGCCGCCCGCGCCCACCTGAGCCATCGCCAGGAACTGCACTCCGAAACCGGCGCTCGCGGCCAGCGCGGCCGGCACGCCCGCAGTCCCCGACGGACCCCCGCCCGGGCTCGGTCCCGCCTGGGAGACGAGCCAGAGCGCGGGCACCGCCGCCGCGATGCCGACCCAGGCGGCAGCGGCCGGCCGTTCGCCCAGCAGGGCCACCCCCACCAGGACGGGAAGGGCGACGGCGCCCACGTCGCTGACCGGGACGACGACGCTCATCTGCCCCTGGGACATCGCCCGGTAGAGGAAGGCGACCCCCACGCCCGTGCCGACGCCCGAGAGCGCCCCGAACCCATAGTCACCCGCCGTCGCGGAGCCGCCGGCGGACGACAGGGCCGCCACCAGCGCAACCGCGGTCCCGGCAAGCTGTGCGTACAGGGCCACGGTGATGCCGTCGACCCGGCGGGAGACGAGCCCGTTCGCGAAGTGGGTCACTCCGAAGCAGAGCGCAGAGGCCAGCGCCAGCGTCTCACTCACGGGCCCTCCCCGCGGGCGGCTGCGGACTCTCCCCGGGCGGTAAGGCATCGGCGCGCACACACATACCGAGCGCCCTACCCGGGATCCCCACGATGATGACACCCGGCTGACCGGCCGCTGCCCGGCGTCGATGAAGGACGTCCCACCCAGGCAGTCCCGGCTGTGCCGTCGAGCGTGCCGCAGCGGTGGGCGAGGTGTCTCCCGCTCCCCCGCTGTCCGGCCCGAGGGTCGCGGCGCAGCCGGCGCGCCGGGATCGGCTGGGGCCGCGGACCGCGACATCCGCACCGGCGGCAGCAGGGCCCCCGTTCTGCCCGGCTCCCGGGCGCCGGACCGCTAGCCCTTCAGCGACCGGATGACGTTCAAGGCCAGGTCGATCTCTTCGGGGAAGTTGACGATCCCCGCCGACAGACGTACGTGGGGAATCCCGTACGGCGTGGCGTTGGCGATGACCCGGTTCTCGCGGAGGATCCGTGCCACCTCCTGCGGTGCGTGACCCTCCACGTCGAAGGTGACGATGCCCGCGGACAGCTCGGGGTCGAGTGGCGTGTGGAGCGTCACGTGCTCCATGGCGGCCAGGCCTTCCTTGATCTGGCTGTTCAGCTCCGCGATCCGGTCCTGGATCCGCTTGCGTCCGATCTGCCGGACGAAGCGGAACGCCTCGGCGGCGGCCCACTGGTGTTCGTAGGAGAAGAATCCGCCCGGACTGACCCATGCGGCTTCCGTGGGGCCGGCCGGCCGGCGGTCCTGGCGCCACGCCGCGGAGGTCTCCTTGCTCATCAGGCTGGGAATCGTCGGCTGGAGGAGCGCCCAGTTCTCCGCCTTCGCCCACATGATCCCGGTCCCGCGCGGTCCCAGGATCCACTTGTGCGTACCGGCGGAGAAGAAGTCGCAACCCATCTGTGCGACGTCCTCGTCCGCGACGCCGAACCCGTGGACCCCGTCCACCACCAGCAGGATGCGGTCGGCTTCGTCGCGGTTCCGGTTCAGGTCGGCGATGGCGTCGGCGATCCTGGACATCGGCAGGCGCACGCCGGTGTTGGAATGCACCCAGGCCACACCGAACACACGGGTGTTGGGGCGCACGGCGGCGCGCAGCCGGGCGATGGCCTCGTCGGCGGAGAAGTCGAACGAGGAGTCGTAGAGCGGGATCGAGCGCATGGTCGCGCCCCACTTGTCGGCGGCCAGGCGGATCGCCTCGTGGTGCGGGTAGAACTCGTGCGTGGTGGTCAGGACCTCCTGGCCCGGCTTCAGCCGCAGGCCGTTGTAGGTCAGGGCCAGTCCCATGGTGGTGCTGCTGGTCAGGGCGATCTCGTTGGCCTGCCCGCCGACGTACTCGGCCGCCTCGGCACAGACGGTACGCCACAGCATGTCCTCTTCGCGGGCGAACATGTTGTCGTCGAGGAAGCTGTGCGGGTTCTCGTCGAACGCGCGCCGGTAGTTCGTGATGGCGTCACGGACGGGCGTCGGATTCGAGGCGAGGTAGAAGTTGGACAGGTGCACGAGGTCGGGCGACAGGAGGAACTGCGCACGGACGGATTTCCAGTCGCCCGGATCGAAAGGCTGGGGCGCGGTCTCCGGCGTGACCTGCGAGACGCTCGCGATGTCGGAGTCGACAAAGCTTGCCGGGTTCGTAAGGGACACGATCACTCCTCTTGACTGTGACTGGGCTGGATGTGTGCGGGCGCCGGACCACGGCCCGGACCTGCCGGTCGCACATGGGGGTCGAGCCGGGGGAGTTCTCAGATGACCTCGGAACGGTCCGCCATCGGGCCGACCTGCTCCGTTTCGCTCCTCTGCTCCTCCTCCTCGCCGCGGTGCGCGTCCGCCGTCTCGACGCCGGCCTGCGCGGTCCGGGAGCGCCGGCGTGCGTCGGTTGCCCAGACGATCAGCGCACAGGCCGCGAACACGGCCCCGAGGAGGCTGGAGGCGGCCCAGCCGTGGGAGGAGAAGACGGAGGTGGTGGCGGCTGCGCCGAGGGCGGAGCCGAGGGAGTAGAAGACCATGTAGCCGCCGATGACGCTGCTGGTGCGGTCCGGGTGCGCGGTGGTGAGCACGTGCTGGTTGCTCACGTGCACGACCTGGACCGAGAAGTCGAGCACCACGATGCCGACGGCGAGCAGCCACAGGGACCAGGACAGCTGCGCGGTCGCGGCCCAGGAGACGATGAGCAGCACCAGCGCGAGGCCGCTGATCGGGATCGCCCGTCCCGCGTCCGCCCACCGCCCCGCACGTGCCGCGCCCAGGGCGCCGGCGAGTCCGGCGATGCCGAACAGTCCGATCTGGCTCTCGCTCAGGTGCCACGGTGCGTGCGCCAGCGGCAGGGACAGGCCACTCCACAGGGTGCCGAACGAGGCGAACAGGAAGAACGCGATGAGACCGCGCGTCAGGAACAGACGCTGCCCGAACAGCCCGCCGAGCGAAACGACGGCCTGTCGGTAGCCCGCGGGCCGTCGGGAGCCGTCCTCGGGCGGCAGCGCGCGCAGGACGAGGGCGGCGAGGGCCAGGGCGAGCACGCCGAGCACGGCGTACATGCTGCGCCAGCCCCACACCTGCGCGAGCACGCCGGTGACGAACCGCGCGCCCAGGATGCCCACCACCACACCCGACGTCACGACACCGATGTTGCGTCCGCGCTCGGCGGGCGGCGAGACCGTCGCGGCGTAGGCCACCGTGGTCTGTACCACGACCGCGAACATGCCGGCCAGGGCGAGCCCGGCGAAGGCCGTCCACGCGGCCGAGGCCGCGGCCGTCACGAACAGGCCCGCCGCGGTGACGGTCATGTGCACCGCGATGAGCCGGCGCCTGTTGGCGACCACGTCGCCGAGCGGCACGAGCAGCACCAGGCCGACCAGATAGCCGAACTGGCCGGTGGAGACGATCCACCCGGCGTGCTGTGCCGACACCCCGAGGCTGTCTCCCATGGGCGGCAGCACCGTTTGCGCAGCGTAGATGCTCGCCACCGCGACACCGCACACGGTCGCGAGGAGTAACCGTCGCCAGACGTCCATCGCACTCCTTACAAAAATGAGTAGCAAAGTGAAACTGTTTCGACCGTAGGGCATGATGGTCTCAATCCGCAACTCATCGGGAGGTGTCATGCCGCGCCCCTCCACGGGCACTCCGAGCCCCGCCTGGACCGATCCCGACTGCCCGGTGGCCCGCACGCTCGACCTCGTCGGTGACCGGTGGAGCCTGCTGATCGTCCGGGACGCGATGGACGGCGCACGGTCCTTCACCGAGTTCCAGCAACGGACCGGCATCGCCCGCAACATCCTCACCGACCGCCTGCGCAAGCTCACCGCCCACGGAGTCCTGGCCCAGCAGACCGCGCCCTCGGGCCGCCGCCTCCAGTACGTCCTCACCGACGTCGGCCGCGATCTCTTCCCCGTCCTGCTCACCCTCCGCCAGTGGGGGGAGCGCCACGCCTTCGCACCCGGCGAGGCGCACTCCACCCTGGTCGACCGGCAGGGCGCCCGTGTGCCGGACATCAGGCCGACCGGCGCCGACGGTGCCCTCCTCGACGCCGACACCACTCACGTGCGGAAGACCGGCGGCGAACGACAGCGGTGAGGCGACGGCCGGCGAGACGGTCAGCGCCTGTGCTCGGGCACGCGCGGCGACGCGGTGCGCCCGGCCGGTTCACGGGCGGCACCCGCAGGCCAGACGACCTCCACGGCGATACCGCGGGCACGGGCGTAGGCGACCATGTGGGCGGTGGCGTCCTGCCCGCTGGACGGTGAACCGTCCCAGACGGCCAGCAGCCGGGTGCAGCCGCTGACCAGCCGTTCGTCCGCGCTCACACAGGCGTCCCGGTCCAGCGGGTCGAAGGGGAGCATCCGTATCCGCCCGGCCAGGGCCAGCAGTTCCCGGTGCGCCCGCCGGTCGTGGAACGGAGCGTCGGCGAAGGCATCGCCCCGTTCCGGGAGCAGGACAACCAGGCGCCGTCCCACCTCGTGCACCACCCGCCCGAACGCCAGGGGCAGTCCGGCGCCGGCGCGTACCAGTGCCGTCGCGTCGGGCGGCAGGCCCCGCAGGCGTTCCCGCAGTTCGGCCCGCACCAGCTCCCAGGTGGTCGGGGTCAGGTCGGCATGTCCCACTGCCGTGATCATCCCATCGCTCGCTTTCTCACCGTGCGGTGCGCTCCGCTCGTATCCGTCCCGTCCGCGCCTGTTCAGCGGGACGGTCCGCGCGTGTCAGCTCCGCGCGCAGCAGGTCCAGGCCCATCGGGCCCAGGTTCAGCGCGTGGTGGTGGAACCGCTTGAGGTCGAAGGCGGCGCCGTCGCGGCGGCGGGCCGCCTCCCGCGCCTCCAGCCACACCTTCTCTCCCAGCTTGTAGGCGAGGGCCTGCCCCGGGCGTCCCAGGTATCGGTCGATCTCGAACTCGACGAACCCCGGTGGGCCGAGCCCGCAGTGCTCCGTGAGGAACGCGCGGCCCAGTTGAGGCGTCCACCGCTCGCCCTCGTGGAACCCGGTGCCCGCGGGGATGCGGAGTCGCAGGTGCAGCCCGATGTCCAGGACGACCCGTGCGGCACGCAACAGTTGCCCGGTGGCCAGCATCCCCAGCCGGTGGGCCGGGTCGGCGAGGTATCCGAGTTCGTCCATCAGCCGCTCGGCGTACAGGCCCCACCCCTCCACGTGCCCCGGGTGCAGTTCGCACGACAGCCGCTGGAACCGGTTGAGCACGGAGGTGTTGAGCGTCGTCACGCCCAGCTGGAGGTGGTGGCCCGGGACGCCCTCGTGGAACATCGTGCCCGGCACGGTCCACGTCCGGATCGGTGCGCCCGGTTCGGGCCTGGTCCACCACACCGTGCCGGGACGCGACAGGTCCTCGCTGGGCGCCAGGTAGAAGGCGGGCCCGTCGGCGGGGCCGATCCGGCAGTCGATCCGCCGCAGCGGCTCGGGGATCGCGAAGTGTGTCCCGTCGAGGTCGGTGATGGCGGCGTCGGCGAGTTCCTGGAGCCAGTCGCGGAAGCGCGCCCTGTCGGTCATCTGGTGGCGCGGGTCCTCGTCGAGCGCCGCCAGCACGGCCGGCACCGGTTCGCCGGGCGCGATCCGTGCCGCCGTCACCGCCATGTCCCGCTGTACCCGGCCGAGTTCCTCCCAGCCCCAGGCGTAGGTCTGCCGCAGGTCCAGCCGGGTGCCGAGGAACTCCCGCACCCCGAGCCGGTAGCGCTCCTCGCCCACCGCGTCCAGCTCCGGGGCGTGGGCCGCGAGCTCCCGCGACAGGTACGCAGCCATCCGTGCCAGCGCGTCGTTCGCAGCCGTCACGGCCTGCTCCAGTGCGCCGCGCAACACCCCGTCCCCGTGCCCGGCGGGCAACCCCGCCAGGTACTGCCGCATGTCACGGCACTCCCGGGCGTTGCGGATCACCTGGCGGTACGGTGCCACCCGGCCCCGGCGCCGTGCCGCCTCCAGACTCTCCCGCAGCCCCGCCAGCGCCTCCGGTACGGCCGCCAGCCGTGCCAGCAACACCTCCCACGCGGTGTCGCGGCCCTGATCCAGCAGACCCACCGCTTGCCGCACACGCTGGACGGGCCCGTCGAGGGTGTCCAGCAGCGTGCCGTACGCGTCGGTGTCGGCCAGCGCCACCTGCGTGGCGAGCCGCTCACGCAGCACCGCTGCGGCGACGCGCTCCGCGTCCCCGGCCACGGGCGTGTCCTCGACCGCCTTCAGCATGCGGCGCGCCGACGCCGCCCGCTCCTGCACCGCCTGGGGGCCGAAGTCGGTCAGACGGGTCTCCTGACCGGCGATGCCCATCGCCGCGGCGAGGCAGGGGTCCAGTCGGGCCAGCTCGTCCACGTACTGATCCGCGAGATCGTTCAGTGCCGTCATGACCGGGACCCGCTTCGCGACGGCAGCCCGGCAGCGGTGACGGCCACCGCGCACGACAGGTGCTGGGTCCTCATGCCGGCACCTGCTCCGACGTCGTCCGAGCGGCCGGCCGGGTGCGGACCGAGAGCGAGGCGAACAGATCGGCGATCCAGCGCCGGCCGCCCTCGGGGGTGTCGCCCGCGACGATCCCCGCGAGCACCGTCTCGCCGGACTGGTAGGTGATGTGGTCGGGCAGCGGCGAGCCGGGCGGCAGTTCGTTCCAGGCGACCACGGCCGGGTCGTCCCGGAACGCCGCCGTCCCGTCGAGCCCCTGGAACTCCCTGCCGGCCAGGTGGTGGCCGGGGCAGACGAACCAGCCGTACAGGCGCCGGTCGGCGGGCGGCTCGGGGATCGTTCCGGTGACGCGCTCGCCGAGCAGCGCGCGCAGCTCGTACGAGGGGAGGTGGACGCCGGTGGCCAGCTCGACGGTCGCCACCACGTCGGCGCCCCCTACCCGGTTGCCGACCTCCAGGAAGACCAGTTCCCCCCGGTGCGCGATCGCCTCCAGATGGAAACTGCCGTCCTGGATGCGCACCGCCGCCAGGGCGCGGGACACCCAGGCGCGCTCCTGCTCGGACAGGGCGAGCTGGAACGACCCCAGTGGCCCGCCCTGCGCGTACTGGAGGCAGGTGCCGACGTACTCACTGCCGCTCAGGACCAGTACTTCGCCGCCCTGCACCAGGCCGTCGAAGTGCCTGATCGGCCCGGCGACGAACTCCTCCACCTCGAAGTCCGCCAGGCCGCTGCCCGCGTCGAGCCCGGGGATGCCGGTGCGGCCCCCGGTGACGGCTGCGGCGGCCTGCCGGGGCGTGTCGAAGACGAGGACGTCCTCACTGGACGCACCGCGATGCGGCTTCAGCACGGTCCGGCCGTCCCAGGGGACCCGGCCGTCCAGGTCGAGGAAGCGGGGCAGCGCGAGGAAGCGGGGCACGCGCAGGCCCGCGTCCTCGACCGCCTGCTTCATCAGGACCTTGTCCCGGGCCAGGGCCACCTGGTCGGCCGGCGCGCCGGGCACGCCCAGGTACTCGCGCAGCAGGGCGGCGTCGAGCAGCTCGTACTCCGACACCGAGATGACCCGGTCGAAGTCGCGGGGCCGGCGTGCCAGCCAGTCCCGTGCCTCCTCGAAGGCCGAGCCGAGACCCGGACGGCTCACCCGCTCGCAGCGCAGGTGCGGTGGCAAGGTGGCCAGCGCCTGGTCGGTCCCGAAATAGGTGACGTCGTGCCGGTCGTGGGAGATCCCCCGGTGGTATTCGATCTTGAAGTAGGGCACGCGGTGCAGGATGAGGATCTTCATCGGGTCTTCCTGAGGGAGGCGGGAGAGCGAAGGGCGCGGTCCAGGGCGTCCGACCACGCCTGGCGCAGTGCGTGGACGACGGTGCGGATATCGGTACGGCCGCCGCGCAGGACGACGCAGCCCTGCGCCGCGAAGTCCGCGTTGTCGCGGGCGACCGCGTGCAGGTCGCGGCGCTCGGCCGACAGCCAGGAGAACTCCGTGGCCGTCAGTTCCCCCTCGGCCAGGCCGAGGCGTTCCGCGGTGACCTGGACGGCGTCCGCGAACGGGTCCGCGCCGGACAGGACGTCGCCCGGACGGAACGAGCGGTCGGTGGCGACGCCGAGCAGCACGGTCGCCGCCGAGCACCCGGGCACCAGCTCCGGCCTGCCGGCGGCCGTGCCGAAGGCCGCGTCGACCCAGCGGTGGTGCAGATCGATGCCGTAGACCCAGCGGGCCAGCGACCAGATCTTCATCCCGCCCGGTCGCCGGTTGGGCTCCACCACCGCGGCGCGCAGCCCGTCGTCGCTCAACTTGATCTCGTTGTGGAAGGGCCCGTCACACTGCCCGACGAGCAGGTTCGCCTGCCGTCCCGCCCGTTCCAGCGTCGCGCGCTCGTGCTCGGCCACCCGGGCCGGCAGGACCTGGGCGATCTCGACGGGGTACCGGCCGAGCGCGCTGATCTTCTCCGTGAGGAACGCCAGCGACCCCAGTCCGTCGAAGGAGTACTCCCTCCGGTACGGAATCAGCTCCTCGCAGATCACCCCGCCCTCCAGGTAGGGGAGGACCTCGGCGAACACCGCCGTGAGGTCGTCGCCCGGCCGGACCACGACGACGCCCCGGTTGTTCCCCTCGGCGGTGGGCTTGACGACGAAGCCCCGGGGGTGATCGCGGGCGAATCCCCTCAGCTGGTCGAGCGAGGCGATCTCGGCGAACGCGGGCACCATGATCCGTTGCGTCCGGAGCAGGTCGGCCACGCGTGCCTCGGCGAGCCGGTAGCGGTACTTGGAGAACGCGCCCTGGGCCGGCCGCGACGCGTCGACCGGGACGCCCAGCCGCTCCAGCAGCTCGGCCCCGCTGTGTACGGCGTTGTCGGAGAAGACGATGCCCGCCCTGATCCGCTCGCGCCGGTCACCGAGCAGCTTCTCGCCCATCTCGGCGAAGTCGTCGCGCAGCGGGTCGAGGTCGATCACCTCGTCGGCGATGGAGCGGTCGGCCTCGGTGGGGTCGGCGCGGACGAGGATCACCGTCGCGCCGTGGTGGTCTCGCGCGTGGTCCCGCAGGTGGCGGACCTCGTCGATGCGGCTGAGGTTGTAGTCGACGATGAGGAGGATCGGCCTGGTCATCCGCGCTCCCTCTCGTACACGATCTCGATGGCGTGCTCGGAGGCGGGCAGCAGCCAGGGCAGGACCGCATCGCGGTCCGCTCGGTCCATGCGCCAGAGCACCTGGCCGAGGAACACTTCGCGCGAGGACGAGTGCACGACGTCGCCGGGCTTGAGCAGGACGTGCGACACGACGGGCTCCAGGGGGAGGTCGTCGTTCAGAGCGACCGATCGGATCGTTCCGGGCTCGGCGAAGAAGACCCGGAAGAACGTCGCGTGACGACCCCGCGTCGTGCCGTCCGCCGCGAACGACAGGCTCTTCAGCGCCGTGCCGAAGTCGGCGGGCCCGCCGGCCGCGAGCAGGCAGTCCAGCCAGAGGTCGAGCAGGCCGGGGCCGCCGGTCAGCGCCGCCACACTGGGCGAGATCAGGCTGCCGCCCACCCGCGGGTTGACCTCGATCAGATCCCAGCCGGACGCGGCGTGCCTCGCCTCGATGTGGAAACAGCCCCAGTCGAGGTCGAGGACGTCCAGCACGCTCGTCACCCAGCGGATCCCGGCGGCGATCTCCTCCTGCGACAGGCTGGTGGGCGGGCTGACACAGGCGTTCTCCAACACGGTCCCCGCCGTCTCGGTGACCTGGCACTTCTCGTGCACGGCCACGACGTGCGGCTCGGCGTCGACGGCGATCACCTCGAAGCTGAACTCCCTCCCCGGAACGTAGTCCTCGACGAGGAACTCCATCGCGCCGGTGACACCGTGACCGGAGCCGGCTGCGGGGCTGCCGGAACCGGGCTGGGCGGTGAAGGCGCTGGAGTAGACCGTGTCGGACCGGGCCTCGGTGGCGATGCGTTCCACCTCGGTCCAGGTCGTGTCGGCCGTGAGGGGAAACGTCCCGAAGGAGGCGATGCCGCTGACCGGCTTCACGAAGTAGCGACCGCCCGCGCGTTGGCGTGCGGCGAGTGTCTCGGGAGTGAGGGCGGACGCCCGGCCGCGGCTGAGCCCGGCGTCGGCCAGCCGGTTGCGCAGTGTCAGTTTGTCCCGCAGGTCCAGGACCTGCTTCTCGTCCAGGTCCGGCACACCCAGTCGGGCGTTGGCCAGCGCCATCAGATGCCGGTAGCCCTCCCAGACGGTGAGGCAGCACTGCACCGCCGCACCCGCTGCCTGGAGGTGGTCGAGGTAGTCCTCGACGTCGCGGGCCGTCAGGACGTGCCCGCCGGTCACCCGGACGTCGGCGGCGAGGTCGGCCAGCGCCGCCGGCCTGGATGCCTGGTGCTGCGGTTCCGGCAACGAGCTGAGCACATAGCCCTTCAGCCCCCGCGCCGTGACCGTGCCGAGGAGGTCCTCCATGAACGAGAACCCGACGTGGCTGAGCAGCAGCACTCCCCTGGCGTTTTCGGTGCTCATTCCGGCCTCCTTGCCGGCAGGCGGGGGCGCGGCGCGTCCGCACCGCGCCCCCGCTGGGATCGGATCTCAGGCCGGCTGCTTCTCGGCCCCGGCGATGGTGTCCAGGTAGAGCTCCTCGAAGTACTGCGCCAGGATCTGCTGGTGCTCGCGGAGGTACCGCTTGAACGCCTCGATGTCGTCCTGGCTCCGGAGCAGGTGCCGGACGGCCGCCCACACCTCGCCGGGGTGGTCGTCGTTGATGTCGGTGTGCGAGTGGTTGATCTGTCCGCCGATGTTGGCCTCGCCGACCGACTTCTTCAGCGCCTCCAGCTTCCTCGGCTCCAGCTGCACGTTCACGTACTCGACGAGGTAGGAGTACGCCACCACGCCCAGCGGGCCCTCGTGGTCCAGGAGGTAGGAGAAGTAGCCGGTGAGCAGCTTGGTCGACAGGTAGGGCTCGGTGGCCAGGAACTGTTCGCGGGACACGCCCGCCTTCTCCAGGTCGGCGATGAACAGCTCGTCGTGGAGCATCTCCTCCTGCTCGTAGTTGGCCCAGACCTGCGCCGCCTCGGGGCTGGTCTTGGCGATCTCCACCAGCGCCTTGGCCTCGGACACGCGCAGCATCCGGATGCGCCAGGCGGTCTCGATCAGGTTCCGCCTGTAGTACGCGGAGTCGACGTTCTTCCCCTCGAGATGGGCGGCCTCGGGGACGTTGGCGTACCACTCGAGGACCTGCTGGTCGAGCTGCGCGTCGATCTCGGCGCGCAGCTGGGCCGCGGCAGTGCTGCTGAGGAACGGGGTACGGTCCCCGTAGCCGACGTTGGTCACGCGGTTCGGCATGGTTCACCTTTCGGTTCGGACGCTCGGACTCTTCGTGCGAGCGGATTCAGATGTCGTCGGCGACGCGAACGGTCGCGTCGCCCCGCAGCCGGCACTGGCAGGCCAGGCGGTGGGTGCCGCCGGTGCGGCCGAGGTCTTCCAGGAAGTCGAGTTCGTCGGGGTCGGGTTCGCCGAGGGAGCCGAGACCCTCCAGCACCTCGATGACGCACGCGCCGCACGATCCGGAGCGGCATCCGAAGGGGATGGGCCGCAGCTGCGGCACCTCGTACTCGACTTCGGTGAGGGGAGATCCCGCCGGCAGCAGGACTTCGGTTCCCGCCGGAAGGATGGTCAGTTTTTTCAGGTTCATGACAGGTTTGGGGCGTCGATGTCGGTGGAGTGCTCCGGTGCGAGGCGCGATCCGGGGCGCAGCCCGACCGCCGCGTGGTTCGCCGCGGTCGCCGCCTCACCGAAGGCCACCGATATGAGGGGAACGCGACCCTCGTAATGGCAGATGTCGCCGACCGCGTACACTCCCGGAATATTCGTCCGCATCGCTCCGTCGACCAGCACAAGGCGATTACTCATCCGGAGTCCCCAATCGGCGATCGGGCCCAGGTTGGTGATGAATCCCAGCGCTCCGACGAGAGCCTGTGCGGGCAGTTTCCATTCGCGCTCCTCGGTGCGGACCCACACTTCTTCCAGATTTCCGGTTCCATTACAGGCCGTCACCTGCGCGTCGGTCACCACTCGAACGCCCGATGCGTACATCTGCTTGACGCTGTGCTCGTGGGCGCGGAAGGCCGAGCGCCGGTGCACGACCGTGACGGACCGTGCGATCGGCGCGAGGGCGAGAGCCCAGTCGACCGCGCTGTCGCCGCCGCCCACGATCACCACGTCACGGTCCCGGTGCTCCTCGGGACGCGGCACGTGGTGGGCCACACCACGCCCCTGGTAGGGCCCCAGGCACGGCAGGGTGCGCGGGACCGAACGGCCGAGTCCGGCTGCGATCACGACGGCTCCGGCACGCACCAGCCCGCCGTCCTCCAGCCGTATCGCCCAGCCCCTGCCCTCCTGCGGCACCAGGGAGACCGCCGTCCGGCCGAGCAGGTAACGCGGGCGGAACGGCTCCACCTGGGTGATCAGACCGTCGACCAGTTCCCGGCCCCGTACGGCCGGAAGGCCGGCGACGTCGTGGATCCTCTTCTCCGGGTACAGGGCCGCGACCTGTCCGCCCGGCTCCGGCAGCGCATCGACTATCACGCTGGAAAGTCCTCGGAAGCCCGCGCAGCAGGCGGTGTACAGACCGGCCGGCCCTGCGCCGACTACAGCCACGTCCGCGCTCGCTTCCGCGTCGGCCACGGTCGTCTCCACTCGAACCCCCGCTCGGTCCATCCTGAACTCCAGGTATTTCTAGCGTTCGGTCGAAGAACTCTGCTGCCCCATTCCGAGGGCCGGTCGTCCGGGTGACACGAAGGGAATTACCTTCCTGCCGCTCGGCGTTTTCCTGTCGATATCCGGCGCTGTTGCCGCCGAACTGCATCTCATCATTCGCCGGCCCTGATCTGCCGTCAAGAAATGGATTCGAAACTCCGCCCGCCGCTATTCGCGGGCCGCACGGGGCGGGACCGCTTCCGCTCCGGGCCGGACGGGCGGCCCGCTCACCGCCCCGGGCGTCGCGCCTCCGGTGCGCTCTGCTGTTCGTCCGCGTCGATGACCGCCTGGCCCAGAGCGCTGGCGAACCGCTGCCACTCCCGGGCGTAGGAGTTGGCCAGGTCCGCGACGGCCACGGCGCAGTGCGGCGGCACCGCGGCCAGCAGCTGCCGCCCTGCTTCGAGATCGGGCGCCCGCTCGTGGAGCCAGCGCAGCAACGCGCGCCCGGACTGCGTGAACCTCAGGGACGGGTCCTTCGCCAGGCTCTCGATGCGCCGGGCCCGGCCGCGTCCTGTGCACCGGCTGCTCACCGGGTCGCCCGCGGGGGACGGGTCCCGGGCTTCGCGCGCGGTGCTCCGGTCCGGCGGCCGGGACTCCTGCTCGCCCCGCCGCATCCGCTGCCGGATCTCGCACGCCGTGCTGATCGACACCCCGGCGGCGGTGGCCGCCTCCTGGAGCGTGGCGGCGGGGTGCTCGGCGAGGAACGCGCCGACCGCCTCCCGGCGTTGCGCCGCATCGAGCGGACGAGAACGGCCGTCCGCCCCGACCCGGACCTTCGACTGTGGAACTTCCTCACTCGAAGCACGGCGGACGGCGCCCACGGTCTTGGGCGACAGCCGGGTGATGCGCGCGACCGCCCGGTCCGACAGATCCGGGTGCTGGGCCAGGATGCGCCGGGCCGCGGCTTTCCTGTCCTGGAGCGTCAGGGGCAGACCATGGCTGACGTTGGCCGCCACGGAGTGGATGAACACCTCACTGGCCGGCCCGTCCAGATACCGGACCGGGATCATCTCGTCCCCGCGCAGCCGGGCGGCCCGGAGCCGATGCATCCCGTCGACCACGCGCAGGGTGTCCCGGTGCACCAGTATCGGCTCGATGTCGCCCTGCGCGAGGACGGCGATGTGGTCCTGGCTGAGCCCTTCCAGACGTGGCGAGTCGGCATCCACCAGCGAGGCGACGGGCGTCAGATGGACGTCGGCACATGATGCCGAGGTCGTCGGGGCGGGATCCCGGGCCGTCGTCCGCGACCGGTCCGGCAGGCGTGTGGGGGGCGGGTTGTCCACAAGGTCTGAAGGCACCGAAGATCTGCTTTCTGTCGTTTTCTGCATGTGGGGCTGCAAGTACCGAGGAGAACGTCATCGGTTCCGGTGAGCGTGATGCACGGCACAGGGGTGCCGTGCGGTGGAAGACGGCGGAGCGGATCTCGCAGCGAGGGCGCGGACCGTCATGACGTGGCGGAGTCCCCGCCTGGTGGCCGGCCGGCGAATCGGCGGGACCGGCACGGCACGTCCGTCAGCCCCCGGAGGGCCGGCGTGCGCGAAACGGCGCCTCGTACGGCTCCGCCCACCGTCGGCCTGCCCGCGCCGTACAGCCGCAGACGGGCTCGGCGGATGCTCCTGGTGTCGGCTCGTGCAGCAGTGTCATCGGGACTTCCTCCCAAGCGACGTACCGCTGTCCCCGATCGATGTGCGGCGGCCTCGCCGCCGACTGCGGGGGATCAACCGACGGCGAGGCCGAGTCAAGCATAAAGAGCGATATTCATGTGAGTGGGCGGGGCGGCCGTGGCGCCACTTGGCCAAGTCCGCCCGTACGAACCCTCTCAACTCTGCTGCACCGGTGGGGACTTCCGCAGCCGGCCGGCCCCGTCCTCGAACTGGCTCGAATCGTCACGTGGGCCGCACCCCTCCTAGCCTTAGATAGATAACGCTATTTATGCTGGGCTCGGCCTCGCCGTCGGTTGCATCCCCCGTCGTCGGCGGCGGGGCCGCGCACACGCATCGTGGAGAGCGGTACGTCGCGTGGAAGGGATGTCCCGATGACAGTGCTGCACGAGCCGGCGCCGCCGACCCTCGCCGAGGGCGCCCAGGGCCCGTGTCTCCGGTCGTTCGTCGAGACCGTCTTCGACCATCTGCCCCGAGCAGACCAGCGCAGGTGGGCGGAGCTGCACGTGCGGGCACTGCTGAAGACACCCGGTAAGAAGTCGTTGCGGCGGCTGGCGGAATCCGTCAGTGACTCGCCGACGGCCTCACAGGCTCTGCACCAGTTCGTGAACGCCAGCCCCTGGGACTGGATGGCGGCACGCCGGAACCTCCTGCGCCGGGTGGTACCGACCGGCGAAGCGGTGACGGCCTGGACACTGGCACCCGCCTTCATACCCAAGCGCGGCGAGTACTCCGCCGGGGTCCACCGCAGGTTCGACCCGGGACTGGGCCGGCTGTCGAACTGCCAGCTCGGTCTGGTGGTGCTGGCCACGGGCGAGCACGGCCCGCTGCCCGTCGACTGGAGCCTGTACATTCCTCGGACCTGGACGCGGGCACGGCGGTCGAAGGTGCGGGTGCCGGACGAGGTCCGCGGTCCGCTGTGGTCCCAGGCCGCGGATCTCCTGCGACGAACGGCCTCGCTGTCTCCTGGCCGATGTGCTCCTGTCACGGCCGACCTGTCCTGGCTGCCGGACCGCGAGGCGTTCCTCGGTCACCTCACACAGAGCGAACGGCCCTTCGTGGTGGAGGTCCCCGGCACGATGCGCGTCGTGCACGCGCCGTCCCCGTCGGCCGGCTCCCCACCGCTCACCGTGCGTGAACTCCTCACGGAGCACGGCGACGTGACCGCGGAGGAACGGCAACGCGTCCTCACCCTCCCGGTGTCCCCGTCCGGTCCGCCGAGCGGACGCGTCCGGTTGCGGTTGCTCGTCCAGCACCGGCGGGACGACTCGGCACAGTACTGGCTGACGAACCTGGTCGACCGCCCGCTGCCCGACCTGGGCCCGCTGATGCGGCAGCCGAGTCTGGCGGCGGGCGTGGTCAACACCCTCCACGAGGACTTCGGGCTGCGGGACTTCGAGGGGCGGTCGTTCCCGGGCTGGCACCACCACACCACACTGGTGTCCGCCGCGTTCGCCTACTCCCGGCTCCACGGCCGCCTCTGCTGACCCGGTCCCGCAACCGGCCGCGCGGGTGAGCGCCGGGAGCCGCTGCCGCCCGGCGGAACGGGCGTCCCGCCCCACGCGGGAGCGCCGCCCCGGGGCACGGCCGTGGTCGGGAGCGCGTCGCCCGCCCGAAACAGTGCCTGGCGGCACGGCAGGCTCAAGACATGTGCGGTGCCAGGCCGCCGAGCACGGCGCGCCATACCTCCGCGATGTCGGCAACCGCCGGACCGCCCTCGGCCGCGGCCCTCCGGGACTGTGCCGCCACTCCTTCCATCACGTACATGATGAGGTGCGCCGCGGTCGCCGGCCGTACGTCGGCGGCCAGCTCACCGGCGAGGGCGGCCTCCTCCAGCAGTCGCAGGACCTCCGCGCGGAAGGCACCGGGCCAGTCGGAGCGCACGTGGCCCTCCTCGACCAGCCGCACGGCGGCCCGGGTGACCACGGCGGTCTGGAGTGCCGTGGCCACCCCGAGCGTGAGGGAGGACAGGCCGTCAAGGGGGCGACCGGTCGCGGAGTTCGCCGTGCTGAGGCGCTCCAGCTCGACGATGCCTTCCTCCACCACCGCCGACGCCAGTGCCGCCTTGGAGCGGAAGTGGAAGGTGAGGGCCCCGAGCGTGACGTTCGCTTCCACGCAGACGGAGTTGAGCGTCGTACCGTCGTAACCGTGCCGGTCGAAGTGGCGCGCTGCTGCCAGGACGAGGTTCGCGCGGGTGCATGCGGCGCGTTCTCTGTTCTTCATGGAAGGGCCTCGGGGAGTCAGGACGTCTGTGAGAGTGCGGGCCGGCCCACGGACAACGGATGCGGTGGGGCCGGTCGGGCCGGTCAGACGCCGGTCGGCGTCACGGCGGGCGGTTGCGCGGGCGTCTCCCGCCGAGCCCGTCCCGCCCGCCCCGCCGGGGGCGGCGTCGTGGGGCTTGTCGCGCGACGCGGACCCCGTGCCGGCTTCCTGTCGGCCTTCGCCATGACGAGGCCTGTCAGGTCTCCCATGTACCGTCCCCAGGTTCGGCTGCCCGTGGCCGCGGGCGGAGCGGTCCCGCGGCGGCGGCTCGACGGGCGCTCCGACCCTATGGTGAGCACCGGGTAACCGGCACGAGAACGAGGAGAACTCGGAGCGTTTCGAGCAAGTCCGCCGCTGCCGTGCGGCTAACGGGCCGTCCATCCCCCATCGGCTGCGATGACGGCGCCCGTGGTGAACGACGAGCGGTCCGAGCACAACCAGGCGGCAGCCTGGGCGATTTCCACGGGGTCGGCCAGGCGCTGCTGCATGGCGCGCTCGGTGAACGGCTTGAACAGCGCGGGCGTGTCGGAGAGCACCTGGTCCATCAGCTCGCTCCGGGTGCTGCCGACGGCGAGTGCGTTGACGCGGATGCGCTGTTCCGCGTACTCGTCGGCCGCGGCCCTGCTCAAGCCGATGACGGCGTGCTTGGCTGCGATGTAGGGGGCGGAGGCGCCGGTCGCTCGCATCCCGGCGACACTGGAAGTGTTCACGATGGAGCCGCCGCCGTGTTCGAGCATCACGGCTATCTGTGCCCGCATCGCGTTCCACACGCCTCGGGCGTTGACGTCCATGATGCGGTCGTACTCCGCATCGTCCATCAGGTGCATGGGCGTACCGGTGGAGGTCCACCCCGCGTTGTTGAAGGCGGCGTCGAGCCGGCCGTAGGTCCGCAGCGCCGTCTCCACGGCCGCGTGCATGTCCTCCGCGCGGGTCACGTCCGCCACCACGGCCGTGGCTTGCCCGCCCGCTGCGCCGATCGCGGCCACCAGTTCCCGCAGCCGGTCCGCGCGGCGGGCGGCCAGGACGACGCGGGCCCCTTCCTGGGCGAAGAGCTCCGCCGCCGCCGCACCGATGCCGCTGCTCGCTCCGGTGATGAGGACCGTCTTGCCGTGCAGCAGGCCCTGTGAGGGCATGGGTCTCCTTGGCGTGGGTGGGTTCGTCGGGCACGGCTCTCCGTGGCACGGCAGCCGCCCGCTCACTCGAAACGGTCCTTGTGACCGGTCGCCCACTGGGCGAAGGTGGTCGCGGGCCTTCCGGTCAGCCGCCCGACCGTGTCCGTGGTGAATGCCTTGGCACCGGCCCGCTGTCGCTCGGCGCTTGCGAGGAGAGCGTCGGCCATCACCGGTGGGTACCTGCGTGTATAGGTGGCGTGGGCCTCCTCGCGGGAGAGCTCCCGGCAGGTGAGGGGGCGTCCGAGCACCTCGGCCAGCACTGCCGACTGTTCGTGGGCCGACAGCGACTGCGGGCCGGTGACCTCGTACGACTGGAAGTGGTGCCGGCTGTCGCCGAGGACGCGTGCCGACACCTCCGCGACGTCCTCGGGCGCGATGCACGCGTTGCGGCTGTGCGGGTGCAGCGCATACGTGGTGCCGCTGCCACGGATGCTCGACGCCCACGCCAGGGCATGCGACATGAACGACCGCGGCTGGATCATGGTCCACGGGATGCCGCTCGACTTGATGCGGTCCTCGTTGGTGCGCTGCCACTCGGTGATCAGATCGTGCGCCGCGGCGTCGCGCACCGCCGCGGCGGAGAGTTTGACGATGTGTCCCACCGAAGCCCTGTCAGCCGCGCGCAGGATGTTGCGGTCGTGTTCGGGCCGTGTGGGGTCGTTCGTGACGACGAACACGGCGTCGGCACCGCGAAAGGCGTCCACGAGGCCGTCCACGTCGCCGTAGTCACAGGTGACGTGCCGGACGCCCGACCGCTGCCCGGTGGGACGGGGCGTGCGGCTGGTCAGGGTGAGGCGGTGACGGGGCGCCAGGTGCGTCACCATCAGCGAAGCGATCTGCCCGGTGGCCCCGGTGAGGACGACGTGCCGGGACGCGGCCGCTGTCACGGTCACTGGGCGGGCAGACGCGTGGGGCCGACGTGGATGTCGCGCAGCACCGCTTCCGAGGCGATGCTGGGCAACAACAAGTCCCACATGTCGCAGACACGTTCCATGAGGTCGTCGCGCTTGGTCGCGAGATCCGAGTAGATCTGCATCCCGGTACAGGCGCCGACGACGAAGCGGGCCAGCCGGTCGGTGTCGACGCCGTCGCGGAGTTCACCGCTGGACCGGGCCACGTCCAGGTGACTGCACATCAGCGTGCGCCACTCCTCGAAGGAGGTGGCGTCGTTCATGCCGTGGCTGCCCTGTTCGGTGGCGAGACGGACCCCTGCGCGAAGGACCGGATCGCGTTTCATGCGGTCCGCCCACACCAGGGTGATGTCCACCAGGCGCTGCAACCCGGTCGAGGTGAGGCGGGGCTCTATCGTCGTCGGCTGGGCGTTCATCAAGGCTTCGGCCAGTCCCTGCTTGGAGCCGAAGTGGAAGTAGAGAGCACCGAGGGTGAGTCCCGCCCGTTCCACGATCTGGGTCACGGACGCCTTCTCGTAACCGGCCTCGTCGAAGACCTCTGCCGCCGCCAGCAGGACTCTCTGGCGCGTACGGGCAGCCTGCTCCGCCTTGGCAGTCGGCACTGGCGATCACTCCTCGACAGACATAGATAGTGTCATTTATGTTAACCGCATCGCTGTCGAGCAGGCCATCGATACGGGGGGAAACGTCGGCATGTCCCACTTACACGGCTACGGAAGCAGCGGACCACAGGCCATCGGGAAGGTCCCTCAAGAACTCGTCCACAAGCACGCGGCCACCGAAGTGCTCCTGACCGGCTGGACCACTCACGACGGCGACCGGCACACCGTCCGGGCCCAGTGGCCCCGCTTCCACGCCTTCTACCGGCCTGGCAACCGACGCTTCGACTCCTTGCTCTTCGTCGAGACCGTGCGCCAGACCTTCCCGCTGCTGTCCCACGTCGCCTACGGCGTACCCTTCGGCAGCCATCTGGTCTGGGACGACTTCAGCTTCGAGGTCGAGCCACGGGCCATGCTGATACCGCGTTCCCGGGCCGACGTCGTCCTGGACATCACGTGCTCCGACGTCCGCATGAGGAAGGACTGCCTGGTCTCGATGACCATGCACGCGGCCGTCCTCCTGAACGGCCGTCACGTCGGCACCGCCCGCACCCGGTTCACCAACCACTCCCCGGCCGTGTACCGCCGGTTGCGCGGTCGATGCGACCTCGGGGGTGAGCACCGTTCCCTGCCGCTTCCCCCTGCCCTGCCGCCCGCCGCGGTCGGGCACGTCCTGGCCGGGAACGTGGTCCTGGCCGAAGCGGAAGACGCGGGCCGTTGGCAGTTACGCGCCGACCAGGACCATCCGGTGCTGTTCGACCACCCCGTCGACCACGCCCCCGGCATGCTTCTCCTGGAAGCGCTCCGTCAGGCCGCTCACGCGGTCTCCCCGTCCACCGGCAGCACGGTGACAGGGATGTCCGTGTCCTTCCAGGGCTGGGTGGAACTGGACAGCCCCGCCTGGGTCTCGGTCGCGTTCCTGCGCCGCAACGCGCTGAAGGCGGTCATAGAACAGGACGGCAGGACCTGTCTGAGCGGCGAGGTCGTCTTCGAGACGGACCCGGCCCGGCCCCTGGAACGGCCGTCCCCGACGCCGTCACCGGTCCCGACCGCCGACGGTGGTCACGTCGCGCCCGACAGCCGGCGTCCGGTGCTTCCCCGGTAGGCGGCCCTGCTCGTAGCGCTCCGGAGGAGACTCGTATACGGCATGGCCCGGGCAACGAGGCGAACGGCTGCATTTCCTCGACGCACACCAGCACCGTGTCGAGGCACAGATCCAGGCGCTGGAGGAGCGTCGCTCGGGTAATCGCCTGGAAGGTCGGCGTCTACGCCGGACACCTTGCCCGCGGCGAGGCCGACGGACTGTGGGACCCTGCGGTCTGGGACAAGGAGGCGTGATCGCGTCCTGTCTGCCCGCCGATGCCGTCGACAACGCCCTCACCCGCGCAGCATCCGGGGTCCGCTGCGGCCCGCCCGGGCACCCACGACAGCCCGGCGGGCCGAGCGTCGCAGGCACCGGGGCAGCAGTGCCGTACCGACGAGGAGTTGCCAGGCCGTCGGCGCGTACCCGAGCGGGGAGGGGGCAGGCCGTCGGCGCGTACCCGAGCGGGGAGGGGGCAGGCCGCCACCGCTGCCAGTCTCGCCGTGCCCGCAGCCCCACGCCAGGTTCGTCGAAGGAGTCCGGCGTTCCTCCGGCCGGGGTCGCAGGGCGCGGCACGGCGCATGGGGCGGCGAGGGCCGGCGGGACCGGGCCGGAGGCGGATCTCCTCCAGGTCGACGCCGAAGACCAGGTGCCGCGCGTCGGGTGCGGTCGCCTCCACGTCGCGGCGCACCAAGCTGTCAGGGTGAGCCGAACCGGTCGGTCCCAGCAGGACTGCCCACCGCATGCCGGGTGGGCGATGAGCACCAACACCCGCAGCAGACCTGCCACTTGGCAGCCGGACAGAAGGCCGGCGCGCCGCGACGACGTCACCGCCGGACAACCGCGGCGCCTGAGCCGTCCACACCAGCGTCACAACCGCGAGCGCCCCGCGGCCCCCAGGGCAGCTCCCGCCACGAGCACGTTGCGTCGCCCCGCACCCGTCTCCTGCCTCCTCGTCCGGTACCCGGGCCGGCGCCGCCTCAACGCTGCGGCCGGCCGGGCCCTGCGGGCAGGGCGCACGACGCCGACCTCCTGCGCCCCCGGGCCGCCGCCACCGAGCAGCTCCTGCTGCCGCTCCCCCGGCGCGGGGCGGCCCCCGGCCGCTGCGCCGCCGACGCGACGTCGGTGTGACCGCCTCGCACCGGGCCTCGACAGGCGAAACCCCAGGGCGTCACCGATCGCTTCCACAACCCGCTCCCGGAGACGGTCGGCCGGGAGAAGTGACGGCGTCCGCCGGACGAGTGCCGCCCGGCGGACCGCTCGGTCACGCACGCAGTACCTACCCTCCGGCAACGGCCGCCCAGGAGTCGTGTGCAGTGCTTGGTCAGTGCTGGGAGGCGATGATCAGGATGACGACGAGGATGACGAGGGCGAGCAGGCATCCGCCGCCACCGCCGCCGGACGATCCCTTGCGGAACTCGACCATCCCGCCGGGGACGACGGCCGGGTGGCTGCGGCGGTAGTGCCCTTCGATCGCCTTCTCCCCCTGGGACTCGCTCCCCCAGGAGGTGCGGTGCCCGCACTCACCGCACCGGTACCGGTAGCTGTCGGCCATGACTGTCTCCTTCTGTATTCGTTGGTCGTTCCGGGTTCGGTGGGTCGGGTGGCCGCCGGCCGAGTCCGCCGGACGCCGAGGCCGGTTCGAGCGCCCTACGTCAGTCGTCGTCCCGCCCGGCGCGGGCGAGGTGTTCGGTGAGGGCCTGGAAGACGCAGAGGTTCGGGATCCCGGACGCGGCGGTGGCCCACAGCAGCCAGCGGCCGCCGGTGCGGACGGCGACGAAACCGTTGCGGACCTCGATCCGCTGGACCTGGCTCCAGCGCAGGGAAGTCCGGGCGGAGCCGACGGCGTCCGCGGTGGCCCACAGGGGGCCGAAGGCCAGCCGCGCGCCCTGCCGCAGCGCGGCCAGCGCCCGTGGGGTCTGCGCGGCGACGACGGCCCCGCAGATCGCGGACCACCACTCCTGCGGCCGGGCGAAGTCGCCGCAGCGCAGCACGACCCGTTCGCCATGGACGTCGACCAGCACGAGGGCGCCGGTGACGCCGCGCGAGGTGAGCACCGTGCGCCGGCGCACCACTGTCGTGTTGAAGCGGACGGCGTGGATCGTCCGGCCGACGGCGGCTGTCAGACCGTGCTGGTACAGGTCCAGCCGGGCGCCCGGGCTCGTGGCCGGTCCGCCGTCGGCGCGTAGCAGGCGCCGCACCCGCGCGGTGGCCGGCCGGCACCGCCAGGGCTCGGTGGGCGGCGCCCGGTAGGTGGCGCGTCGCCTGCCCAGACGGGCCCGTCCTGCGGTCGCGGAGATCCGCGCCAGCAGCAGTTCCTCGGCGCGCTCACGGTCGTCCGCCGCCCCGTTCACGCCGCGCCCGCCCGGCCCCGGCCCGGCCCGGCGTCCTCCCCGAGCAGTGCCGCCCGCCGGGCCCGCAGGAGCAGGTCGCCCGGGGCGACGCCGAGGTCGTCGCCCAGGCGCCGGGCGACGCGGTCGAAGACGGCCAGAGCCTCGGCCCGCCGGCCGTCGCGCCGCAGCGCGTGCATCAGCGTCGCGGCGACCGGTTCGTTCAGCGGTTCCTCCAGGGCCAGCGCGGACAGCGCGGTGATCGCCTCCAGGCGCCGGCCCAGCCTCAGCTGCCAGTCCGCCTTCCGCTGGGCCAGGCCGACCCTGCGCTGCGCGAGCCGCACCCGCTCCGACTCGGCGAACGGCCCGGGCAGTCCGGCCAGCGGCTCGCCGCGGAACAGCTCCAGCGCCCGGGCGCACAGCCGTACGGCCCCCGGCAGGTCGCCGGTGCGTTCGGCCTCCTCGGCCCGGGTGACCAGGTCGTCCACGCACAGCGCGTCCACCTCGGCGATGCCCTGGACCAGTCCGTATCCGTACCGGTCGCGCCGGATCACCGAGTCCGGGCGCTCACCGAGACGCAGGATCTTGCGGAGCCGGTACACGTAGACCGGTACGACGTTGCCGTCCGGCATCTCCCTGCCCCAGACGTCCTCCAACAGTCGCCGCCTGCTGACGGAACGGCGCGGGTTCAGGGCGAGCGCCGCCAGCACGGCCTGCTGCCGCACAGGGCCGACGTCCACGGGCCGGCCCGCGAGCTTCGTCCGCAGCGGGCCGAGCACCGACACCCGCAGCCAGGGGCCGGACGCGGTGCCGGTGCGGCGTGCGGCGGTGTTCCCCGGCACCGGCCGGCGCGGTCCCTGGCCCGGTACGACCAGACCGCAGTCGAAGGCGTGCACGATGGCGGCGGCCCGGTCGCGCAGCCCCAGCTTCTCCAGCACGCGGCCGAGCCGTTCGGCCACCACCTGTTCGGGCAGGACCAGGGCGGCGGCGATCTCGGCGTTCCCCAGGCCGCAGCCGAGCGCGTAGAGCACGTCGCGTTCCTCGGCGGTGAGACCCGTGACGCCCCGGTCACACCTGCCCGCGGTCGTCGTCGGCATGGCCACTCCCCGTTCTCCGGACCGGTCGATCCCTTCGCCCCGGTCGTTTCGTCGATGTGGTCGAGGCTGGCCGTCGTGCAGGAAATGTGGACAGAGCATTCAACCGGTCATATGTGACCGGTGCCCGCGCTAGAGTCCCGACCTGCGGAAACGGACAACTCAAGGGGGAAGGGCCATGGCCTGTGGCCGGTGAGTTCGGCGCGGTGCTGCGCCGGCTGCGCGAGGATGCGGGACTGACCCAGGACGAGCTGGAGCGGCGTTCCGGTGTCAGTGTGAGCACCATCCGCGGCCTGGAGACCGGCAAGCGCAGCAACCCGCGGATGACCACGGTGCAGCAGCTGGCCGACGCGCTGGCCCTGCGCAGCGAGGACCGCGAGGAGTTACTCGGTGCCGCCGTCCCGGGGCGCCGGGGCGGCGGCGCGGGCGCCACGGGCGAGGCGGAAGCGAGTGCTCCGGAAGTGGGCGCGGCGCAAGCGGGTGGGCCCGCCGTGGCGCCGCCCGCGGTGCGGGCCGCGCCGACGGAGGCGGCCGAGCAACTCGCGAGGGCGGTGGCGGCCCGCTGGCAGCGCGAGGAGGAGCAGCGGCGGATCCAGGACCCGTACCCGCTGCCGGTCCGCTGGAAGGCCGCCTGCGAGACGCTCACCGACCACTGGGCCAACATCCGCCGCCTCCCGCCGGGCGCCCCGAGCGGCCCGCTGGATCTGAGCGGCCGGCTGGAGGGCATCGCGGAGACCTACCGGAGCGTCCCCTCCGGGCGGCTGGTGGTCCTCGGCAGGTCCGGGTCGGGGAAGTCGGTCCTGGCGCTGCGCTTCGTCCTGGACCATCTGAGGTCGCGGACGCCCGCCGAGCCCGTTCCGGTGATCTTCAGCATCGGCGCCTGGGACCCGACGGCCGTCACCCTGCGCGACTGGCTGACCGAGCAGTTGACGCGTGACTATCCCGGTACGGCCGCCCCGGGACCCGGCAAGGTCAGCCTGGCCTCCGCGCTGGTCGACTCCGGCCGCGTACTGCCGGTGCTGGACGGCTTCGACGAGATGGCCGACGGTCTGCGTCGGCCCGCGCTCGAGGCCCTCAACGCCACCACGCTGCCGCTCGTGCTCACCAGCCGCCCCGCCGAGTACGCCGCCGCGGTGGAGGAGACGGATGTGCTGACCTCGGCCGCGCCGATCGAACTCGTCGATCTCACCCTGGACGACCTGGACCACTATCTGCCCCGCACCACCCGCAAGACGGACCGCTCGGACCCGGCGGCGGGCGCCTGGCAGTCCGTGCTGAACAAGCTGCGCGAGCCCTCGCCTGACAGGTCACCGGCCCCGCTCGCCACGGTCCTGTCGACGCCGCTGATGGTGGCGCTCGCCCGCACCGTCTACAGCGATACGCCGGAGCACGATCCGGCCGAGCTGCTCGACACCGGACTGTTCCCCGGGGTACGGGAGTTGGAGGAGCACTTGCTCGACAACTTCCTTCCCACCGTCTATCGCCGCTCCCGACCGGGTGCGCGCGGCTGGGACCCCGAGCGCGTCCAGCGCTGGCTCGGCCACCTCGCCCGCCATCTGACGGAACTGAGGACTCCGGACCTGGCCTGGTGGCGACTCGGCCACGGCCTGCGCAGTTCCACCCGCACTCTGGTCACCGCCCTCGTCACCGCGCTGGTCATCGGACTGGTCGACGGCGCCATGTCCGCCGCCTTCAGCGGCTCGTTGGCCGGTGGCGTGCTGGACGGGACGATCGTCGGCCCACTGGCCGGTCTCCTGTTCGGGCTGGTGCACTGGTTCACGTACACGGTCACGGGCAAGGACGTCCAGCCGTCCGCCGTACGGCTGCGCATCCGCGGCCGGCCGGAGACCACCACGTGGCGGGCGGGTCCCCGGCTGGTGATCGGCGCCCTGGGCGGCGCGTTCTTCGGCTTCGCCTACGGTTTCGTGATCGGCCTCCTGCACGCGTTCGGCTGGAACGCCGGGCTGTCGTCCGCGCTGGAGCTCGGGCTGATCGACGCGATCGTCTTCGGGCTGGTCTTCGGTGGCGCCGCCGGGCTCTCCTTCTGCCTCCTCGGCCTCCTCGAAACGCCCCTCGACATCGTCTCCGCCGTCAGCCCGGGCAGCGTCCTGCGCACCGACCGCCGGACGGTGCTCACCCAACTGTGCTTCTGGGCACCCGTGTTCGGCGCGGCGGTGGGATTCGGGATCGGGGTGGTGGTGGATCTGCTGCAAGGGCACCTGGGCCGGCTCGTCATGGACCCCACGGGCAGTCTCATGCTCGGCACCATCAGCGGTCTGGGCGGCGCGCTCGGTTACACGCTGACCCTGACCGCCTGGGGCCAGTGGTGTCTGCTCACCCGCATCTGGCTGCCGTTGACCGGACGCCTCCCCTGGGCCGTCGCCGCCTTCCTGGACGACGCCTACCAGCGCGGCGTCCTGCGCCAGGCGGGTGCGGTGTACCAGTTCCGCCACGCCCGGTTGCAGAGCCGTCTCGCACAGGGCCGCCGGCGAGGATGAGCCGGCGGTCCCGGGGAGGTGTCCGTCGAGCGATGTGCCGGTGGTGCGGATCAGTTGTCGGTGATCCAGGTGCCCTTGTCGGGGTGCCAGTGGATGGTGGCGTTCTGGAAGCGCTGCATCCGCCCGCCGCCGGCCTCGTCCGTCTCGTCGGTCGTCGGATACCCGAGGACGCTCTCGTGGCCCCCCGCATGGAACGCGTCGTAGATCGCGTCATGCACGACGTGCGTACCCGTCGACGGCGACCACAGGAACAACCCCCGCTCGAAGAACTGGTACCGCCCCTTCGTCCCGTCCGGCGCCCGCGACGCATCCGCCTCGTCCATCGTCGGGAAACCCCAGCGCCGCTCCGCGTCCGTCGCCCACAACTTGCTCAGGACATCCCCGTACACCGCAAACGCCACGTCCGGGTGCCACAGGATGATCCCGTTCTGGAACTGCTGGAAGCGCCCACCCAGCGACGAGTCGCGTTCGCCCCGGACCGGCTGTCCCAGGACGCCGCCGGGGCCGCCCATGCTGTCGTACTTGACGGCGATGGTGCCGTACGGCACGAGGTCGTCGAGTGCGTTGTAGCGGCGGGGGGAGAAGCCGCGCAGTCCGTCGTTCCAGACGCGTTCCTCGGCCACGTGGCCGAAGTCGTACTCCTCGCGCACCACCGGCCGGGTGTGGGCCGGGTCCGCCCAGCGGACGAACAGCGCCACGTGGTCGACGCCGCCCGAGTCCCGCAGCAAGGCGTCGCCGGGCTGGAGGTCGTCGGCCGGGATGCCGGACGTGACGTCCCACAGGCCCCAGGTGGTGAGGGAGCTGCTCAGGTGCCAGGCCATGGAGACGTAGCCCGAGCAGTCCGGGCGGTAGCAGCCGAACTGGTCCTCGTGGCAGCCGGACTGGCTGTACGGCACCTGCTCGGCGATCCACGACCAGGCGCGGTCCATGGCCTCGCCCCGGCCGATCGGCCCGTCGGGGCTCGACGCGCTCGCGGCCGGTACGGCGCAGAAGGTGGTGACGAGGAGCGCCGAGGCCACAGCCGCCGTGCGAAGCACTGTGCGGTGAAGGGACTTCAAGGGAGTTCTCCCGTTCAGTTGTCGGTGATCCAGGTGCCCTTGTCGGGGTGCCAGTGGATGGTGGCGTTCTGGAAACGCTGCATCCGCCCGCCGCCGGCCTCGTCCGTCTCGTCGGTCGTCGGATACCCGAGGACGCTCTCGTGGCCCCCCGCATGGAACGCGTCGTAGATCGCGTCATGCACGACGTGCGTACCCGTCGACGGCGACCACAGGAACAACCCCCGCTCGAAGAACTGGTACCGCCCCTTCGTCCCGTCCGGCGCCCGCGACGCATCCGCCTCGTCCATCGTCGGGAAACCCCAGCGCCGCTCCGCGTCCGTCGCCCACAACTTGCTCAGGACATCCCCGTACACCGCAAACGCCACGTCCGGGTGCCACAGGATGATCCCGTTCTGGAACTGCTGGAAGCGCCCACCCAGCGAGGCCGCCTCCTCGGCCCGGACCGGCGCGCCGAGGACACTGCCCGGGCCGCCCATGCCGCCGTACTTCGCCCCGATCGTGCCGTAGGGCTGGAACGCCTCGTCCCGCAGCGCCACGGCGGTGCCCTCGGCCTGGTCGTAGCGGAGCGGGTAGTCGGAGCGCTGGACGGCCTGGGCCAGCTGCCCGGCGGTGCTGCCCTCCATGCCGGGTTCCATCTGCTCGGCGACCTCGAAGAACTTCGACGCGGCGTAGTCGACGTCCAGGACCTGCTCGGGCGATCCCCAGCCCTGCGAGGGGCGTTGCTGGAAGACGCCGAGCGAGTCCCGGTCCCCGCACGCCAGGTTGTTCATCCGGGACTCGACCCAGCCGGTCTCGAACCCGGCGAGCATCACCTTCGGGGAGACGTTCATGCGCTGGCCGACCTCGTAGACCTTGCGGGTGACCGCGATGTCGCGTTCCGCGGGGATGTCGCAGTACGCCGTGGCGGGCGCGGCGTGACCGAGGGGGCCGGGTATCTTCGGGGGTCGAATGCTGTCGGCGCTCGCCGGGCCGCTGCTGAGGGCGGTCAGCACCGTGAGGGCGGCGAGCAGGGCTGTGCCGCCTGCTCTCGCGCGTCGTAAGCGGACTGCGCGCACTTGATTCCTCCTGGGGGGTGTGTTCTGCGAGGGCACGTGCGGGGCGTGACTCACGGGTTGATGCCGTCGTACTGGAGGACGCGGTAGGGCGACTGGTGGGGCTGGCCGTTCCACTGCGAGACGATCAGGGTCAGGGAGGTGGGGCCGGCGCTGCCCGGGTGGATGTATCCGCCGTAGAGGAAGGGGAGTTGGGGCTTGCCCCAGTGGTTGGCCGGCCAGGTGGCGTTGCCGACGATCTGCGGCTTCGGCGCGCTCCACACGGCGTCGGGCCGGGGGGCGGTGCGGGTGCAGATCGAGTAGTCGGTGACGTCGAAGTAGCTCATGCAGTACGTGCCGCCGATGCGCTTGACGGAGAACTCGCCGATGTTGTTCCCGGAGAGGATCACGGACGGCTGCACCGCGCGCGTCCACTGCCATCTGCCGTCCAGGTAGGCCCAGTTCTCCTGCGCTCCGAAGTTGCCGGCGCGGAACTCCTCCGGCCGGATGCGGAAGAGCTGGATCGCGCCGCCGTCACCGGTGTTGAGGTGGCTGCCGTTCCAGCGCTTGGAGAAGATGTACAGCCAGCCGTCGGGGTCGATGCCCGCGAACGACCACATGCCGTACAGGGACTGGTTGACGCCCTGGGTGTCCCCCGCCCAGTGGTAGGGGTAGTCGTGCCAGGTGACGCCGTGGTCGTCGGAGTAGGCGACGCCGGACATCCGTGAGCCGTCGTAGCCCGCGGGCGGCTGCCAGACCTCCACGGAGGTGTACTGGATGTAGGTGCGGCCGCCGAACTCGATGCAGTCGTTCGGGATGCGGCTGACCTCGAAGCCGTGTCCGTTGTCGGCGTTGTGCTGGTAGTCGAAGAGCTGCCGGGCGCCGCCTCCCGTGGGCATGGCCCACGTGAACGAGATCGGCGTGGAGCCGGAGGCGTCGAAGGATGCCTGGTTCAGCATGACGGGGGAGCCGAGGTACTCCCCTCCCAGCGCGGGTTCGCTGAAGGAGTCGCCGAAGACATAGCCCCAGGTGTTGTCGTGCACCCGGTAGTAGGGGATGGCGAGGTCGCCCGATCCCAGCCCCTGCGCACGGGCCGAGTCGCCGGGCTGTTCGCACAGCGGCGCACCGTTCTGGGCCGCGGCGGCGGAGGGGGCGGCGGCGAGGGAGCCGCCGAGCGCGCCGGCGGTCAGGGCGACGCCCGCGCCGGCCTTGAGCAGGGTTCGGCGGGTGGGCGGACGGCGGTCGGGGTGTGCGGAGTCGGACATGGTCGTCCCTTCGGGGTCGGTCGGCCGCGGTGGACCCGGTCGGTGGGTCCGCCGCGACGCGCTGAGTGACGGTCGGGTATGCGGGCCGCGGGCGCGGTGCCGGCGGTCGTGCGGGTTCGGGCACCGCGGCCGGTGCCGGGGTGGCGGCACGAGGTGATCGCCGCGCCACGGCCGCGGATACGGACCGGACGGACCAGGGGGCCCGCGGCGGTCGGCTCATCCTGGCGGGGGGCGTTGAAGAATCGATGAAATCCCCGTTCAGCGAACGGATTCGGCGTCCAGGGAGTTTCGACGGAGGAGCCGTCGCGGAGCCGTCACCCGTCGGCCCGGACCGTCGCACACCCACAGCGGTGTCATGGGAATTTCATCGGCCCTCCTTAGCGTGACCGTGCCCGGACGAAGCCGCCGGTACGGGAGGGACGGTTCGATGGCATGCCGGAGACGCTGAACGCGCGGCTCTCGGACGTCCAGAAGGCCGTCCGCAACGGTGCGCAGATCCCGATCCACGGCCCGACCGGCGAGTTGGGTGTGCTGAACGTGATCGCTCCGGGCCAGGTCGACGGCGAGACGGATGTCGTCTTCGGGTCCAGGTTCATCCAGGAGGTGTCGCTTCACCGTGGACGGCCCGCCGCAGTCCTCCTCCCTGCTGACCTGCTCCCGGTCGGTCGACCCGACCTCGGCGCACTACGTCGGTCGGACGAGGCTGTTCTCGGCGGGCCGGTGGGTGACCGAGCGATTCACCGAAGAACAGGTCGCGACCTAGCCTGAGTTGGAGGTCGAGGTCCTGAACTGAGATCGACGTGTGAGCACGCCGGGACGCCGATGACAGCCTTCAGCGTGCTCCTCCCCTCCCGGGGCGTCACCGCGTCCCGGCACATCCCGCCCCGCACCACACGAAGGCTCACAAGGAGGCACGCTGTGGCAAGGACATCGAACCGCTGGCGACTGACGGCGACCGGGATGGTCACCGCCGTCACCCTGGCCGTGGCCCTGGCCCTGCCGGCCGGTCCGGCCCAGGCTGCCGACGGCACCGCACCGCCCCCGTTGACGAACGGATTCGGACTGACGCAGGTCGACACGGCCGTGGGTGGTCCCACGAACTTCACCATCACGGTGGCCACGCCGGAGGTCGCCGGCAAGCACCACATCAAGATCATCCTGCCTAGCGGCTACTACGGCGACCCGAACAGGCGCTATCCCGTGCTGTACTTCCTGCACGGCTCGCCCGACGACCCGATCCAGCAGAACTATCCGGCGCTGACCATGTCCGACTCGATGATCACCGTCATTCCGGACGGCGGCGCTCGCGGCTGGTACGCCAACTGGCTGAACCAGAAGACGCAGCTCGGCGTCCAGAACTGGGAGAACTTCCACCTCAAGCAGGTAATCCCGTTCATCGACGCGAACCTGCGAACCATCCCCACCAAGAAGGCCAGGGCCGTCGCCGGTGTCTCCATGGGTGGGTTCGGCGCCCTGCACTACGCGCAGGTCCGGCCCGACCTGTTCAGCCAGACGGCGTCCCTCTCGGGAGACATCGACCTGTCGGTCCGGTCCATGGACCTGCGGCTGGCCGTCGTCGCCTCCGTCACCGACGCGCTCGGCGCTATCTGCGGCTCGTCGTCCGGAGCCTGCGACCCCGACAACTCCCCCTACAAGCCCGGCGTGGACAGTGACGCCCTGTTCGGCTCGCCCTACCCGGTGTTCAACGCCGACTGGCGGTGGAACGAGGTCGATCCGGCCGCGCACATGGACAAGCTCGCCGGGATCGGCGTCTCCGTCTACGTGGGCAACGGCGGCGGCGTCCCCACCGAACCGGAGTTCTGGCTCGAAGGCGCGGCCCAGCACGTCAAGGACAGCATGGACGCGCTCGGCATGCCGTACCACTACGTCGACTACGGCGACGGTTCCACCTGGGGCACCCAGTGCAACGGCGGCCACAACGGCGGCTGCTGGGAACAGGATCTGCGGGACCTGATCCCCAGGCTGGAGCGGGCGTTCGCCTCCTGACCGTACGCACGCGCGACGAGGGGACGGGACGGCTGCCGTCTCCCGCGCGGCGGCCGTCCCGTCCGGCGTCCGCACGCCACGCCCGCCTCATCGCACCGCACCGGCACGGGTGCTTGTAGGCGGCCTGTTGCGTCCTGGGGCGCTCAGGTCCGCGGAAGCCGACGCTCTCCGCAACGGCTACCGCCCGCGCGGGTGGGACACCCGCGCCGGGACTGTCGAGCTCGCCGTTCCCGAGCGAGGCCCGCCACCGTTTGCGCGGCGCGGTCGGCGACAGCAGCTGCGTGCACGTGGGCGGGCGTGTCTGGTCGGCGGCCTGGCAGCCAGCGCGTAGGCGGCCCGCTCTCCCGTCGGATACCCCTGCCGTTCCTCGTACTTGACGGTGAGGACGGGCAGCGCGTCCTCGATCTGCTGGCGGCGGGCCGACTGCCGGCCGATGAGCCGCCGGTCGATTCCCGCGATCTCCATGACCGGCCTGCGGCCGTGCGCCACCTCGCGCGGCTCCCACGCCCACCCGAGCCGGGCGGACATAGCCTCCATGAAGTACAGGGTGGAGAGGGCGTCGGCCGCGACGATGAGCCTTTCCTTGACCCGGGGGCGGCGCTTGCCGCCGCCATTCCAGCGGATATCCACGACCGCACCCTCACCCACGCCGGCGTCATCGCCAGCGTCATGTCCCGGGCGGGGTCCTGGCACGACTCCAGAACCCGCGATGGTTGTCGTCCATCAGGGCCCACGCGAGGTGCGCCGTCACCGAGGGCCGGAACGTCAGGTCGAAGCCCAGCCAGGGGGTGCGCTCCTTGACCTTGTCGGTCTTGGGCGAGCGGTTGTGCTCGATGGGCCTGCCCAGCACGGTCGCCCGCCGGGCCTGCGCCGGACTCTTGCCGTCCGAACTCTTACCCTCCGGACTCCTGCCCTCCGCCAGGAGTTCGCGCTCGATCCGGTCGGCGTCCGGGTGCCACCCCTCCCCCCAGCAGCAGCTCGCCCTGCCGCTCGGTCACCACATCTCCAGCCGGGTGCGCGGCAGATGGCCAGTGTCTGGCACAGCAGCGCGCCGCGCTACGGCACCCAGTCGCCCCACCACCGGGGCGCGCCTCGTACGGGGGGCAGCGGGCTCGGGTGACGGTGACGGTGACAGGTACGTTGGGGCACTGACTGAGCACTTCGGCGAGGGCGGACCGCTCCCCGGTGCCGACGCTGAGTGCCCAGCGGGTCTTGTCGGCCACCCACTCGGCCGCGTACTGGCAGCGGTAGCCGACGACCGGCGGCAGCCGGGTGCTGGGGGGTACTGGTCGGCCCTGGACCGGCACGCGGGCGGGGCAGCCGACGGACGGCACGGCGGCACATCAGGAGCGGTCGACGGGGGCCGGGGACCGCGGGGTGCGGGGCGACGGCCGCCGGGCCGACCGGACTGGGCTGCCGCCCGGGGAGGAGAGCGGCACTCCAGCAGGGGCGCCGGACCGACGCGGCCCGTCGGCGGGCGGGCGACGAAGCGGGGCGGAGCCGAGGTGCGGCGACCACGCAGATCCAGGACGAGGACATCGCCCCGCTGTTCCCGCTCAAGCACAACCTCAACGTGCTCGGCCGCTACAGCTTCACCGCTTCCAACGCACGCAACGGGCTGCGACCGCTGCGTGATCCGGATGCCATCGACCTTGACGATGACGACGACGGGCAGGAGAGACGAGTGGGCGCTACCGCACAGCGCCCGCGTCACCGATTGGAGGATCGTGTCCTCGTCGCGGGGGTTGGAGGCACCGAGGCGGGCGACGAAGCCGTTCAGGGCCCCGGTGGGGGCGAACGCATGGGCATCGTCCCGTCCGTTGCCCCCGGCCCCTGGTGTCGGGGGGACTCTCCCGGGCGGTACGGGTTCGTCAGTCTGCTTTCGGCTGGGTGCGTCGGGCGTAGGCGCGGGCGGCGCGGGCGCGGTCGCCGCAGCGGGTGGAGCACCAGTGGCGACGCCCGTGGCGCAGCAGGTAGCGGTTACAGGGGGTGGAATCGCAGCTGGTAAGGCGGTTGGCGTCGGGGCCGGTGAGGAGGTCGGCCGTGTTGGCCGCCAGGCTCGCGAGGGCGCGGTCGAGGATCTCGTTGGTGGGGCACGGCGCCGCGCGGTAGGGGCCGTTCTTCTCGTCCCAGTACAGCAGGGCGGCCGTGGGAGCTCTGCCCAAGGCGTCGTTGACGGCGGACAGTGCCGCGGGAAGGGGGGGCAGTCCGTTGACGTGGGCGGCGAACAATGCCCTGATGTGTTCGCGCAGGGAGCGCAGCTGCGTCGCACACATCTCCTGCACTCCGGCGTCGGCGGGCGCGAGGCCGTGTTCGGTGAGCCAGCGATTCGTGGCCTCGGGGGTGCCGAGGAAATCGATGAAGTGCCCTCCGGGTAGTGCGACGGCGCTGTTGACGAAGTCGAGGGCGAGGTATTCCTCCCCGCCCGGGGCGGGCGGTGGCGCGGATTGGGCGGTCAGGGTCTCGCTCATGGCTCTCATGGTACGGCTTGCGTTCATCCGTGACACACCTCTACCGTTCATCACGGATGAACCGCCTTCTGTCCGTGAGGTTTTGATGCCCGATACCAGAACGACCACTGAGCAGATCCCCATACGCGTCTTCGGCGGCCCGACCGCCCTCTTCGAATACGGTGGCCTGCGATTCCTGACCGACCCGACGTTCGACGCGCCCCGCGACTACCACGTGCCGGGCGGCCGGCTGACCAAGACGGCGCCCGCCTCCGCCGTGCCGTCCGGCCTCGGCCGTATCGACGTGGTCCTGCTCTCCCACGACGAGCACCCCGACCATCTCGACGACTCCGGCCGGACGCTGCTCGCCGACGTCCCGCTGACCCTGACCACGCCCGGGGGCGGGCAGCGCCTGGGTCGGGGAGCCAGGGGGCTGGTCGACTGGGAGCAGATCGAGTTGGACCGCCCCGGCGGCGGAACGATCACTGTCACGGGTGTGCCAGCCGTCCACGGGCCCGGTCCGCGCGAGGAAGTCGAACCGATCACCGGCCAGGTCGTCGGATTCGTCCTGACCGGGGATGGCCTTCCCACGGTCTACGTCAGCGGCGACAACGCCTCGCTCGACCTGGTCAAGGAGATCGCCGAACGGTTCGGCGCGGTGGACACCGCCATCCTGTTCGCCGGAGCTCCCCGCTTCCCCATGCTCTTCGACGGCGCGTTGATCGTCCTCGACAGTGCGCAGGCCGCCGACGCCGCCCGGATCCTTGGTGCCCGCCGGGTGGTTCCCGTCCACTACGACAGCTGGGCGCACTTCACCGAAGGCCGTGACGAACTGATCGCCGCCTTCACCGACGCCGGGCTGCCCGACCGCCTGGACCTCTGCGACCGGGCCTGACCACGCAGCCGGGCACGCCGGGACGCCGACCGATGCCTCGGCAGGGCCGGTAGGGGTCCGCCTCCTCTGGCTCGGCTTGCCACGGCGCCACACCCGCGTCCTCTTCGGACCTCCCGAGCCGGCAGAGGCGCCGTCCGGCAGGGTCATGCTCAGCGAAGGAACTCCGTGACGACTACCCCGCACGCTCGCATCGAGGATCTCCCGCGGTCCCAGGCGCAGCGCCGCGTCCTGATCGTCCTGATCGTCGCTCAGGTCCTCAGCGGCGCCGGACTGGCGGCAGGGGTGACCGTCGGTGCCCTGCTCGCGCAGGACATGCTTGGCTCGACCGGCCTTGCCGGCCTACTCAGTGCCGTGTCCATCACCGGCTCCGCGCTGGCGGCCATCGCAGTCGGGCGTATCTCCCAAGCCCGTGGCCGTCGCTCCGGTCTTGCCGCCGGGTACCTGGCCGGCGCCATCGGCAGCGCGGGCGTCATTGCCGCCGCCGTCGCCGGCAGCTCCGTGCTGCTGTTCGTCGCGATGTTCGCCTACGGCGCCGGTACGGCCACGAACCTGCTGGCCCGCTACGCCGGTGCCGACTTGGCGGCTCCCCAGTATCGCGCCCGCGCCTTGTCCACCGTGCTGGTCGCCACCACCCTGGGCGGCGTGGTCGGCCCGAATCTCGTCGCACCCGCCGGCAACCTCGCTCATGCCCTGGGCATCCCCCGCCTGGCCGGGCTGTTCCTTCTCTCAAGTGCCGCCTACGCGATAGCCGCGTTGGTTCTGGCCATCTGGTTGCGCCCTGACCCACTGCTGCTGGCCCGCACGCTGGAAGCTGAGCGCACCGCCGAAACGTTCACGCGTTCAGACGAACCCGGCAGTCGGGCGCGGCCGGCAACCGGACGACGCCGCGCCGGCGTACCGCTGGGTGCGCTGGTCATGGCCCTCACGCAGCTGGTCATGGTCGCGATCATGACGATGACACCGGTCCACATGCACAACCACGGCCACAGCGCCGCCACCTCCGGCTTCGTCATCGCGATCCACATCGGGGCGATGTATCTGCCCGCGCCCCTGTCCGGCTGGCTCGTCGACCGGTACAGCGCACTGACGGTCGCCGCCGCCGCCGCGCTGGTTCTGCTGGCTGCCGGGATCGTTGCCGCCAACGCCCCTGATAGTTCTGTCGCCGCATTCGCGATGGCGCTCGCGTTGCTGGGTGTGGGCTGGAGTCTCGGTCTCGTCAGCGGCACCGCGATCATCACCGATGCCGTCCCGCTGGCCACCCGTGCCCGGACCCAGGGCTTGGTCGATGTCTCCGTCTCCGTCGCGGGTGTCATGGGCGGCATGGCTTCAGGCTTGGTTGTCACAGCCGCCGGCTACCCTCTCCTGGCGGTCGGCGGCGGTACCCTGGCGCTGGCCATCGTGCCGGCCATCGTCGTCGCAGCGCGCAGTCGCTGAGTGGGGACCTCTGGAGACGGCCCCGCACCGGCAGGACCGCGCTGCTCACCGCCGCCGTCCCGGCCGCATTACTGGCCGGCCTCACGCCGGCCCACGCCACAACCACGGCGGGTGCACCCGCCGTGGCCCGGGACCGGACCGCGTGCCCGAGCGGGTTCGTCTGCATCCACCCCGACATCGACTTCGACGGTTAGTGAAGCGTGGCTGGCTGGACGAGGACGTCCCCGGTCTGTTCACTTTGGCCCGTCACCGAGCTGGCGATTCGCCCAACTCCCGTTAGCAGCAGGGACCTTCCGCGCCTACATTCGAAGGTGCGACACATATCGGATGCTGGACGGGAAGAGCCCTGGAGATGAACACCGTACGATACCCAACTCACTACTGACCCCTTTGCGCGCTCCCTCAGCGCCTTCGAGACGCTGACCACCACGCTGTCGGGCGGCAATGCGACCGCCTGGCCCCACAAAAAAGGGGCCGGGCACTCGCGCTGGCTGGCCACTGCGTTCGGGATGGTCCGGGTCAGCCGAGTCGCTCACCGGGGCCGGGACGTGGGCAACGTCCACCCTGCCGACGCTGTGTTGTCTCTGCCGGCGGGCCGACACTCGACGGGGTTACGGCGGCTCGCGGTCACCGAGGCCGTCCGTGGCTCGTTCGACCAGGCCCACGATGCCAGTCGAGCGCCGCTGCGGGAGTGTGCTCGGCAAGCGAAGGTTGGAAGAGCTCGTGGTCGCCGCCGCGGTCGACGTCGACGGCTTCTACCGGACCTTGATCCCGGTCCCGTGCAGCCGGGACATGCCCTTGGTGGTCCAGGTGGACGGCAAGGGCGTAGTCATGCGCCTGGAGGCCCTGCGCGAGGCTACCCGCCGAGCCGCCGCGAAGGCCGCCAGTGGTCACCGCGGTCGGCTCGCGCCGGGCGAGAAGCCGAACCGGAAGCGGATGGCCACCGTGGCCTGCGTCTTCGACACCCGCCCCGCCCCCAGGCGCCCGCACGATGTGATCCACCCGCCGGGCGGCCGAAGCGGCGAACGTCCCGCGCGCCCCCGGCCAAGGGCGGAGAACAAGTGGTGCACCGCCTCGCTGGTCCGTCCGCCCGAGCAAGTCATCGCCGACATCTTCGACCAGGCCGAGGCGCGCGACCCGAAGCAGCTGCGGCCGTGGGTCGTCCTGGTCGACGGGGCCCGCCACCAGCTCGACCTGATCGAAGCGGAAACCGGCCGGCGCGGCGTCACGGTCCACGTCCTGCTGGACTTCGTGCACGTGGCCGAGTACGTCTGGGCCGCCGCCCACGCCTTTTATAAACCCGGCACCACCGAGGCTGAGACCTGGGCGGCCGACCATCTGACCGCGATTCTCTCGGACCACGCCGCTCGCGCCGCCGCCGAGATGACCGCTCAGGCGGAGGGGGAACACCTGTCAGCCTCGCGGCGCGAGGGCGTCGATGCCTGCCACCGCTACCTGACCGGCCACCTCGATCAGCTCCGCTACGAGATCGCCCTCGCGCGCGGATGGCCGATCGCCACCGGCGCAGTCGAGGGCGCCTGCCCCCACCTCATCGCCGATCGCCTCGACATCACCGGCGCCCGCTGCGGCCTGCACGGAGCCGAAGCTGTCCTGCGACTGCGTGCCGTCGTCTCCAACGGCCACCTCGACACCTACTGGCGCTTCCACCTCGCCCGCGAGCACGAGCGTCTCTATCCCACCCCCGAGCAGCGGACTTACCCCCTCACCGCTTGATCGCGAGCCTCACGAGCCCCTCAAGATTTCGGGCGGACATGCAGATGCCCCTCGGTCGGAAACGCGGGCGGTTGAGCAGGCAGGACCGCTTCGAGCTCGAAGCCGCATCTCTCAGCCACACGACATGAGGCACGGTTGCCCACCGCATGGAGCAGATCCAGTCGCGCCACCGCTATTGGCGAATGCTCGCTGAAGGCCCACCGCACCACCGCCTCCAGGGCCCGGGAGGCCAGCCCCCGCCCTCGAGCCTCGGCCGCTGTCCAGTAGCCCACTTCCGCAGAACTGTCATTCCCGATCTTCACCGTCACATGGCCGACCGCCGCAGCGAAGCCTTCCCCTCCGTCTTCCAGAACGGCGAAGCTGAATCGGCTGCCATCGGCCCAGCCCTGATGCTGGCTGCCGATCCAGCGACGAGCATCAACGTCGCTGCTGATCACACTCGTCAGCCAACGACGCAGGTCAGGATCCCGATGCGCGGACACAAGAGAGCCGACGTCGTCGACCTGCCAGGGGCGCAGTCTCAGGGCAGGCAGCGCCGCAGTCGACCCCACGGACAGTTGGACGCTCACATGATCCTCCGATCAACTCGGCTGCTGATCAACAACCTAGCCGCCGAGCCCCCCACAGAGGACAGGAGTCCTTGTTCCCTTCAAAGGAGCCGCACCCATCGACATTGGAGTCACTGGTCCTGTCCCAGGCGTCTCAGACCGCGGTGGCCGCTCCGTCGGGAGCGACCGCGAGTCAGAACTGATCGATGAAGCCGTTGGAGAAGGACCTCAGACGTTGCGGCGCCGACCAGGCCGTCGCGCCGGGGGCGAGCGTGGGGGGCATCGCCTCGTATTCCCAGCCTCCGTCGCCCTGGACCCATCCGGCGGTGACGGTGCCGTCCGCCGCCGCGGCCAGCCGGGGCATCGACAGGTCCAGTCCGGCGTAGGCCGTGAGCGGAGCCGAAGCATCGGCGCCTTCCTATCTCGCCACCACTCACGCCGGTAATCTGCCGATGGGGGAAGGTCGTGGGTTCACATCCCGCCACCCTGACCGGGAAGTACCAGATCAGGTGCCTGATCTGAGTCGCAGAGGGGGCTGACGTTCATGTTCACGACCCGCACGACGCCTCCAGGACTTGCCCGTCGCATGGCCTTGGTGGCTGCGCCCTTCGCCGGAGGGGCGTTAGCCAGCGTGATCGCGTTCTTGCTGATCCGGGACTCGTTCCCCGACAAGGTGACTACGCACTTCACACTTGACGGCACCGCCGACGGCTACAGCTCCCCTGTCGCAGCACTTGGCCAGTACATGCTGGTGTTCGCGATCGAAGCAGCCGGCACCATGGCCGCAGGCTTCTCCACCAGGTCCGCGCTCAAGAGCACCAGGTCGCTGTGTGTCTTCTCTTGTGGCTTGGCCGCCGCGACCGCCTACCTCCTCATCGCGGCTATGTTGACCGCCAGTGGCTCCGGCGGACACACCGCGCAACTGCCCCTTTTCCATCTGCCCGTGGCCGTCGTCGTCGGCGCCGCCGTAGGCGGTGCCGCCTGGCTCATCTCCAGGAGGCGCGCATGAACCAGGACCCGACTCCACACCAGGTGACGGTCTGGCACCGGTCTCTGGCCAGCGGCTGGATGCTCGCCACAGGCATCGTCTCGGCAGCCGGCCTGCTGGTCATCGCCGCGGTCGACCACCCGCACCGGACCGTCGCCCTATGGCTCTTGATCGTTTCCGCAGCTTTCCTCATCACCGGTGCCATCCGTGTCACCGTCTCCCCCCGCGGGGTCACCGCCGGATCGGCCCTCCTCCCGTTCCTGCGACGCCGTTTCCCTCTTGACCGCATCCAGAGCGCTTCCGCCCGCTGGACCCGACCCACCGAGATCGGAGGATGGGGCTACCGCTGGAACCCCGGCCTCAGCTCCATCTCGCTCCGCGAGGGCGACGCCCTGTGGCTCACTCTCACCAGCGGCAACCAGTTCGTGATCACCATCGACGACGCCGACACCGCTGCCCAGCTCACCAACCAACTCCGCGCTCACGGACGCAAAGGTCGCTGACATGCTGGTGACCATCGACCGCTCCTCGCCCCAAAGCCTCGCCGAGCAGATCGCGGCCTCCGTCCGCCGCAACATGGCCGATGGCAAGCTCTCCAGGGGAGACCGCCTCCCTCCCGCCCACGCGCTGGCCCACAGCCTGGACATCAACATGCACACCGTCCTGCGCGGCTACCAGATCCTCAAGGACGAGCAACTCATCGAACTCCGCCCCGGTCGCGGGACGGTGGTCACCGCCGACGCCCCCAGCCTGGCCCTGGTCATCGCGGCATGCCGGCACTTCATTCACCTCGCCCAGCAACGGGGATGGCAGACCCCGACATGCTCCAACTCGTGACAGACCGCCTCAAGCCAACCGGCTGACGAGACGTGCAGGAATCTTCGAGGTGGTGGTCCTGGAGCACTGCATTCAACGCGCGCTGTGGACTGGTTGGCGCCGCCGCTGCCACTGAGCGGGCAAATGCCGGACCCGGCGCACGCGTTCGGCCCGCTGCGGCCGGCCGAGGGCGTCGTCTGGCACCGTCACGGCCGTGGGCGGGGGAGACGACCCATGCGCGGACGCCTTCGCGCCGGACGAGGTCGGGTGTGTGCTGCCTTCCGCACTGCGGGACCGGGCGTAACGCTCCCCCACCACGGTGGTGCTGGGTATCGCCCACAGCATCCGGTGCACAGTGAACATCGATGCGTATCACTCTATGGGCGGTACGCACCGAGTGAGGTCGATACGGTGGAGCGGCACCGGTTTGCGGCGTCGCGTTCCCCCTTGACACAGGCCGTGGTCAAGGGGCATGCAGCGGGAGCACGCCGGGTGAACGCGCGGAATAGTTCCCATCTGTGTCATCCACTCCGCCCGGTGGAGTCCACCCGGTGGAGTGGAGGCCGGGCATCGTCGGCGCGCATGACAGTCAGCCCCCGGCCGCGATGCGCGGTATCGAAAACGCGCCGCAGTCAAGTCCAGCGGTTACCCGGTGTCGGGAACGCCTGGTCCGCTCCACCGACTGGCGGACATCACGCATACAAGTTCAACTAGCCAGGGTGAGGTGCCCGCTCATCGCGGCGGTACAGAAGGCCAGCACCGCGGCAGCGGCTACGGCCTGCGCCGCCACACTCACCCGGTATCCCAGTCGGAACAAGCCGATCGCTGAGAGGAGTACCAGTCCACCGAATCCTCCCACGTAGGCGAAAACCGGCGTCAGCGACGCGTGGGGGTCCGGCTCTAAGGGGTTGAAGTCGGTCCGCGCCAGACCGGTCAGCAGGGCGACGATTCCGACGATGGCGTCGAGTAACCACAGCAGGACGGCGAAGAACACGTCTTCGCCCGTACCTCGACGGGAAGGTGAATGGTCGTGCATGAGCCAAGCTTCTCCGTGCACAACAGGCTGGGGCCTGAGTACGCATACTCAGACACCACCGTCGATCAGTGATTCCCTACCCGCTGGCGTGCTCCAGCACGGTCGCATACAGCCGTGCACCAGCGACCTTCGGGTGGCGGAGAAGCGCTTGAGTTTGCCATCGGGACCGGCCGCGTAGCCGTCCCGCTCGCGGGGCGAGGAGTCCCGGTCACCGGCATCGAGCTGTCGCTCCCGATGATGGAGCAACTGCGAACCAAGGCCGATGAAGCGACGTCCCCGTGATCGTTGGTGACATGGCGACCACCGTCGCTCCTGGGAAGTACGCCCTCGTCTGCCTGCTGTACAACAAACGCGCGGGGGTGGGGTGCGCAGCTGGCGATCGTCAGGGCCGCATCCGCGGGGTGCGGCGCCCGGTCACCCCGGCGGCACACAGCCGGGACCAGGCCGACAGACGGCAGTGAGCGGCTGCTCTCCCGCAAAGGGGGACGGCTGCTGACGCAGGAACAGTACGAGGAGGGGGCTGAGGACACCATGACCGTGGAGCAGCAGCTCCTGGGCCGGCTGCACGAGGAGGGCACCACTGCACCGAGCGCCGGGAGCGCCCGCCGCGAGCACGACACCGCCGACCGGGTCATCGAGGACTGAGGACACCGACCATGTCGTACACCGACCACATGCCGCCCGTCGGCAAGGTGAAGCAGAGCCACCCGGAGCTGACTGACGACTGCCGCCCGGGCGGGAGGCCATCTTCAGCGGGTCGGGCGGGGATGGGTGCAGGGGTGAGGCAGGCGGCAGGAGGGCGGCGCGTTCGGCGGCGGTGTCGGGTGCGCAGGTCTTGAAGGCGGCTGGACGCGGGCGTGGGTGTGGAGGTCGATCGCGTCGGTGAGGTGGTCCCATGCGTCGCTGTCGAGGCCGGCTGGGCGGGGACCGAGGACGTCGGGGCCCGCGCGGTGGTGGCGGCGCCGGTAGTCGCCGAGGGTCCGGGGCAGCCGTCCTCGCCGTGGATGTACTCCCGGCCGGGTCCCTCCTCAGGGGTGGGCCGGGAGTAGCCGTGGGTAGTGGTCCTCGCGGCGATTGGCTAGGGCTACTTCTGGCCGGCGCAGGGGTCGCAGCAGGAGGGGGCCGGTTCGACGCAGACGCTGACGGTGTCGGTGTTGTTGGCGGTGTCGGGGTCCTTCTCGTTGGCGGTGGCGGTGGCGGTGTTGTCGACCAGGCCGGCCTTGGTGGCTTTGGCCCGCAGCACGAGGGTGGCGTTGGCGCCGTTGGCCAGGTCGCCCACGGTCCACTGCCCGGTGGCCGGGTCGTAGCTTCCGGGGCCTTCGGCGGACAGGAAGGCGAGGCCGTCGGGGAGCTGGTCGGTGACGGTGACGCCGGTGGCATCGTTCGGGCCGGCGTTGTGGACGGTGATGCGGTAGGTCACGGTCTGGCCGACGGTGACGGTGGTGGCGTCGGCTGCCTTCACCACGGTCAGGTCGGCCGCCGGTTTGACCTGCGTGACCTGCTCGTTGGAGGTGGAGGTCAGGGACTCTGGTGTGTCGCCGAGCCGGTTCTCGTAGGAGGCGGTCGCGGTGTTGGTGATCTGCTTGCCGCCGCTGGCCCGGTCGATGGTGACCCGGTACTCAACCGTGGTTCCCGCCGGCAGTGTCTCGGTGTTGGGCAGGCCGCCCCCGTCCGCGGCGGTGGCACCGTTGCCGAGGTGGAAGACGACCTTGTTCGCCTGGGCGTCGTAGTACGCCTGGTCGTCGCCTTGCGCGTCGGTCTTCGCTCCGGTGTTGGGGCCGTCGACGATGCGCAGGGAGCCGGGCAGGTACGTCGTGCCCTGGGGGATGACGTCGGTCAGGGTGAGGTTCTCGGCCGCGCCGCCTCCTTCGTTCTTGGCGGTGATGCGGTAGGTGACGACGTCGCCCACGTCCAGCGGTCCGGCCGGGATGGCGGTCTTTTCGAGCGACACGTAGGCGGCGGTGCCGAAGAAGATGCCGTCCAGGAAGTTGCCGATGCTTCGGTTGCCGCCGGCGGCGGAGATGGAACGGAAGGCGAAGCGCGTCGTTGTCTGGCCTGCCGGGACGGTGTAGGTGCCGGTGTAGTAGCCCCAGGCGGTGTTGCCGTCGGTGAAGCGCCTCTGCTCCACCGTGGAGCCCGGTGCGCCGATGTCCAGCGCCATGGTGTCCTGCCCCTGGCGGCCGCGGTGGTACAGCCGCCAGTAGAGCTTCGTACCGGGGGTGGTCGGCAAGTCCTGGTAGAGCGTGGAGACTTCATTGGCGTTGAGCTCGGCGAATTGGGCGCCGTCGGCTGCCGGCACCCCCTGGAAGCCCGAATGCCACAGTTCGATCCTGTGGTCGGAGGCCGTGGTGAGCCAGCCCGGGACCCGCTTGGCCGCCTGTGTCTGTGAGGCGTCGGGCAGAATCTCCACGCCGGTCACGGAGGGCTGTTCGAAGCTGCCGTTGACCAGGGCAACCCGGAGCGGGGCAGCGGGAGGTGTGGTCATGGGTCTTCCCCCTTGGGTGGGCACTGCTGGTATGCGCCGCCAGGCCGCACCTCTGCGCGCCGCGGCGGAGCCGAAACGCTCTGTAGCGCACCGCACTGACGTGATTACGTACAGTGTTGGATGGAGAGGTCCAGCCAACCCCCTGGAGGCAAGTTTGCGGGAGCCGCGCCCGCACGTCCGCTGCCGCGACGTCATCCCTGCGGCGTCGGTACGCCACTTCCGTCACAGGGGCTCCTCAGCCCTCCCTCGCGCATCGCCGACATGACCGAAAGCCCATGGTGCACGTGCTGCCGTCACTCTCGCTCAGGGTGAATCGGCCAGTAGCGGGTTGACGGTTCTGGCGCAGCGGCACACGTATAGGGGCTGCGGTCTCCCGGTGGCGCTCCGTGACGTGCCGGGCGACCGCGTCGACGCCGGGGCGGGCGTACCGCTCCAGGGAGCGGACGGAGGCGTGACGGGAACGGGCCAGCAGCAGCGGGGTGGAGGTGCCGCCACTCTCGACGGCGTGTGTGAGGGCACTGGGGCGGAGCCGGTGGAGTGTGAAGCCGTCCAGGTCCTCGATGTCCTCGATGTCCTCGGGTGAGGCGAGCGGGGTGGCCAGGAGACGGGTGTTCTCCTCGAAGATCTCCTCGGCCCGGCGGCAGGAGAGCGGGGCCCGGCCGGTCGAAGGCGCGGGCCGTCTTGCGGCCGTTGGTGTCGCGTGCCTCGATGATTCCGTCGGATCGTCCGTCGCTTCAGCGACCTCCGCGGTATGCCCAGGGCCTGGGAACGGCGCCCCCTCCCCGTGCGTGGGCCGACACGCCCGGCGCCTCGTCCAGCATGCCCCTCAGCCCGACCGGAGTCGTCGTCCCGACGCCGCCGGCGCCGCCGACTCGGCTTCCACCGAGCCCGCTTCACGCCCCGGCCGCCCCGGCCGGGGCAGGGGTACGTCTCTCCCCGGGCACCGCTCCCCCGCTGCTCCCCTACCGCTTCGCCGTGGCCTGGTGTGCGAGGAGCCTCCAGCTGCCATCGACACGGGCCCACACTCCGAGCGCGCGGTTGGCCAATTCCCTTCGCACTCCCCCCGCGGTGATGTCGATGTGCATTTCGCTGATTATCACGGCGGTGTCGCCGATCACTTTGACGCTCTCCACAAGGTGATCGATGCGGTGGTACACGTAATGGGAGTTCTCGCACTTCTCGACGAACGATTCGAGCGTATCCAGGGTTCCGCTCGAATGAACGTAGGAGAGGTCGGGATGACAGAGGTCAGTGAAGTCTCCGAGGTCGTGTGCCACAAGGGTGTCGAAACGGCGCTTCTCCAGTTCGCGAATGACGTCCGTGTCAGTTGCCGTCACGTGTTCCTCCGCCTCGGGCCCGGCTTCGTACCACAAGCTCGGCAGGTGCGACTCGCGGTGACTTCGGGCAGCCAGTCTGCATCCGGGCAGGGTGGGGAGTCGTGCGCATTTGGGACTAGTCAGATCTGCGGAGTGCTCATCCCCGCGAGCAGGCAGAAAGGGCGAAGCCGTCCGGATATTCCCTTCCTATGATTCTGCACCAGGAATGTCCTGGCCTTCGAAGGGAATCACCGGTGTTGAAGCGAGTCCTGCTTTCCGAGACCGACCTGCCCGACCGTTGGTACAACATCCTTCCCGATCTTCCCACGCCTCTCCCCGGCCCCCTCAACCCCGTGACGATGGCTCCCCTACAGCCCGGGGATCTGGTCGACCTGCTTCCGCAGAAGGTCATCGAGCACGAGTTCACGCAGGACCGCTGGGTGGAGATCCCGGAGCGGGTGCGGGACGTCTACAAGATCTGGCGGCCCTCCCCGCTGGTCAGGGCGGAGCGACTGGAACGCGCGCTCGACACCCCGGCACACATCTACTTCAAGTTCGAGGGTGTGTCCCCCTCGGGCTCCCACAAGCCGAACACCGCGGTCGTCCAGGCGTACTACGCCGCCGAGGAGGGCGTCCGCCGGCTGACGACGGAGACCGGGGCCGGCCAGTGGGGTTCCGCGCTGTCATTCGCCGGTGCGCTGTTCGGGCTGGAAGTGAACGTCTACATGGTCCGCGCGTCCTTCGAGCAGAAGCCCTACCGCAAGTCGCTGATGCAGAGTTGGGGCGCCCAGGTCTACGCCTCGCCCACCCGGCGGACCGAGGCCGGCCGTCAGGTCCTGGAACAGGACCCGGACTCGCCCGGCAGCATCGGCATCGCCATCAGCGAGGCCGTGGCGGACGCGCTCAGCCGCGACGACACCAAGTTCGCGCTGGGCTCCATCATGAACAACGTGCTGCTGCACCAGTCCGTGATCGGTCTGGAGGCCAGGAAGCAGATGGAGATCATGGGCGAGTACCCCGATGTGGTGATCGGCTGCGTCGGCGGCGGCTCCAACTACGCGGGGCTCGCCTACCCGTTCCTGCGGGACCGGCTGAGCGGCGAACGCCCGCGGACCCGGTTCGTCGCCGCCGAGCCCGAGGCATGCCCCACACTCACCCGCGGCAAGCTGGCCTACGACTACCCGGACACCACCGGCCTGACCCCGCCCCTGTACATGCACACCCTGGGACACGGCTTCATCCCCGGCTCCATCCACGCCGGCGGCCTGCGCTACCACGGCGACGCGCCCAGCCTGTGCCTGCTGAAAGAGCACGGTCTGGTGGAGGCACGGGCGTTCCCCCAGACAGAGATCTTCGATGCGGCGGTGCGCTTCGCGCGGAGCGAGGGATTCGTCATCGCCCCCGAGTCGTCGCACGGGCTGAAGGCGGCGCTCGTCGAGGCGCTGGCCGCCCGCGAGGCGGGGGAGGAACGGGTCATCCTGTTCAACATCTCCGGGCACGGCAACTTCGACCTGGCCGCCTTCGACTCCTTCCTGGCCGGGACGATGGAGAATCCGACGGTCACGGACGAGCAGATCGCGGCAAGCCTGAGCGATCTGCCGTCGCCCTCCGCCTCGGTCTGAGGGGTGGTCATGGCGACGCGTCCCGAACTGCGGGGTACGTTCGGCGCGGTGTCCTCGACACACTGGCTGGCCTCTGCGGCGGGCATGGCGACCCTGGAGGCCGGTGGCAACGCTTTCGACGCCGCCGCCGCGACGGGCTTCGTGCTCCAGGTGGTGGAACCCCATCTGAACGGGCCTGGCGGCGATGTGCCGATCCTCTTCTTCGACGCCGCATCGGGTCGCGCCCAGGTGATCTGCGGGCAGGGGCCGATGCCGCAGGCGGCGACACCGGAGGCGTTCCAGGCCCTGGGCCTGCTCCGGATCCCCGGCTCCGGTCTGCTCCCGGCCACCGTCCCCGGCGCGTTCGGGGCCTGGCTGCGGCTGCTGGAGGAACACGGCACGATGCGGCTCGCGCAGGTGCTCCAGTACGCCGTCGGTTACGCGGCGGACGGCTATCCGGTCCTGCCGAAGGCGGCCGAGGCCATCGCCGTTCTCGCGGAGCTGTTCCGCGACGAGTGGACGCAGTCCGGCCACACGTATCTGGTGGACGGCGCGCCGCCCCGGCCCCGTTCCCGGCTGCGCAACCCAGCGCTGGCCGAGACCTACCGGCGGATCATCAAGGAAGCCGAGGCCGCCGGACCCGGCCGTGAGCAGCAGATACGCGCCGCCCACCAGGCGTTCTACGGCGGCTTCGTCGCCGAGGCCATCGACGCACATCTGCGCACCGCCGCCCTGGACGCCACGGGCAGGCGGCACCGGGGCCTGCTCACCGGCGACGACATGGCTCGCTGGGCACCGCGTACGGAGGCCACGGTCCACCGCACCTACCGTGGTCTGGAGGTGCACAAGCCGGGCCCCTGGTCGCAGGGCCCGGTGTTCCTCCAGCAACTCGCCCTGCTGGAGGGGTTCGACCTCGCGGCGATGGGCCTGGACAGCGCCGACTATCTGCACACCGTGATCGAGTGCGCCAAGCTGGCCTATGCGGACAGGGAGGCCTGGTACGGCGACCCGGACTTCACCGACGTACCGTTGTCCGCGCTGCTGGCCGGTGACTACGCCGACGAACGCCGACGACTGGTCGGCGACCGTGCCTCCGACACGCTGCGTCCCGGTTCGCCGGCAGGACGGCCGCCACGGATCCCGCCGCTGGACCGTGCGGAACCGCCCGTCGGACCCTACTGGCAGGGCCAGTTGTACGACGGACTGCCCACGGTGGTCCCCCCGGTCGTGGCAGCGACCGAGGCCCGCGGTGACACGTGCTGCCTGACGGTCACCGACCGGCACGGCAACATGGTGGCCGCGACGCCCAGCGGCGGCTGGCTGAAGAGTTCCCCCGTGGTCCCCGGGCTCGGCTTCCCGCTGGGCACTCGGGGCCAGATGGCCTGGTTGGAGGAGGGGCACCCCAACTCCCTGGCACCGGGCAAGCGGCCCCGTACGACCCTGAGCCCGACCCTCGTCGTCCAGGACGGCCAGGCCCGGCTGGCGTTCGGCACGCCGGGCGGGGACCAGCAGGACCAGTGGACGCTGGGGTTCTTCCTGGCCCATGCGGACTTCGGACTGGACCTGCAACGCGCCGCCGAGACCCTCGCCTTCCACTCCGAGCACGTCCCCTCCTCGTTCACGCCCCGCACACACCGGCCGCTCGCAGTACGTATCGAAAGCCGTCGCAGCGACGAGGCCGCAGCCGGCCTCACCCGCCGCGGGCACGCCCTGGTCTCCGTACCGGACTGGTCGCTGGGCAAGGTGTGCGCCGTGGGTGTCGAACCGGGTGACGGCCTGCTGCGCGCCGCAGCGTCACCGCGCGGCGAGCAGGCGTACGCCGTCGCCCGATGAACCATCGGAAAGGATTCCCCAACCGTGCCCCTCCCTGTGGACGAACCCCCAGCGGCCGGAAGCGCCCCGCGGGCCGGACTGCACCACCTGGCGGTCGAAACGGCCGACCTCGACAACTGTGTCGCGTGGTACACCGACTTCTTCCGTGGTATCGCCACCTGGACCCTCGATACGTTCTCCGACCTGACCCGCGACCGGCTGCCCGGCATCACCCGGCTGACCGAGGTGGCCGCCGTCGGCATGCGGTTCCATCTGTTCACCCGCTCGGCCGCCTACTCCCTCCCGCATCCGGACACCTTCCAGTTCCAGCATGTGTGCATGGCCGCCGCGACGGCCGAGGAGTTGCGGGCGTGGCGGGACCGCTGGCAGCGGTTGTTCGCCTCCGGACGCTACGTCTTCGCCCGTCCCGAGCCATCGACGGAGATCGTCGTGGACTCGGACGGGGTGAGCAGCTTCTACGCCTACGACGTCAACGGGCTGGAGTACGAGTTCACCCACATACCGGTGGAGGCAGAGGGACGGTGAGCGCGCTGGACGGCAACTCGACCACCGGTCTGCTGGAAGCCGGCGTCGCCGAGTACGGCGGCCGCGCCTACGGGCTCGAACCTCTGGTGCTGCCGCCCGCCCCAGTGCCGAGCAGCGGCGACGGTCACCTGACCCGGCGGTACGCGGAACTCCTCGGCACCACCCGCACCCGCACGGACCCGGGTGCGGTCCACCCGGGTGCCCTGGTGCCGCTGGGTACCGCGGGCTCCGAGGAGCAGCTGTTCTGGTTCCGGTGGATCACCGGTCACCAACTCACCTTCATGCTCTGGCAGGAGCTGGGACGGCGGGCCGCCGAGGCCGCCGTCCCGGTGCCACCGGAGGAGGTGGCTGCCGCGGCCCGACTGGTGCGCGGCTACTCGGCCATGCTGCTGTACACGGCGTCGTGCACCCGGGATGTCTACCACCGGATCATCCGGCCGAGCATGGCACTGCACCACCCTGCGTTCAGCGGTGCCTGGGCCCGTGACTACGGTCCCGTGCGGGCCTTGTTGCGGGGGCGGCTCCCCGAAGCCTGGGTCGGCTGGGCAGACGTCCTGCTCGACGAGTGCGCGCTCAACGACGCCGTGCACGAAGGCATCGCCGCGAAGCTGGTGCCCGACGCCCCCTCGTTGCTCCAGTCGGCGGCGGGCGATGGCCGGGCCCTGCCACGCGACGTCCGGGCAGTTCTGTTCGACACGTACTTCCTCACCCTCCGCGCGCCCTGTTCGCCCGCGGAGGTCGCCGCGCAGCTCCTGCGCCGGATACGGGTGGTGCGGGACGACCTGGCGGCCAACGGCCTGTACCCGGCCGCCGCCTCCAGCCGAGCAGAGAAGCCGGACGCACTGCGGACGGCACGGGTCGAGGAGATCGAGCGCACCGTTCCCCGGCTCCTCGGCAGGATCGCCCGCGACTGCGTGCGGCTTTCCACTCCCGAGGCGCGCGCTCCGTCCCCCACCCGCGCATACGAGCACCCGTTGGAAGGAAGCGGATCCCATGGCACATGACGTGATCGTGGTCGGCGGCGGTATAGCGGGCTGTACGATCGCCGAGCGGCTGGCCGGGCAGGGGCTGAGTGTGCTCCTGCTGGAGCGCGGCGCCCTGGCCGGCGGGGCGACCGGCCGCAACCAGGGCGGTCTGCTGCCCAGTCCGCTGCCCGCGTGCGGCGGGCTGTTCGCCGAGGCGGTCGCCTACTACGAACAGGCCGAGCTGGAGAGCGAGGTGCCGTTCAGGTTCCGTCCGCACGGCTATCTGCTGGTTGCCGCGGACACGGAGGACTTGGACCGGGCCCACGCCCACGGCCACGCGCTGTCCGCGTCCGGGTTCCCGGCCCGCGCGGTCAGCACCGATGAACTACGGGATCTGGAACCCGGCCTCGCGCCTGACCTGGCGGGCGCGGTGATCGTCGAGGGGGCGTACGCCCTCCACCCGGTACTGGCCGCCGCGGCCCTGGCCGGGCGGGCCGCCCGCGCGGGCGCCGAGATCCGGACGCACGCACCGGTCCGGGGTCTGACCACGGCCGGCGACCGGGTCACCGGTGTGGTCACGGACGACGGGCCGCTGGCGGCGGGAAACGTGGTGCTCGCGGCGGGGCCGTGGTCACGGAGCCTGGCCCAGCAGGCCGGCAGCGATGTGCCGGTGTTCGGGGCACGTGGCTGGCTGCTGCGCACCGCGCCGGTCACGGGCGCGGTGTTCCGCCACACTCTGATGCAGTCCACCTGGCACGGTCCGGTCGGCTTGCGGCGCAACGGCCCCCCGTTGTTGGCCGACATCGCCGCTCCCGCGACCACGGCCACTCAGGTGGTCTTCTCGTTGCAGCCGTTGCCCGGTGGAGAGGTGGTGCTCGGTTCCAGCAGTGGTCCGGCGCTCCAGCTCGATGACGTACGGGACGGCGACGCGGCGGTCCCGCTGATCGCGGCGGCGGCAGCCCGGCACGCCCCGGTGCTGGCCAAGACACCGGTGCGCGCGGCGTGGTCGGGTGTGCGCCCGATGTCCCCCGACGGTCTGCCCATGGTCGGCCCGGCGTCCGGGGCCGCGGGGCTGTGGCTCCTGACCGGGTTCGGCATCGACGGCATGCCGTTGGCCCCGGGCACGGCCCGGCTCCTGACGGAGTACCTCGTGTCCGGTCGGCGGCCGGCGGGTGCCGAGCCGTTCGCCCCGGAACGGTTCGACGACCGGGAGTAGGACGGTGGCCCCCTCATGAGGGAGGCGGTGCGGTCCGGACATCCGGCTCGCACCGCCTTTCCGGTTCACCCGGTCGGGCGTCCGGCCGAGGCCGGGCCACTGCGTGACGGGGCCTGCCGCGTCACTGGGACAGTTCCTCGATCTTCGGCCCGACCAGCTCGATCAGTCGCGCGGCCTCGATCCGTACGGTCCGGTCGGCGCGACCGCTGCCGCAGTACACGGTGCCCATCCGGGTCACCGCTGTGTCGAAGACGATCACGACGTCCGGCAGATCGCAGACCGGACTCGCGCCGCCCGGTTCCATGCCGAGCAGGCTCAGCTCCCCCGGTTCGGCCTGCCGGAGCTTGGCGCGGGAGACGCCCGCCGCCCGGGCCAGCCGGCCGTAGTTGACGCGTCCGGTGACGGGCAGGGCGGCGAGCACGAAGCCGCCGTCGGCCGTCCGGAAAACCATGGTCTTCAGTAACTGCTCGGTGGTGAGGCCGAGTTTGGTCTCGGCATCCTCCTGGCCGACGATCGGGACGTGGTCAAGGACCGTGAACGGCACCCCGGACCTGCGGAGCACCTCCTCGGGCGACAGGACACTGGTGGGCTCCGCTGGCTGCGACATCTCACTCCTCGGCGGCTGGGTCCGGCCGGGACCGGCCGGGCTCCGCCACGCTACCGCTCGTCGGCCAGGCGGCGTACCGGCGCAGCCCGTACAGCAGCGGGGGCCGTCCGTGTCCGGTGCGGACACTGACGCGGAACACCCGGCCGAAGACGATGGTGTGGTCCCCTGCCTGCCGCACCCCGTCGACCCGGCAGTCGCCCACGGCGTGCGCGGCGTCCAGCAGGTGCGGGCCGGCCGCCGCGTCGGGCAGGTGCCAGGCCGTCCGCCGGAACCGGTCCGGGTCGCCTGAGGCGAACAGTTCCGCCACGTCCCGGGCAGAGTCGTGCAACAGGTTGACGCTGAACGCCCCGGTGCGCTCCAGCGCGGCCAGCGTGGGACTGCCGGTTCGTACGCAGACCAGGAGCATGGGCGGGTCCAGGGACACGCTGCACAGGGACGAGCACGTCATGCCCCAAGGCCGGCGAGTGTCGTCCAGGGTCCCGATGACCGCGACGCCGGTGGGGAACAAGGACATCAGGGTCCTGAAGTCGCCCTCACCCACCGTCGTTTCCCGGCTGGCCGTGGCAGACATGTCAGGCCTTGTCATGGGACAGCTCCTCGGACGCGGAACGTGGCAGGGGCCCCGGTGGCGGGGAAACGGTGGTCCGCGAACGACAGCAGCGGGCCGGTGGCGGCCGTGGTCACGAGTGCCATCAGCAGCATGACGAGGAAGAGCCCGGACGAGAGGATCCCGGCCGACAGTCCGGCCTGGAGTACGGCGATCTCCGTCAGGCCCCGGGTGTTCATCAGCACCCCGAAGCGCAGTGCCGTCCTGGTGGGCAACCGCGCGGCACGCGCGCCGGCGTAGCCGCCGCCCAGCTTGGCCGCCATGGCGAGGAGCACGACCACGGCGAGGGTCACCCAGGAGAAACCGTCCGGCCCGTCAGTGGCCGTCCGGAAGCCCACCGTCACGAAGAACGCTGGGACCAGGAGCAGGCCGCATCGCTCCACGCTGCGTACGGCTTCGGTCCGCGGTCCCTGTTCGCCGTCCCGGGGAACGGCGAGACCGGCCAGCACCGCGCCGAAGATCGCTGTGAGTCCCGCCCGCTCGGTGGCCAGGGCCGCCGCGATCGCGCCCGCGCCCAGGGTGGCCGCGGCGGCGGCCGGCCACCGGGCGCACAGCCTGCCGACGGCCTCCCGGCCCAGCAGCCGCCGGAGCGCCACGGCCACCGTCGTGCCGACGGCGATCACCGCCGCGGCGCGGACGACCTGCCTGCCGCTGCCCGCAGCGGCGGCCAGCGCGGAGTTCAGGAGCAGCCAGGTCAGGGCGTCGATGGAGACGGCGACGAGGAGGGACAGTCGGCCCTCGGTGGGGTCGGCGATGCCCCGGTCGGTGAGGATCCGCGCCAGCACCGGAACAGCCGTGACGGCGAAGGCGGCGGCCAGCAGCAGCACCAGCGCCGCGGTGGGTGCCGTACCCCGCTCCTCCGCCGCGTCCCGCCACACCACCCACACGGACACCAACGCCCCGGCGATCAGCCCCGGCAGCAGGGAGCCGGCCGGCAACCAGCCGTAAGAGCGCGGTGACACCTCGCCGCGCCGCGGGCGGGCGCTGTGTCCCACGCCCGTCAGGTACAACGCGAGCCCGGCCAGGCCGATGGTGTGCAGGTGGCCGGTGGTCCCGGACGGCAGCACCGTCTCGACGAGGCCGGGTCCGGCGGCCGTCGTCAGGACGGGGACGACGACGAGGCCGAGGGTGATTTCCCCGATGACGGGTGGCTGGCGTATCAGCGTCGCCGCTCGGCGGGCCGGCCGGGCCGCCAGGAGCACCACGGCCAGCACCACCACGGCGTGGAGGGCCACGACCATCAGCGCAGCCCCGAGAGGTACTCCACTTGGCTGGGCAGCGTGTCGACCAGCTTGCGCGCCTGTTCCCGGACCCGGGCCAGCTCGGCCCGCGCCGCACGGGTGTCGAGCAGGTCCAGCGCGGGCGGGTGGCGCAGCGGGATGCCTCCGAGGCCGAGGGCCATGCAGACGTAGCTGTAGGGCTCGAAGGCGTGGTAATAGGGGTAGGTGGTGTCGTTGTCGGGCAGTTTGCTCTGCCATTGCTCCATGCGCACGGCCATGTCCTCGGGTACCGCGCGCTTCTTCGCGTCGCGCCAGTAGTCGTTGTCCACGCGCGCGGCGCCCCGGTAGTGCAGGATCAGGAACTCCCGGACGCCCTCGATGGTCCGGGCTGCGCTGAGGTTGTAGGTGTCGCGCAGCACCGGGTCCCTGTCCGTGCCGGGGAAGTACCTGACGAGTTGTTCGATCGCGTGCTGGATGAGGAAGATGCCGGTCGACTGCAACGGTTCGACGAAGCCGGCGGAGAGTCCGATGCCCACGCAGTTGTTGACCCAGGCCCGGTGGGAACGGCCGATCCGCATCCGGATGTGGTTGGCCTCCAGGTCCGCGGCGGCGGGCCCGACGAAGTCGCGCAGGACGCGTTCGGCCTCCTCCGGCTCGCAGTAGTCGGCGGCGTAGACGTATCCGGTGCCGATCCTGTCGTAGAGCGGGATCGTCCAGATCCATCCGGCGTCCTGAGCGGTGGCCGTGGTGCACGGCCTGATGCCCCGCACGGCGGTGTCGACGGGGACCCGCAGAGCCACCGCGCGGTCATTGGGGAGGGAGTCCTGGAAGGAGATGAAGGGCTCGCCGAGTGCGTCGCCGAGCAGCCGGCTGCGGAAGCCGGAGCAGTCGACGTAGAGGTCCGCGGTCAGGTCTCCGTGCTCGCGGGTGACGAGACCGTCGATCCAGCCCCGCTCGTCGAGGCGCACGTCCACGACGTCGTCGATGATCCGGTGGACGCCGCGTCCGACGGCGTAGCGGCACAGGAAGTCGGCGAGGAGCGAGGCGTCGAAGTGGTAGGCGTAGGGGAACTGGGTGTTCTGTTCGGCGAGCGTGGTCCGGTAGAGCGGCCGGTCGGGGTCCTCGTCGAAGTCCTGCTCGAAGAGCCGGTGGTCCAGGTACCTGGGGGACGCCTTCGCGTCGCAGAGCCAGGGTATGAGGAAGCAGTCCCGGTCGAAGCGGCCCGTCCCGCCGACTTTCTGCCACCAGTCGGTGAGTGGCACCCCGTCGACGACCCGCATCCGTTCGAAGGGGTGGTAGAAGTACGTGCCGGGCGCCCGCCAGTTCTCCAGGCGCACCGCCAGCTTGTACGTGCCGTTGCACTCCGGCATCCAGTCGGCCTCGCTGAGACCGAGATAGTCGAAGAAGTGGCGGACGGTGCTGAAGGTGGCCTCGCCCACCCCGATGGTGCCGATCCGCCGGGACTCCACCACAGTGATGTCGACTCTGTCCGCGAAGGCCGCCCGCAGGTAGGAAGCGGTCATCCACCCAGCCGTTCCACCACCCAGGATCACCACGCTCTGTGTCATGGCTGGTGACTCTAGGCGTGATCTCCGGGTGGTGTCTTCGGTAGATCGGACGGATCACGGCAGGCCAGGAGCCGAACGGACTAGGCCGAAGTGACCGGCTCTCCCCCTTTCTGCATGTGCCAGCTGAATGTGGCAAGAAATCGTGTGCTCTGGGTCGCGGCCGTGGGATTAGATGAGGCGTTGTTCGACTCTGTCCGTAGCCGCTACTCGCGGTGCAGGGGGGCTCGTGGACGAAGTTCGATCCGACCGGAACCCAGCGTCGAGCGACTTGGCCGGCGGTGAGAAGCCGGAACCATTACGGATCTTCCTGATCGATGATTCGAGCCTGGTGCACGCCGGGCTTGCGCATGTTCTGCGGGAGTACCCCGACCTCACCCTTGTCGGCAGCGCCCGGGACAGCCCGACGGCACTCGAAGCCACCCTCAACTCCTCGTTGGACGTGCTCATCATCAACACCGCATGCCGGTCCATCAACGTGGTGGACCTGATGCACCGGGCTGTCCACTACTCCGGTTCCGGTGTCTCGCGCATGCTGCTGGTGACCAACGATGCGAACGATCCCATCCGCGCGGATGCTGACAAACTAGGCGCCGGGGGTGTGGTGCTGGCCTGGGAAGAACCGGAATTCCTGGTGTCCGCCATCAGGCTCGTCTCCGGAGGGTACCGGATCGGTATACCTGACCAGGAGGAGCCTGACAACAGGCTGCCGCGCAGGAAGTCCGTCCGCCATACAGCCCTCGACCTGCTCACGCTCCGCGAGCGACAAGTCCTCAAACTCCTGGCGCGCGGCATGAAGAACGCCGAGATCGCCGGAGAACTGGTGGTCAGCGAGAGCACGGTCAAGACACACGTACAGAATCTGCTGGTCAAGCTCGGCCTGCGGAATCGGGCCAGCGCGGTCGCGGTCGCCTACGAATTGGGCATCACCCGAGGTGAATGGCCGCGGTGATGTGGTCGAACGTGTCAGCTGGGGCGGACCGCTCCCGGCGCCCGGGACCCCGGCGGCCGGATCGCCGACCGTATGCCATCGACTCTCCGGCCGGCGGATTGCTGCGCGCCTGACATCAGGTCGGCGGGTCGGTCCCCCGCCTCCCTCATTCGCGTCCGCTGAACGCCAGCCGGATTCCCAGTCCGACCATCACCACTCCCGACGCTCCACCGATCCACGACAGCCGACGCGGTGACCTGGCAAGCCAATTGCGGGCCGTTCCCGCGAGAAGGCCCCATGTCGCGTCGGAAACCAACGCGATCAGGACGCAGATCAAACCCAGCAGCAACAGCTGCACCCGGACATTCCCCGCCGAGGAGTCGACGAACTGCGGCAGCACCGCGCCAAAGATCAGCAAGCCCTTGGGATTGCTCACCCCGACGATGAAGCCTTCCCGGAAGACCCGTCCCGGCCGGCCGGCCGACGCCTCGGCCTGCTCCTCCACCATCAGCAGTTTGCGGTGCCGCCATGCCTGAACACCGAGATAGACGAGGTAGAGAGCGCCGGCGAACTTCAGGACCGAGAAGACCAGGAGGGATCGCGCGAGTACCTCCCCCAGCCCGAACGCCACCAGTACGACCTGGACGAGGAGACCTGCCTCATTCCCCACCGCAGTGGATACGGCGGCCCGTCGCCCCAGCGCCACCCCCCGGCTCACCACGAACAGGACGCTCGGCCCCGGCACGGAGATCAGCACGGTCACCACAGTCAGGAAGACAGCCAGACGATCTAATCCGATCACCAGCACAGGATACGCGCCCCGCCCTCATCGCCCTGTGGTTCGAGGAAATCAGTGAACTGTGCCGGCACTACTCAGTTCTTCTCAGCCTGGTCTTGGCCACCGCGCACTGCTCCATCACGCCAGGGATCGCACCGGCCGCGGCGCGAGCGCCTCGATCCGGCCAAGGTCGCCCACCTCGGACCAGGGGCGGCTACAGGGCCCCGGGGAGTGAGGGAGGCATGCGGCGCCTTGCGTCCACTGCATGAGCGAGGGGCGCGCGGTGGCGTCGGTGCTGGGAATGTCGGTGGAGTGGGGGGCGGCCGGGCGTGCGCTCGAAGGCCAAGCCGGCTGGCGGAGCGCGGGTGGCTCCGGCAGGAAACGCCGGGGATGTGCGGCGCCGCCCGGCGGGCCGTGGGTGAGGCCGACGGTGAGGCGCGTCCCGCCGTGCGGCGCAGGGCGGCCTCGACGCCGTCGCGGCGCGGCGCAGGGCGGCCCGAGCCCGGGGGGCGGCGAACCAGTCGGCGGGAGCTGATCCGGCGCCTGCGGGGAGTGCGGTCGCGGCGGGTGACTGCTGCTTCGCGGTTCGGGCTGCCGTGAGTGCCTTGCTGAGGCGAGTGCTGTGCGAGGTGGGCTCATTGCCCCGTGTACTGGGGTCCTTGTTGGGGTCCTTGTGGGGATCCGCTCGACTTGCCAACCGAGCCGGCGTCGCAGGGCAGCCTTGGGCTGATCACGTTCGTCTGGCAGTTCAGTCCCGGCCGACGTGGCCATCGGCCGGGACTGAACTGCCTTGACGTGTGTGGTGGTGAAGGGGTGGTCGCCTACGCGGCGAAAGGCTCTGCGGGGCTTCAGCCGAACGATCGTCCCCGCAGGCAATAGGTGAGGCCCGGGGACACTGTCCCCTTCACCACCACACCCCCTGCAACCACACCCACCCGCCGGGCATTCCCCGGCCGCCCGGACGACGCACGGATCGCCCCGTCGGGCGCACGGGTATCTGACCTGGGCGCTGCGAGGCCTGAGGAGGGCAGGGGCCCCACAGGCTCAGCACGATGTGCGTCAGGCCTGCGGCGATGAGCTCCGCGATGGCCTTGCGGTCGGCGATCGGGTCGTCGTAGGAGACGATGCGCTGAACGGAGCGGGTGATCGTCCGCGGATCACGGGCGATGGCCGCGCGGTGGTCGTCCAGAACGGCACTGCGCTCGGTGATGGAGTCCAGCGTGTTGCGCGGCGGTCCGGGGATGTTCCGGATGTCGGCCTGCTCGGCGACCAGGCGGAGCGTCCCGTTTCCTCAGCCGCCGATCGGCGGGGGCGGGGCCTGGCCGCTGGACAGGTTCCGGCTCGTTGTGGTTGCCGGTCAGGGTGTAGTAGCGCCCGTGGAAGCCGAAGACGTCCCGCGTCCAGATGCCGCGGAGGATGGTGATGGCCTCCTTCAGGCGGGCGATGCCTTCGGCGGGCGGGACGAGTGAGAGGCCGTAGGCGGCGTACTCAGCGACGGCCGGGTTCTCGCCGACGATCACGTCCACTGTCGTGGCGATTTCGCCGAGGACGGCGGGCGGTCGGACGTGATTGCACGTCACGAGCAAGCCCATGCGCAGCCGCTGGGTCCTGGCGGCCAGGGCGCTCGGCAGCGTCCACCCTTCGAGGGGCTGCCCATCCTTATGTCACGGAGGGGAGGCACTGGTCGGACATGGTTGCCACGCGCCCTTCGAGTCGACGCGCCGCCGTTGACGGCGACACGATCGTCGCGTCGGTTGACACCGAGACCCGCTGGCTTCACCTCGCACAGCCGCCGTCCCAACGCGCCGCGAAGGTGACGGCCCGATGAGACAGCTGAAGGAATCAGGCCAGTCTCCCGCCTATGGCTTCACGTCGAGACGCACGAGCGCGCCGATCTCCACGAGTTGGTCCGGCAGTGCCAGGTCGGAAATGCCCATGACCGTGCTGGCGGGCCGGTGCTCCCCGAAGTACTCCGCGTGGAGGCGTGCCGTCGTGTCGAAGTTCTCCCGCAAGTTCCTCACCAGCACTGTCGTTTCCACTACCTGGCTGCGTGCGGCCCCGAACTGCTTCAGGACCAGGTCCAGATTCTCCAGCGTGGTTCGGACTTGCAGTTCGAAGTCACCTGCGCCCACGAAGTTGCCGTCACGGTCATGGGACAGCTGCCCAGACACGTAAACCGTGTCACCGACCTGCATGGCCTGACTGTAACCGTAAGACGACTCCCACGGCATACCAAAACCGAACGCCTTCGCTTGCAAAGTCATGACGCACTCCTTGAGACGGCACGGGGAACCGTCAGTTACCGAAAGCCCCTGTCATGAGGGAAGTTACACGTCCATCGCAGGCGATTCTTGTTCGGCAGCGAAGCCGAACTGTCCTGTGCGTGCACCAGTCGGTTCGAAGAGCTGGGTCACCTGGACGAAGTTGCCCGCACGACCCGAGGGACGGATGAGGTACGCGAAGCGAACGCGGGCGAGCTGTGTCTTATGAGGGCGTTCATGGTCGCGGAGTTGGTCAAAGACCGGCGGGACCTGCGAGGACGCGCGGGCAGGGACGGTTCACTCGTCCGCGACGTCCTCGGCCTCCCAGCGGAGCAGGTCACCCGGCTGGCACTCAAGCACCTCGCAGAGCGCGGCGAGCGTCGCGAACCGTACCGCCTTGGCACGGCCGTTCTTGAGTACCGCCAGGTTGGCGGGCGTGATCCCTACACGGTTCGCGAGGTCGCCCACGGACATCTTCCGCCTGGCCAGCATCACGTCGATGTCCACGACGATCGGCATCAGATCACCTCGTCCAGCTCGGCCTGCATCCGTGCCGCTTCGACGTCGCGCGCGACGGCCTGGGCAAGCAGCATCCGCAGCACGAGCACGATGAGCGCGACCCCCAGGATGGCCACGCCGACCCCGCCCATGATGACGGTGACGCCCGGGTCGTCCCGCTGGCCCGGCGCATTGAGGACGGTGACCGCGAACCACACGAGTGCAGCCGCCACGATCGCGCCGATCACGCCGTCCACGTACCGGAAGGCGGCTTGGGAGAACACGGTTCCGCGTCGGACCATCGTCACCAGCCGCCATACGCAGCCCAGGGCGACCTGGGCCGTCACCATGCCCAGGATCGTGATCAGACGCAGCGGGGTCAGCGGGAGTGACCCGTCCTCCGGGTCGGTGGCCAAGGCCCACACCATCAATGCCTGTACGAACACGGTGCCGGTGAGCACCACCACCAACACGGCCCGCAGCGCACGCACTGTCAGCTTTCCCATGACCCGTCCTTCCATCGAGTTGCGATGGAAATCTATCGAATTTCGATAGGTCAGACAACGGCTGGGACGGAGGGCTGGGCGGTGGATCCGCAACGTTCCAGCGGCGGCGCCGGTGCGGCACCCGCGGCGACCGTCCTGAGCCCTGCCTGCGGGTGAGCGGACACGAACGACCCAAGCGCTGACGCCCGGCGTCGAACTCCAGGAGTACGGGTCGGCCGGTGGGCGGCCGATGGCGAGGTCGGCACGGCCGGCAGCCGTCGCGGCCCTCAGTCGCTCGGCGTGCGGCGGCTTCGCTCACGAGTTCGAGCAGCGTGTGTGCACCACGTCGGGAAGCGCTGCCACCGGATCGGAGCAGGACATCGGGCAAAGTGCCGGAGAGGCCGGAGAATGCCACGACCAGGACAGCGGTGAGTGCGGCGGGCGCCGCCGTCTCCGAGTGTGTGGGTGCGCGCGGACGGAGCGTCCGTGCCGGAGGCGGATCACCGGGGAAGCGTGACGGCAGTCCCCCGCCGGAGGCAGGGGACGCACCGTGGAGGGTTCATCCGCACCTGCCCCGGTACGTCCCCTCCGTGCCTCCCTCCGTGACCCGCATATGCTGGACGACCAGCATCGGGACGGTCCGGGGTGAGGTGCCGTCCTCACCGCCGCGGGCACCACGGCACCGGGATTCCCGGCCGTCCCGTCCGCCGGGACGCGGGGGCCCGCTCTCACGCCGGAGGCACCGTATGGACACCCCGCGCATCTCGCGCCGCGCGCGAGCCGTCGCGCCCTTCTACGCCATGGAGTTCGGCAAGCACGCCGCCGCGCTGGAGGCCCAAGGGCACCACGTCGTTAAGCTCAGCCTCGGCGAACCCGACTTCGGCGCGCCCCCGGCCGTCCTGGAGGCCATGCGTGAGGCCATGGACGGAAGACCCCTGCCGTACACGCCCGCCCTCGGTCTGCCCGCGCTGCGGCAGGCCATCGCCCGTTTCTACCGTGACGTGCACGGGGTGCCGGTCGATCCCGGCCGGATCGTGGTGACCGCCGGTGCCTCGGCCGCCCTGGTCCTGGCCGCCGCCGCCCTCGTCGACCCCGGGGACGAGGTCCTCATCGCGGACCCGTCGTACCCGTGCAACCGCCAGATCATGGAGAGCTTCGGCGCGCGGGCCGTCCTGGTGCCCACCACCGCCGCCGGCCGCTTCCAACTGGACGCCGCGTCCGTGCGGTCGCACTGGACGGACCGGACCCGCGGAGTGATGGTCGCCACACCGTCCAACCCGACCGGTACGTCCGTGCCGGCCGCCGAGCTGGCCGCGATCTGCGGCACGGCCCGCGAGCGCGGCGCGTGGCGCCTGGTCGACGAGATCTACCTGGACCTGGGCGACCACGACGAGCACGGCCGCCCGCCGGCGAGCGTGCTGGCGTCCGACCCCGACGCCGTGGTCGTCAACAGTTTCTCGAAGTACTTCGGCATGACCGGCTGGCGGCTCGGCTGGTGTGTCGTCCCGGAGACGTACGTACCCGTGATGGAACGCCTCGCCCAGAACTACTTCCTGTGCGCGTCGGCGCCCGCCCAGCAGGCCGCGCTGGCCTGCTTCACCCGTGAGTCGCTCGCGGTCTGCGAGGCGCGCCGCGAGGAGTTCGTCCGGCGCCGCGCCCTCGCCGTCGAGGGACTGGAAGGCATCGGCCTGCCGGTGCCCGTGCGCCCCGACGGCGCGTTCTACGTGTACTTCGACGTCAGCGGCACCGGGCTCACCTCCTGGGAGTTCTGCGAGCGGGCCCTGCACGAGGCACACGTCGCCCTGACCCCCGGCAGGGACTTCGGCGCCCGCACGGCGGACACCCATGTCCGGCTCTCCTGCGCCGCGGCGGCGGACGAACTGCGCGAGGGGATCGCCCGCCTCGGCACGCTGGTGGACACGCTCGGATGACATCTCAGGAACGGAGGGCGGCCCCGGCGCCGCTTGGAGGACGACGCACCGGCTCCGCCGGACCCGGCCGGGCGGCGGCACCGGAGCGCGGGCCGACCGGAACGGCCGGGACTAGACTGACCCGGGTGTTTCCGCGCGAAGGAGCAGGAAACCGCCCAGAACACCTCGCTCGTCGGCCGTACGGCGACGCTCCGTCCTCACCGAACGCGCACGACAACCGGAAGCGGTGCCATCGGACATGATGCTGGCGATCGTCTTTGCCGTGCTCGCCGCGGGAAGCAACGCATGGGGAACCGTCCTGCAACGGCGTGCCGCCGGCAGCGTCCCCGCCTCGCGATCACCCCTCCGGCTCCTCGCCGGTCTGCTGCACAGACCGGCGTGGCTCGGCGGCATCCTCGGAGTGACGCTCTCGGCCCTCTTCCAGGCCCTGGCCCTGAACGCCGGATCACTGGCGACGGTGCAGCCGGTCTTCATCCTGGAGCTGCCGATGGCCCTGCTGTTCGGCAGCTTCGTCTTCCGGGTGCAGGTGTCCGGCAAGGCGTGGTGGTGCGTGCTCTGCATCTTCGCGGGGCTGGCGGTCTTCCTGTTCTCGGCCGCCCCCACGGGCGGACGCGACCAGGTGCCCGGCCCGTGGTGGCCACCGACGATCGCCGTCGTCGCCGCGGTGGAGGCGGCACTGGCCCTCCTCGGCCTGCGCCGGCCGCCCGGTCTGGCCAGGGCCGCCTGTCTGGCAGCCGCGGCGGCCATCGGCAACGCGCTCACGGCGGCCCTGGTGAAGTCCGCCATGGACGTCCTGTCCCGTGACGGAGCGGCCGGTTTCCTCCTCGCCTGGCAGACGTACGGCTTCGCCGTCGCGGGATCGCTCTCCATCGTGTTGCTCGGGTACGCCATGCAGGGCGGGCCGCTGATCGCCTCCCAGCCGGCCCTGACCCTGGGCGACGCCGCGGTCAGCTTCGTTCTGGGTGTGACGTTGTACGCCGAGTCGCCCCGGCAGGGGCTGTGGCTCGTGCCGGCCCTCGCCGGTCTGGCGCTCCTGGCGTACGGCGTCTTCACGCTCTCCCGCACTCGGTGCCTGGCCAAGTGCGTCAACCAGGAGGAGCGGGACGGGGACCAGGAGGTGGGTCAGCGCGCCGCAGCCCTCATGTGACGGCCGGCGTGCTGGACCGAAGGGGCACGTGGGGACACGTCCACTACCGACCGTGCAGGCACCGTGGGTCCGGCGCGCCCGGGAGGGTCCTGAAAGCCGGTTCCACGGCCTGTCGCGTACGCGTTCCGGCAGCGGTGAGACCGGGGCTCGCCGAACACCCGGCCGCGGACTCCGGGCCGGCACGCGTATCACAGCGGACGCGGAACGAACGGGAGGGGCGGTACCTTCCGAGCCGTGCCCGCGGGTCACACGTGCGGTTGACCGCCGCACACGATCACGTGCGACCAGTGCCGTGACCGGAAACCTTCGCCGCCGCTCCCCCGAGCACCGTGGGCGCCGGCATGTGCGGCACGCCCCGCCACCGAACGTGGTGCCCAGGGCGCCCGTGCCCGGAAGGCACCGGTCGGTCCGGTACCGCGCCCGGTGGACGGCCGGAGGCACGACCGCGTGGCGGGGGTCGGTGCGGACGGTCGGTCAGTCGACGCCGAGCTGGGACAGCAGGGTCTGGTTGTCCTCGATGTGCCAGTCCTCGACGATCTGCCGCTCGCCGACGTGCTGGATGTCGATGGCGTTGAAGTCCACCTTCTGGCCCTTGCCCTGGACTCCGTCGAAGGTGCCGGTGAAGTGGCCCCGGAAGACGAGCCGAGCGGTGATCTTGTCACCGGTGATCAGCAGGTCGGCCAGTTCGCACGTCAGGTCGGGCACGGCGGCGCGGAAGTTCCGCGAGGCGAACACCGGGCCTTCGGGGCCCTGCGGCCGACCGGGCGGCAGGGTGTTGTCCACGAAGTCCGGGCTGACCGACGCGTCGAGGTACTTCTCCTCGCCCGTGTTCCAGAAGGTGTACAGCTGCTGCGCGAGACGCACCTCAAGCACCGCCCGGCGCTCACCGATCGAGCGGTCCACCGTCAGCGCCGCCGGCCTCACCAGGTCGGGCGAGCCGTCGACCAGCTTCCAGGGCCAGGCGTGGGAGCCGGTCCGCTGCCGGTCCTCGGCGACGGACGGCTGCGCGGCGAGCGCGGTGCCGGCCGCAACGGCGGCGGCGACGGAGGCCGCCACGGCGGCACGAGTGAACTTGCGGGACATGCGGGAATCCGCCTTTCGGTCGATCGGTTGCGGGAGGAGGAGCCCGGCCGGAGCCGGCTCGGGTCAGCGGCGTGCCGGTCCGCTGCCGATGGGCAGGCGGTACAGCACGTACGGCTTGCGCCGGAGGTCTGTGCCGCCGTTGTAGGCGGCCTGGCGGTTGAGCTGATTGGCGACGACGTAGAGCTTGTGGTCGTAGCCGATGGAGAACGTGTCGGGCCAGCTGAGCCGCTCGTCCTGCACCAGCGTGTGGTAGCTGCCGTCGGTGTCGCGGCGGACGATCGCCTTGCGCTCGATGTCACCGGCGTACACGCGTCCCGCACGGTCGGTCTCCAGACCGTCGGACATCCCCTTCGCACCGAGGTCGTGCACCTCGATGGCGGTCTTCCGGAGACGGGTGAGATCGCGTGTGCGCACCCCGTACAGTCGCCGGCTGGACAGCGGGCAGTAGTACAGCCACTCACCGTCGGGGCTCAGCGCGATTCCGTCCACACCGATGCCGATGGGCGTGCCCGCGGACGTGCCGTCCGGACGGTTCAGCATCGGCCGGCCGTCGATCGTCGGCACGAAGCCCGGCGCCGGCAGCGTCGACGGGGTGTCGTCCAGGCGCCGCCACGACTCGCCCGTGGCCAGGTTCACGACGATCAGCCCGTTGGGGCCGTCCGGTGTGGCGTCGGTGAGATACGCGAAGCCGTGGACCAGGTCGAAGCGCACGTCGTTGACGAAGCTGCGCGGACCGGCCACCGAGGCGGGGAAGACGATCGTGCGCACCACCTTGTCGGTGGCCAGGTCGACGGCCACCAGCTTGGGCCCGCCGTACGGCGCGTCGGCCCACTCCACCCGGCCGGTGTCGACCACCCACAGCCGGTCGGCGGCGTCGACGACGACGCTCTGCACGCCCAGGAAGTGCCGCTCCGGGGCGGCCGTGTCAGGGGTGTTGATCTCCCGGTCCGGGTAGGCGACGGGCTTGCCGTGCCGGATCTCCGCCACGGTGAACGGCACGTCGTCGCCCCACCGGGGGAAGTTCACGAACACGCGGCCACCACGTGAGACCGTGACACCGGTCGGCATCGCACCGTCGAACGTGGCCACCGTCTCCAACCGCGGCGCGTGCGGGTGCGCCTGCGGGGCGCCGCTGCCCGGCCGCGGGGCGGCCTCCGCCTGCCCGGTGCCGACCGCCAGGGCCGCGCCCACGGCGAGTGGCACGGCGAGCACCGTACGCCGGTCCGGACCCGTCGTCGAAGCGGGATCGGGGGTACGCATAAGGACTGGCTCCCAACTGTGCTGGGGCCTTCGCGAAGAAGGTCACCTCGGGTTGCATTCCGCACATCAGTGCACAACGGTCCCCGTCCGCGTGCTTCCGTCGAATGACTGACGCCGGTGGGGCCGCGCATCACTCTGGTACGAAAGGCGTGATGATTCCAATGACTGGATGTGCTGGCTTCCATAGGTTTCATGCATGACGTTGCCCCCGGGGCACCTCATGCACTGGACCTATCGGCATGATGAAAATCATTCCTTGGACTCATGTGACGGCAGGAGTGCAAGATCGGAGCGTCCTCGGAAACAGGACGTCAACCGTCCCTGGCCGGCCGTGCCCTGGTGGCACTGCCCGCTCGACGCATCACTGGAGTCCCGATGTCCGCATCCACCTCCCGCACGGGCCGGTCCGCCGGCACCGCGCGACCCGCACGGGCCCGGCTTCCGCTCAACACCTTCGGCATCTCCTTCGGCCTGTCCGGGCTGGCGGGGACCTGGACGGCCGCCGCCGCACTGGGGGCGCCGCGGGTGATCGGGACCGCCCTCTGGCTGGTGGCCGCGACCGCGTGGCTGGTGACCGTGCTCCGGTACGCCGCGGCCGGGCTCAGGCCGCACGAGGTCGCCGACGATCTGCGCCATCCTGTTCTCGGCCCGTTCGCGGCCCTCGTGCCCGTCGCCGCCTCGCTGATGTCGGCCCGGCTCGCCGTGTCGTTCCCCCAGATGGGGAAGGGGCTGGTGTGGGCCGTGCTGGCCCTCAGCGCCGGCTTCGGCGCGTGGTTCGTCGCCAGGCTGCTGACCGTGCCGCGCGACCCGGCGACGCTGCACGGCGGCCATCTGCTGCCCACGGTCGCGGCGTCCCTGATCTCGGCCCAATCCGTCGCGACGATCGGTCACCCCGGTGCGGCGAAGGTGTTGTTCGCCGCGGGCATCCTGTTCTGGCTGCTGGTCGGGAGCCTGCTGCTGGTCCGCTTCGCGACCGGTCCCGAACTCCCGAGGCCGCTGCTGCCGACCCTGGCGATCTTCTCGGCGCCGCCGGCCGTCGCGGGCAACGCCTGGTGGGTGATCACCGGGGGCCGGCCCGGTACGGTCCACGAGATCCTGCTCGGCACGATGGCCGCCCTGCTCCTGCCCCACCTCTTCCTCGTGAAGGACTATCTGCGGCTTCCCTTCACCCTCGGTTTCTGGGCCCTGACCTTCACCACCGCGGCGAGTGCGACCTACGGGATCCGGCTGCTGTCCCTCACCGGAGCGACGTGGAGCGCCCCGGTGGGCTGGGGCGTGGTCGCCGTCGCCACCGGTGTCATCGGAGCCGTCGCGGTCCGCTCCCTGGCCCTGGTCCCCTTCCGCCGGACGCGCCGTCACCACACCGGCCGCACCGCGCACCCGGCGACGGCAGCCTGCTGAAGCGCCGCCGCGAGGCAGCCTACTGATCCCTGCGAACGCCCCTTCGGACAGCTCGGCCGAGTGGCGGCTCGCTGTACCGACAGCGCCGAGAACGAGGCCACGCCGGCGCGCGTCGTACAAACCGTTCAGCAGGTGTACGGCACAGGGTCCCGAGGTCGCCGGGCAGCAGTTCCTCTTGGCGAGCGGGCTTGCCTAGGAGGCATCGTCCGGCGGTTCCTCGTGCAGGGGCTTCGGTGGCTGGTCGAAGCGAACGTCGATCTTCTGGAACCCCTTGAACGCCTCGGTGGCGGCGTACGAGCTGTAGGCCCGGCGGTCCGCCGGGCTCAGGTGCACCCGGTCCGTGAACGGCGTCAGCAGGCTGCGCGGCCACAGCTGCATCACCCGAACGGACGCCACCTCGGCCGCCGTGACGAAGATCAGCGCCCCGATGTAGAGCCAGGCGAGCAGGCCCAGGACGATGCCGAACATGCCGTAGGTCGCGGTTGCGCCGCGCAGGACGTGAGTGACGTAGTAGGAGCCCGCCCACTGCACTGCCTGCCAGGCACAGGCTCCACCCAGCGCGACGCCGGCCAGCCGGCGCAGCGGGAGCGGCCGGTGCGTCAGCAGCCGGTACCCCAGGAGGAGCAGGACGGCGTTCAGGCACACGGACGCCACGGTGGCGCCGATCCAGGTCCCGCCCTTCAGCGTCGCGCCGAACACATAGGTCTGCGAAGCCGCGACCGACAGCAGGGTGAACGCGCCCAGTCCGACGGCGAGGAGCAGCAGGAACAGCAGGCCCTTCAGTCGCGAACGGAACGGGTCGGGGCGTGCGTGCCGGGGGACCGCCCAGATCTTGTTGAGGGCGTACTGCGCGGCCTGTGCCACGCCGAGAGAACCGTAGAGGCTGCCCGCGATGCCCACGGCCAGCGCGACCCCACTGCTGTGGAAGGAGTGGATGTTGTGCCCGAGCTGGTCCCCGATCACCGGGAACTCGCCCAGCGCCGAGTCCATGATCCGCTGGCGCAGAGCGGGATCGTCGCTGAGGAAGGTGCTCAGGACGGCGATGAGGATCAGGAGCAGCGGGAAGAGTGAGAGGAAGCCGTAGTAGGTGAGGAGGGCCGCGAGGTAGGCGGCCTGATCGTCGTAGAACTTGTACACGACGGCCACCGGGAGCCCCACCCAGCGGTGCCGTCTCTGGAAGCCGTCGGCGCGCTTGAGGAACCTCAAGGCCCGCGCTCGCCGCGTCGACGCGCTGGACCGCGACGGAATCGGACGAGATCCGTCCGATGAGAACGTCGTCATTGCACCGTCCCCCACCCGCCGTGTTCGTTGTGCCAGGCGATGGCGCGCCTGATCTCCGTCTCGTCCAAGCCGGTTCGGCACGCCAGCTCTCCGAGCGTGAGAGCCGGCGTGCCACTGCTCAGGGCGCGGTTGACTTTCGCCGCCCAGAGTTCCTCCTCTGTGAAAGGCCGGCGCTGGTAGGTCTTCCTCAGCACGGCGAAGTGCCCGGTGCTGCACGCCGTGATGATCCGCAGGCCGTCGAACCAGTCGTTCCGAAGACTCACGGACGAGGAGTCGGGTACGTATCCGCGCACGGCCTCGTCTTCCGGGAACGTCGCCCCGCAGACGTCACACAGCTCCAGACGGACCGCGGGCATCCGCTTCTTCCTGCGCTTCCTCATCCCGTCTCGCCTCCCGGAAGGAGGTGAGGAAGCGATTCAGCCGGCGGCATGGGAATCAACTCCTCGGTCGTCTGCACGCTGTCAGTGACAGCAACGTGTACGGGGCGGATGCCACATCCGTTCCCTCAGCCCGGCCCTGATGTCGGTCCGATGGTGTGTGATCCACTCGCACGCGGGGCTCACCCAGGGGCTCTGTGGGGCTCCGAGGAACTCACCTGCCAGTCCGTCGAGAATCCGACCGCATGCCGTGTCTGGGTACCCGCGCCGAAACACGCCACGCGATCACGACAACGCACACCGGCGGCAGCCGAGGCCGTCGGCCCCGAGCCCGGCGGTACGGGTCGATCGGCCACCCCGGCGGTCGGGGCCACTCCAGGATCGTGTGAGGCTGCGCCCGTGGTCAGCGGCGTAGGTGGCGACGACCGCCGTCGATGGCCCGCCCGTGTGGAGGAGACGCCGGTCGAGGATGCCAGCGAGGTCGTCCCGTGCGCTGGCGAGCAAGTCGCCGGTCAGTCGGACGTCGGGCCGCCGCGCGGTCCGCCCGCGCTGGGCGGGGGCAGAGGCATGGCCGGCCGGTGTGATGTCACCCGGCCCCGGGGTGGCGACGGTGACGAGTGACAGGTGGACGGAGTCGAGTGGGCCGGCTGCTGCGCGGCCCTGGAACCAGGCGTGCGCGTGAAAGCCTCCGGCATGTGGGGCCGGTGGATGATCGCCCGGCCCAGGATGATGACGGCGGCCCGGAGACCGACCACCGCCACCGTGGCGAGTGGGCCGGCGAACCCGACCACCCGTCCGCGAGCGCGCAGGCACCGGGCGGTCTTCACAGCCCGGTCATGACGAGACGGCTCAAGCCGGCGTGGCGGGTGGGGTGCCAGAGGGTGTGGAACAGGTCTCGCAGGGCGGCCATGACCAGCGCGACCCCTACCAGCGAGACCGACCACTCCATGCGCGTCTCCCGCGGGCCCGTCGTGTGAAGGGGCCCCGGCTCGCCGGGCAGGGAATCAGGGGCACGAGCGGCACTGACGGACGCGGCGTGCCGCGGGCTCCTTCCCGTCCCCGCGACACGGCGGCCCCTGCCGCACGAGTCGGCCCGACTGAGGTCACCTGTGCAGAACCACCCGGTGGGGTTCGCTCAGTCTCCGCGGTGCCGGGTGGTCCCCGCGGGGGCACGCGGTGTGCGGCCACCGTCCGGCCCGTAGCCGAATCGGATCAGCACCTGGGGGCAGCAGCGCCGCTGCGGCAGGCAGGCCGCCGCCCGCAGATCCGGCCACTCCATCGCCTGGTGCAGCATCGAGGTGCGCACCCCGTGCGCGGTCGCGGTCAGCAGCACCCGCTCCAGGGCCTGCCCCGCCCGCAGGATGGTGTTCCCTCGGCCGGGACGGCCCCTCTCGCCATCTCTGCCTGCGCGTCGTCACGGACGGCGGCCACTTGGGTCGGCGCGTCGGTGCCGGACCACCCGTCCGTGAACGACCGCGAGGGTGAGAAACAGCACGACCACCGCGGTGGGCACGGCCGCGACCGTCCACCGGTCCACGCCGCCCTCGCGCTCCGCGACCGCCCCGAGGGCCGCCGCGCCCACGGCGGCAGCCGGCCCGGCACCGAGGAGCAAGGCGACGACGTTCCGCGCACGTCCGGTGTCGAATGGCCTTCTGTCGCGGCCGAGTTCCCCCCACTCGTGGGCGGCCTCGCGCAGGTCACGGCGGCGCTGAGCTGCCGCGCGTGCCCTGAGGCCCACCGTGACGGCGGAACCGGCCAGCGCCGCGCCGGAAGGTGCCCACCACTTTTCACAGACGAGCAGCAGCAGCGCGACGATCCCGGTGGTGGCCCAGCCGCTGAGGCAGGCCTCCGCGGCCTTGCGGTGGGCCGGCGGCCGGTCGGCTCCCGCGCGCAGGTCGGCGAGGGCCGGCAGGTACCAGACACAGCCCGCCGCGGTGACCGTGGCGGCTCCGAGGGCGAGGACGGCGTGGGGCATGGCCTACCTCGCCGCCTCTTCGAGTCCGGCGATCTCCGGGTGGTGCAGGTCGAAGGCCGGGGACTCGCTGCGGATGCGGGGCAGCGAGACGAAGTTGTGGCGGGGCGGCGGGCACGAGGTCGCCCACTCCAGCGAACGGCCGTAGCCCCAGGGGTCGTCGGCCCGGACGGGCTTGCCGTACCTCGCGGTCTTCCAGACGTTGTAGAAGAACGGGAGGATCGACAGACCGAGCAGGAACGAACCGATCGAGGAGACGGTGTTGAGGGCGGTGAAGCCGTCGGCTGCCAGGTAGTCGGCGTAGCGGCGGGGCATGCCCTCGGCGCCCAGCCAGTGCTGGACCAGGAACGTGGTGTGGAATCCGACCGTGAGCGTCCAGAAGGTGATCTTCCCGAGGCGCTCGTCGAGCATCTTGCCGGTGAACTTGGGCCACCAGAAGTGGAATCCGGCGAACATCGCGTACACGACCGTACCGAAGACCGTGTAGTGGAAGTGCGCGACGACGAAGTACGAGTCGGAGAGGTGGAAGTCCATCGGCGGGGACGCCAGTATCACGCCGGTGAGGCCGCCGAAAAGGAAGGTGATCAGGAAGCCGACGGTCCACAGCATGGGCGTCTCGAAGGACAGCGAGCCCTTCCACATCGTGCCGATCCAGTTGAAGAACTTCACGCCCGTCGGCACCGCGATGAGGAACGTCATGAAGGAGAAGAACGGCAGCAGGACGCCGCCGGTGACGTACATGTGGTGCGCCCACACCGTCACGCTCAGGCCCGCGATCGCGATCGTCGCCGCGATCAGACCCATGTAGCCGAACATCGGCTTGCGGGCGAAGACCGGGATGACCTCGGAGACTATGCCGAAGAACGGCAACGCCAGGATGTAGACCTCCGGATGCCCGAAGAACCAGAACAGGTGCTGCCACAGCAGGGCTCCGCCGTTGGCCGCGTCGAAGACGTGGGCGCCGAACTTGCGGTCCGTCTCCAGCGCGAACAGCGCCGCCGCCAGCACCGGGAAGACGATCAGGACCAGCAGAGCGGTCAGCAGTACGTTCCAGGTGAAGATCGGCATCCGGAACATCGTCATGCCCGGCGCCCGCATGCAGACGATCGTGGTGATGAAGTTGACCGCGCCCAGGATCGAGCCGAAACCGGACAGTGCCACCCCCATGATCCACAGGTCGGCGCCGAGCCCGGGCGAGTGGACGGCGTCCGACAGCGGCGCGTACAGGAACCAGCCGAAGTCGGCGGCGCCGCCCGGGGTGAGGAAGCCGAGCGCCGCGATCGCCGAACCGAACAGGAAGAGCCAGTAGGCGAGCATGTTCAGGCGGGGGAACGCGACGTCGGGCGCACCGATCTGCAACGGCATGATCCAGTTGGCGAACCCGGTGAACAGCGGCATCGCGAACATCAGCAGCATGATCGAGCCGTGCATGGTGAACGCCTGGTTGAACTGCTCCTGCGACATGAGCTGAAGGCCGGGCCGGGCCAGCTCCGCGCGCATCAGCAGCGCCATCACACCGCCGACGATGAAGAAGGCGAACGCGGTGACCAGGTACATCGTCCCGATCTTCTTGTGGTCGGTGGTCGTCAGCCACTCCGTCCACGTCGGCCGTGCGGCCCGTCGGGGCGTCTCCGCGGCCCCGGTGACCCCGGCACTCGGCCGCGCGGTCCCCGCCTTGTGTGTCTGTGCCTGGTCCACCGGTCGGTGTCCTCCCCTTCTGCCTTGTCGACGACGAGCCGGGAAGTGCCGTGCTGCGGGTATGGACCTGGCCTCTTCCCGGCCGCCGCCTCATGATCGTCGGAGGGGCACCCCCGCGGGATAGGGCCGAACAGCCCCCGGTCGGCCGTCGGACGGGGTCGAACGTCCCCGACCGCTCAGGCGGCCCACGCGCAGCGTCTCCAGCGGGGCGCCGGTGTCCGCCGAGTCGCCATCGGACGCCCCAGCCCGGCCCCGGCGGGGTGGTCCAGTCCTGCGAAGCGGCACTGAACGCGCTCGACACGGCCGAGCGTCTCGGCCTGGACGACCCTCTCCTGCACGCCGCCGACCTGCTCGTCCATCCGGTCCTCGCCCGCGACCGCCAGGCTATGGCCGACCTCGTCCTCGGCACCCTCGGTCCGCTGACGACCGCCCGCGGCGCCGCCCAGCCCCTCCTCGACACCCTCACCGTCTCCTTCGACTCCGGCTGCGTCGCCGCCGAGGCGGCCCGCCGCCTGTCCCTGAGCGTGCGGGCCATGACCTACCGCCTGGAACGCGTCCATCAGCTCACCGGCGCCGACCCCGCGGACCCGGCCCACCGCTACATGCTCCGGACCGTGACCATCGGCGCCCGGCTCCTGGACTGGCCCGCCAAGGAGTGTGAGGCGACCGGGCGGTCGCTTCGCGCATCGGCCCGGCCGGTGCCACGGCCGCCGAACCCGCCGACGGCCACCGCCCCGCGCTGGTGAGGTCACTGGGGACGGGGGGCGGAGCGGGCGGCCGGGCATCGGGGTGCCCCGGCTCGGAGCAGTCGCCGGTCCGCGTGGTGCCGGCTGACCGCGCCATCGCGCCCGGGGAGTCCGCTGCCGGAGAGTTGATCCACGCGGCCGGGTTTCCGAACAGGCGTTTCTTCCCACGCGTACTCGGGGGAAGTTCCGATCTCGGCGAGTCCGGACTCGCGGGGTGCGGTGCCACTGGAGCGTCGTTCGGCAGGGCCATGCCGGCGAAGGCGATGGGTGGGGGTCCGTCAGCCGATGCTCCGCTGCCACGACCGACACCGCACCGAGTCCGGCACGATCACCGTCCTCGGCTGCCGGAAGTGAGGACCGCGTCCGGAACTGGCCGTCCCGGACACGGTGATCCGGCGGTCCTCAGGCGGACGGCACCAGGGAGAAGACCACCCGCTTCCCGGTGGTGGTGTTCTCCCGCTCGTTGAGCCCCCACAGGCGCCCGGACGACGGGGCGTAGGAGAGGTTCTGGGTCAGCGGCGGGGCATGGGTGAGGACGTGCGGCGCGGCGCCCGGCAGCGCCCGGTGGATGCAGTACGGCACGTCGGAGTCGGTGGTGCCCGCCGTCTCGGGGCACTCGCCGCTGAAGTAGTAAGAGGTGCCGTCCGTGGCGGCTCCCTGTACCTTCCAGATCGGCACGGTGTAGGCACCGGTCGCCGTGACCGTGCCGGTGTAGTCGTTCGCGGTGTCGGTGTCCGGGAGCGCCGTGCTCGCGTTCAGCGGCCAGCGGATCAGCGGCCCACCGCCCTTGGTGGCGATCTGCGAGGTGACCAGGGCGTCCGGTGAGGACGTCCGGTCCAGGCTGAGCGAGGTCAGGCACGGCCGCGTGGCGTCGCAGGGGTCACCCGTGGTGCCGGTGAAGTAGATGCCGACCATGGGCAGCGCCCAGTTGTGGTAGCGGGCCGAGGACTTGCCGTTGCCCAGGATGCCGACCTGGTCGGTGGAGGTGTCACTCATCTTCCACAGGTGTCGCAGGTCGTAGACCTGCATCTGGTGCCCGGTGGCGACGAAGAGCTTGTTGCCGTACCAGGTGACACCGTCCGCATGACCGCTCAGCACGTCCGTCCCGGACCGGTCACCGGCCCCGCCCACCGGGCGGAAGGTGGAGCCGCTGCCGGTGGAGTACGGGTCGACGAGAAGCACGTGCTGGTAGGTGACCGAGGTGCCGGTCGACTCCGCGATGGTGATCCGCGCGTAGTCGTTGTCGGTGTAGTGCCAGGAGGCGATGTAGAGGTAGTGGCCGTTCCAGGTCCCGTTCGGCTGGGCGTCGTGCGAACCGGTCAGTCCCTGGGGCGTCCAGACGGCGGAGGTGTCATCGGCCTGGTCCCAGCAGAAGCCGTCGTACTTCAGTGAGCCGTCGAGGTTGGTGCTGTGGCACAGTGCCGCCCGCCCGGCGTGACCGCCGTCGGCGAGCACCTGGTCGGGCGAGGTGCGCACGGAGACGCTTCCCGACGCCTCGATCTGCTGGATCGCGGCGCCGCGGTTCGTGAAGTCCCCCGCCCGCATCGTGAACCCGCTGGGGTCGATCGGGGCCAGGACGGAGGCGGCTGCCGCCGGATGAGCCACGGACAGGGTGACCGCCGAGAGCAGCAGGGCCAGGAACGCGCCGACCGCCCCGATCCACCGGCGGTTCGTCCCGCACATGATTCTGTTCATGCGCGCTGACGCTACATCAGCAGCCGTCATTAACATACGGATTGGGCAGGACCGCCAGCCCGGGAGCAAGGTGGCGGGCGCCTTCGCGGATCGCCTCTTCCGTGGGGCGGAAGCCGTATTGCGCCCCTGTGGAGGCTCTCCCGACGATGGCGCCACCACGAGAGACGGGAGCCGACCCCCATGCCTCACACGACCGCCTTCGCAAGGAACCAGTGGTACGTCGCCGCCTACAGTCACGAGGTCGGGCGCGAGTTGCTCGGCCGCACGATCCTCGGTGAGCCGCTCGTCCTCTACCGTGCCGAGGACGACGGCACCGCGGTCGCCCTGGCCGACCGCTGTGTCCACCGCCGCTTCCCCCTGTCGGAGAGCCGGCTCGACGGGGACCGCATCGTGTGCGGCTACCACGGCTTCACCTACGACACGACGGGCGCCTGCGTGTACGTGCCGGGGCAGAAGCGCGTCCCGCGCACGGCCCGGGTCGCCTCGTACCCGGTCGTCGAGCAGGACTCGCTGGTGTGGGTGTGGATCGGCGACCCGGCGCTCGCCGACGCGGGGACCGTTCCGCGGGCCCGGCACCTGGACTCCCCGGACTGGGTCACGGTGCGCGGCATGGAGCCGATCGACGCCGACTACGGCCTGCTGGTGGACAACCTCCTCGACCTCTCCCACGAGACGTATCTGCACGGCGGCTACATCGGCACCCCGGAGGTCGCCGAGACGCCGATCACCACCGAGGTCGACGAGGGCGCCGGCATCGTGCGGGTCAGCCGGCACATGGACGACGCCGAGTGCCCGCCCTTCTACGCCCGCTCCACCGGTATCGAGGGCCGTATCACCCGCTGGCAGGACATCGAGTACCACGCGCCCTGCCTCTACCTGCTGCACAGCCGGATCGCGCCGGCCGGCGTGCTGCCCGAGCCGGACGGCACCGACCCGAACGGCTTCCACACCGAAATCACCTATGCGATCACCCCGTCCACCGACGGCAAGGTGTTCGACTTCTGGGCCGTCTCCCGGGACTTCGCGAAGGACGACGAGGAAGTCACCACGTTCCTGCACGACTTCAACCACACGGTCGTCATGCAGGACGTCGACGCGCTCAACCTGTTGCAGAAGACACTCGGCACCGAGCCGGCCGGCTACCAGGAGCTGAGCATCAACATCGACACCGGTGGTCTCGCCGCCCGCCGCATCCTCGCCCGTCTGGTCGAGGAGGGCGACAAGCCGGTGGAGAAGGTCCGGTGAGCACGCCGTCCGCCGCCGTGAGCCGCGAGGTCTACCGCGTCGACTGGCTCCCCGGCACCGACGTCCTGCACGGCACCTGCCACTGCGGCGCCGAGAACACCGCCGACGACCCGGTGCGGATGTGGGAGTGGATGCTCGCGCACCCCGAAGGACACCAGCCCGGAGGAACCACCTCATGACCGTGTACGAAGCCGAACTCGTCGTCGACCGCCGCGAGTCGGCGGCCGAGGGCGTGCTCACCCTCACCCTGCGCCATCCGCTGGGCGAGGAGCTGCCGGCCTGGGAGCCGGGCGCCCATGTCGACGTCCTGCTCGGCCCGGGCCTTGAGCGGCAGTACTCACTGTGCGGCGATCCCGCGGACCGGCACCGGTGGCGGATCGCCGTACTCCGCGAGGCCGACGGGCGGGGAGGCTCGGCGTACGTCCACGAGCGGCTGCGCGAGGGCGACGAGATACGGGTGCGGGGGCCGCGCAACCACTTCGCCCTGCACCCCTCCCCGCGCTACCGGTTCATCGCGGGCGGCATCGGCATCACGCCCGTCCTGCCGATGCTCGCCGCGGCCGAGGCGGCGGGCGCCGAGTGGACCCTGCTGTACGGCGGACGCACCCGCCGCTCCATGGCGTTCACCGCGGAGCTGGAGCGGTACGGGGACCGGGTCACGGTCGCCCCGCAGGACGAGACCGGGCTGCTGGACCTGGCCCCGGTGCTGGACGGCCTGCCCGACGGCACGCTCGTCTACTGCTGTGGCCCGGACCCGCTGCTGGACGCGGTCGAGGAGCGCTGCCCGGCCGGGGCGCTGCGCGTCGAGCGGTTCCGGCCCAAGGAGCAACCCGCCGGAGACGACCGCGCGTTCGAGGTCGTCCTGGGGCGGAGCGGCCGTACGCTCACCGTCCCGCCGCGGGTGTCGATCCTCGACACCGTGCGTGCCGCAGGCGTCGAGGTGCTCTACTCCTGCGCCGAGGGCACCTGCGGCACCTGCGAGACCGACGTCCTGGAGGGCGCGCCGGAGCACCGGGACTCGGTCCTGACGGACGAGGAGCGGGAGTCCGGCGAGACCATGATGATCTGCGTGTCCCGGTGCCGGGGCGGGCGGTTGGTGCTCGATCTGTGATGGACCCTCTGGTCACGAGAGGTACGCCTCCACGTCGCCGAACCGGGCTGCGGCGGGGCGCGAGGAGGACTCCCCTGTGCGCTGTCACCGTTGTCTCCCGCCGCCGGGGCAAGGCAGCCGGGGCGGCGACGTGCGCCCAGCGCACTGCCTCGGGCAGAGCACCCCAGGCCCGGGACGGAGTCCTCCCGCTCAGACGTAGAACCGCGACAGGCTCCGCAGGACGGCCGCGGGCTTTCCGCCGCCGTCGATCTCCATCGTGCCGTCCACGGCGATCTGCACCCCGTCCGGCACGTCCTCCACCGAGGCGAGCTTCGCGACCAGCCGGATACGGGAGCCGACCTTCACCGGGGCCGGGAAACGCACCCTGTCCAGACCGTAGTTGACCTTCGTCGACACGCCCTCGACCTCCAGCAGCTCGGTGAAGAGCGGGATGAAGAGGGAGAGGGTGAGAAAGCCGTGGGCGATGGGCGCGCCGAACGGGCCGTCCTTCGCCCTTTCCGGGTCGACGTGGATCCACTGGTGGTCGCCCGTGGCGTCGGCGAAGGTGTCGATCCGCTCCTGGGTGACCTCGATCCACGCGCTGGTGCCGAGGTCGCTGCCGGCGAGCTTCTTGAGTTCGTCGAGGCCGTTGACGGTGATGCTCATCTGTGGTCCTTGTCTAGGAGGTGGTGCCGTACCGGGAGCGGACACGGGATTTGAGGAGCTTTCCGGAGGCGGTGCGCGGGAGGGCGTCCGCGATCACCACCGACTGGGGGATCTTGTACTTGGCCAGCCGACCGGAGAGTGAGGCGATCACCTCGTCCGGGTCGAGCGTGGAGCCCTCGCGGGGGACGACGACCGCGCGCGGCACCTCGCCCCACCTGTCGTCGGGCACGCCGATGACGGCGCACTCGACGATGTCGGGGTGGGCGAGGAGCTGGTCCTCGATCTCGGCGGGGTAGATGTTCTCGCCGCCTGAGATGATCATGTCCTTGATGCGGTCGACGATGTAGACGTACCCGTCCTCGTCGACGCGGGCCGCGTCCCCGCTGCGGAACCAGCCGTCGGCGAAGACGGCCTCGGTCTCCTCCGGCAGTCCCCAGTAGCCGGACATGACGTGCGGGCCGCGCACCACGACCTCGCCCGTCTCGCCGACGTCGACCGGTGCGAGGTCGGGCCGCACCACCCGTACGTCGCTGAAGAAGTGCGGCACACCGGCCGAACCCGCCTTGCCGACCGCGTGCTCGGCGTCCAGGAAGAGGGTGCCGGGCGCGGCCTCCGTCATGCCGTAGCCCTGGAGGAAGGTGAGCCCGCGCTCCTGGTACGTGGCGATCAGCGGGGTCGGGACCGGTGAGCCGCCGCAGGTGAGGATGCGGAGGCTGGACAGGTCGGCCCCGTCCCAGCGCGGATGCCGGGCCACCTGGTCGAACATGGTCGGCACCCCGAACATGAAGGTGATCCGGTGGCGTTCGATCAGGTCGAAGGTGGCGTCCGGGCCGAAGGACTCCACCAGGACACAGGTGCCCCCCTTGAGCAGGACGGGCAGGGTGAGCATGTTCAGCCCGGCCGTGTGGAACAACGGGGCCGAGACCAGGGCGCGTTCGTCGGCGGTCAGGTCGTGGTCGACAAGGACGTTGAACGCGTTCCAGACCAGGTTGCCGTGCGTGAGCATGGCGCCCTTGGGCCGGCCCGTGGTCCCCGAGGTATACATGATGAGGCAGGTGTCGTCGAGGCGAACGGGCTGGTCGATCGGCTCGTCGCTGGCGGCGGCCAGCAACTCCTCGTATGCGGCGCCCACTTCGACGTACGTCCGTCCATCGGTGCTGCCCGGCAGTCCGGCCGCCGGCGGGGCCGGCGAGGGCGCGTGGACGAGGGCCTTGGCGCCCGAGTCGGCGAGCTGGTAGGCGATCTCGGGTTCGGCGAGGCGGATGTTGAGCGGGACGAAGACCGCGCCGAGGGTGCCCGCGGCGAAGAGCGTCTCCAGGAAGGCGGGGTGGTTCGGGCCGAGGTAGGCGATCCGGTCGCCGGGGCGGACTCCCCGGGCGCGCAGGGCGTGCGCGAGGCGGGTGGTGCGTTCGTACAGCTCGGCGTAGGTGACGCTCCGGTCGCCGTGGATCAGGGCGGTGCGGTGCGGGGTCTTGCGGGCCCGGCGTGCGGGCCACGACCCCAGTCCCTCGTTGCGCATCTCACGGCCCCTTCAGGTGTGCGTCAGTCCGAGCAGCCGGGCGGCGTTCTCCTTGAGGATCTTCGGGCGCACTTCGTCCTTGATCGACAGCTTCGCGAAGTCGGCGAGCCAACGGTCGGGGGTGAGGACGGGGAAGTCCGAGCCGAAGAGCACCTTGTCCTTGAGCAAGGTGTTGGCATAGTGCACGAGCTGTGGCGGGAAGTACTTCGGCGACCACCCGGACAGGTCGATGTGCACGCCGGGTTTGTGCGTGGCGACCGCCAGGGCCTCGTCCTGCCAGGGGAACGACGGGTGCGCCAGGATGATCTTCAGGTGGGGGAAGTCGGCGGCGACGTCGTCCACGTGCAGCGGGTTGGAGTACTTCAGCCGGATGCCGCCCCCGCCGGGGACTCCGGCGCCGATGCCGGTCTGGCCCGTGTGGAACAGGGCGATGGTCCCGGTCTCCTCGATGACCTCGTACAGGCCGTAGGCCACCGAGCGGTCGTTGGGGAGGAAACCCTGGATGCTGGGATGGAACTTGAAGCCCTTCACCCCGTACTCCTCGACCAGGCGCCGGGCCTGCTTCACGCCGGCCTTGCCGCGGAAGGGATCGATGGAGGCGAACGGGATCAGCACGTCCGGGTTCGCGGCGGCGGCCTCGGCGACCTCCTCGTTGGGGACCGGTTCGGTGCCGGTGGCGGACTCGGCGTCGACGGTGAAGATCACGGCGGCCATCTTCCGCTCGCGGTAGTACGCGGCCGTCTCCTCCAGGGTCGGCTTCCGGTCGCCCTCTACCTTGAAGTAGGCGGAGGAGGCGTCGTGCAGGTCGTCGTCCAGCGAGGAGTGTCCCTTGGAGGAGACCTCGGCGTGGGTGTGGACGTCGATCGCGACGAGTTCGTCCAGGCCCATCACGCCTCCGGGAACTTCGGCGCGGGGATGCCGACGGTCTGCGGTTCGGCGCCGACCGAGGTGGCCCACACGTCGGCGAGGGTGTCCGGGGACCAGCCGCCGTCCGCGTACGCCGCCGTGACCTCCCGCGGGTGCGACCAGAGTGCCACCTTGTCACCGCCGATGCCGATGGCCTGGCCGGTCACGCCGCGCGCCGCCTCGGAGGCGAGGAAGGGTACGAGAGCGGCGCAGTCCTCGGGGGTGCCGAAACCCTCGCCCTTGCGGAGGAAGTCGGGCAGCGGCTCGCCGTTCTTCAGGGCCTCGATGTAGGGGGCGAAGGCCGGGATCGTCTCCGTCATGGCGGTGGCGGCGACCGGAACGATCGCGTTGACGGTGATGTGCGCGCGGGCCAGCTCCATCGACCAGGTGCGGGCCATGGCGGCGATGCCGGCCTTGGCGGCGGCGTAGTTCGTCTGTCCGAAGTTGCCGCGCTGTCCGGCCGGGGAGCCGACCAGGATCATCGTGCCGCCCTCGCCCTGCTCACGCATCCGGACGGCGGCGGCTCGGGCGCAGGTGAAGGTACCGCGCAGATGGGTGGTGATCACCGCGTCGAAGTCGTCGTCGGTCATCTTCCACAGCACCTTGTCGCGCAGGATGCCGGCATTGGTGACCAGGACGTCCAGACGGCCGAACTCCTCCACGGCGCGGGCCACCAGCCGGTCGGCGGCCTCGCCGGTACCGACCGCGACGGCCTCGGCCACGACCTTGCCGCCCGCCTCGGTGACGGACTTGGCGGCTTGCTCGGCGACGGCCTCGTCGACGTCGTTCACGACCACGGCGGCGCCGTGGGCGGCGAGGGCATGGGCGTAGGCCAGGCCGAGGCCACGGCCGCTTCCGGTGACGACGGCCACCTTGCCGGTGAGATCGATGCTGGGCACGAGCGGGTCCCTTCCAGAGGGGTCGGCCGCCGGGCGCGCCACGGTGGGTGCGCCTGTGGCTCGGGCGGCGTGCGGTCCGGAATCGAAGCTAAGGACAATCATTGTTGTCGTCAATAGTTGTTGCCGACCGGTCCGTGCGGCATGCTGTGAGGCAGCACGTACGTACGTCCCGCCTCCGGACGGAGGCCCGGCCCAGGGAGCCCGCCATCACCGGCCAGCAGCACGCCCCAGAACACGCCGTGGGCTCCGCCCCGATCGACGCTCGCGAGCCGTGGATGCGCGGGCTGCACGCGGACACCGGCTATCTGCTGTACCGGCTCGGGCTGCGCTCCGGCCAACTGTTCAACGCCTTCCTCCAGGAGTCCGGCCTGCGGCTGCGCCACTACGCGCTGCTGCGCTTCCTCGCCACTCAAGAGGGCGCCCTGCAACGGGAGTTGAGCACCTCCCTCGGCTACGACCCGAGCGCGATCGTCGGCCTGGTCGACGATCTGGAGAGGCTGGGGTTCGCCGAGCGCCGCCCCTCCCCGGACGACCGGCGCAGCCGTATCGTCGTGCTGACCGAGGCCGGCCGGGTCTTCCTGCGCGACACCGACGAGGCGGGTTCGCGGGTCACGGGCGAACTGCTCCGGCCGCTCGACGCCGAGGAGCGGGACGTCCTGCACACGCTGCTGCTGAGGATCGCCGAGAACGGGCTCGGGTGACGCCGTCCCCATGACCGCCGACGCGCTGCCCCCGCAGACGGTGCGCTCCGCACCGGACCGGCTGCTCGCCGTGCTCGCGGCCTTCGACCACGCGCATCCGGCGCTCTGTCTGACCGACATCAGCCGCCGGGCCGGGCTCACCCTCACCACCACGCACCGGCTGGTGGGGGCACTGACCGAGTGGGGCGCACTGGAGCGCGACGCGGAGGGTCTCTACCACGTGGGGCTGAGGCTGTGGGAGATCGCGGCGCTCGCTCCGCGCGGACTCGCGCTGCGGCAGGTGGCGCTGCCGTACCTGGAGGACCTGTACGAGGCGACGCACGAGAACGTGCAGCTGGCGGTGCGCGACGGCGGGGAGGTCGTGTACGTCGAGTGGCTCTCCGGGCGCTCCGCGGTCGGCGTCCACATCAGGGTCGGCGCCCGCTGGCCGCTGCACGCCACCGGGGTCGGGCTCGCGCTGCTGGCCCACAGCGGGCAGCCGTTCCAGGAGGCGTACTGCGAGGGGCCGCTGACCGCGTTCACGCCGTACACCATCGCGGATCCCGCGCGACTGCGCCGCGAACTGGCGGAAGTGCGGCGGTCGGGCGTGGCCGTGAGCAGTCGTCAGATCACCGAGGACGCCCTGTCGGTGGCGGCCCCGGTACACGGCCGCGACGGCGGGGTGATGGCGGCGGTGTCGATCGTGGTCCCCCACGCGACGGCCCAGGCAGCCGTGCTGATTCCGGCGGTACGGCTCGCGGCGCGGGGGATGTCACGGGCGCTGGGGTGGCAGCCGGCGGCACGCTGAGCCGAGGTTCGCACGGCTCAGGCTTCGGGGCAGGAAACCGGGGCAGTGACCGGCGTTGAGGTGGAGCACCACCGGGCAGCGATCAGACGGATCGGTCTACGCCGGTCGACGGCGGCGTCCCGCTCCCGTACCAGGGCTCGATCCCGCTCGCGGTCTCCCCGGTCCTGTACATCCTCATCGGCTGCCTCAAGCCGCAAGGTCGGGACCTGCGACGTCTGGTACGTGCGATCGCAAGGGGCGCGCCCTCGACGGGGTCCCCCTGCTTCCCGCAGAAGTACGACCACTGTGGCCACGTGAGCATCTGAAACAACGTGTAACACCTCGTTAACTGATGTCGAGTTAGGTAGGTCACGCTCCCCTCCTCACATCCCGGGAGAGAGCGTCGACGTTCATGGGATCGCTCCCATCGGGGAGCTACTGGAAGGAGTCTCGTGGCTACGAGCACACGGACCCGGCGACGGAGGCTGGCCATACCCCTGTTGGCCTTCGTCCTGGCCGGCGGCGGCACGGTCGCCACCGGGGGTACGGCGACGGCGGCACCCGCCGAGCCGGACACCTCGGTGGGCAGCGGTGTCAGCTCTGGACTGCGACCCGAAGGAGATCGGGTCGACCTGACCGGGGGCGCCGGCCGGTTCAGACCGCACCAGACCGGTAGGTCCGATGCGGAACACAAGCAAACGCCCTCCGGCCGCACTCCGTACATCGTGGAACTCTCCGAGGAACCGGTGACGACGTACGCGGGCCGGCTCGCGGGGCTGGCCCGGACCCGCCCGGAACCGGGCGAGCAGCTGGAACCGCAGTCGGGGGCGGCGAAGGCGTACCGCAAGCACCTGGGTACCCAGCGGACGGCCGTGGCCGAAGCAGCCGGCATCACGGTCAACGAGGTCTACACCACGGCCTTCAACGGATTCTCCGCCACGCTGACCGCCGCTCAGGTCGAGGAACTGAAGGCGGACAAGCGGGTCCGTTCGGTCACCAAGTCCCAGGTGGTCGGTACCAGCCAGGCGTCCCTTGGTGACACCACACCGCAGCCGACGACTGGCACGGCAACGGGCACGGCCGGAACAGCCACGACCGGGGCATCGGCCGGCGGCGCCCGGACAACCGGCTCGCCGGCGACCAGCGCGCACAGGTCCGCCGCGCGCAAGCCGGGCAGAAGCACCGGCGCCGGGGTCGTGATCGGCGTCCTGGACACCGGGATCTGGCCGGAAAGCCCGTCGTTCGCCAAGCGGATACCGGCGGCCCCGGCGGGCTGGCACGGCACCTGCCAGACCGGCGACACGTTCGCTGCCCGGCACTGCAACGGCAAGATCGTCGGCGCCCGGTACTTCGCCGACACGCTCCTCGCGGCGTCGGGCGGCACGCTGCCCGAGGGTGAGGTGCTCTCCCCCCGGGACATGGTCGGGCACGGTACGCACACGGCGTCCACCGCGGCCGGCCTGCCCGTCGACAACGTCACCATCTCGGGGCGGAACTTCGGTTCGGTCTCCGGCGTGGCGCCGGATGCGCGGATCGCCGTCTACAAGGTCCTCTGGGGCGGCTCGGGATACGACGCCGACATCATCGCGGGCATCGACGCGGCGGTCGCCGACGGCGTACAGGTGCTCAACTACTCGATCGGAACGCAGTTGGGGGACAGCGAGCCCAACACCCCGATCGGCAAAGCCTTCCTCAACGCCACGCTGGCCGGAGTCTTCGTGACGGCCGCGGCCGGCAACAGCGGCTTCAGCAGCGCGGTCAGCAACACCCAGCCGTGGGTCACCACGGTCGGCGCGGCGGTGACCCACGTGAACGAGGGAACCGTCCGGCTCGGCGACGGCACCTCGATCACCGGCGCCTCGCTGGACGTGCTCCCCGGTGGCCGATCCCTGCCGCTGGTCTTCGGCGAGCAGGCCGGCACACTGGAGGAGGGCTCGGCGTACTGCGAGCCCGGCAGTCTGGACCCGGCGAAGGTGAAGGGCAAGGTGGTCGCCTGCGCCCTGGACAGCCCCTACGGCGCGGTGGAGGAGCTCAAAGCCAAGCGCGCGGCGGCCATGGTCCTCTTCGATCCCCACGGCAACTTCCGGGTCAACAGCATCTACGACTTCCCGGTGCTCTATCTGAACACCAGGGACCAGGCCGGTAAGATCTTCAACTACCTGATGAGGCACCCGGCCGACGGCACCGCGCAGCTCACCTCAGGCAACCAGGGCTCCGGTGCCCCAGGTGTGCCGGCCATCGCGGACTACTCTGCGACAGGGCCGGACAAGACGCATCCCGGGCTCATGAAGCCCGACCTGGTCGCCCCCGGCAGCGACATCATCGCGGCCGTCTCCCCGCCGGGAAACTTCGGCCGGCAGTACGACGCGTACTCGGGGACCTCGATGGCGGCCCCGCACGTGGCCGGTGAGGCCGCGGTCCTGCGGGCCGAGCATCCCGACTGGTCGCCCGGCGCGGTCGCCTCGGCATTGCACACCACAGCCGGCACCGTGGGCGACACCAGCCCTCTGGCCCAGGGCAGCGGGCTGCCGTCGCTGACGCGGGCCGCCGATCCGGGGCTGGTCATCGAGCCGGACGCCAAGAGCCTGACCGCCTTCAGTGAAGCGGCTCAGCCCGACGGCCGCGAGCTGAACCTGCCGTCGATCGGGCTGCGCGAGTACGACGGCACCAAGCCGGTGGTGTTGACCCGCGAGCTGACCAACGTCGGCAGCAAGCGGGAGACGTACCATGCCTCGACGAGCGGGCTGGAGGGCATGCAGGTGAGCGTCGCACCGGCCACGGTGACGGTGGCACCGGGCGAGACCGCCTCGGTCACCATCACCCTGCGGCGCGGCAGCGCACCGTGGGACCGGTACGTCACCGGCGCGATCACCTGGCGCGGCACCCACCACCAGGTACGGATTCCGGTCGCCGCGCGCCCGTGGGGCATCTCGCCCCGGTCGTACGACGACACCCTGGAAGAGTTCGGCCGGCTCGCCGACGGCAACTACGGCATGTTCGAGCCGGGCTTCACCGGCCCGGTCTCCGGCCGGTCGACCGGCTACGCCCCCATGCGGCGGGAGTCGTACTCGATGCGGACCGGGGTCAGCGGCGGGGTCTTCGACCGGAAGGCCCTCGGGGTGCAGGCGCACACCTTCAAGGTGCCGGCGGGCAGCGCCGGGATCGTCGTGGACACCGCGACCGACGACCCGGACACCAACCTCGACCTCTGGCTGTACAAGGGCGACAAGCTGGTCTACCGGAGCGCCGCCGGCTGGAGCAGCTCCGAGCGGGCCTGGGTCTTCATGCCGGAAGCGGGCACGTACACGGCGTACGTCTTCGCACAGGACTCCGGTGGCCCGGTCGTCGACTACCGGCTCGGCCACGTCGTCCTCAGCCGTAACGGCCACTACGAGCCGGCGACGCTGGAACTGCCGGCCGCGGTGGAGCGCGGCACGACACCGCGGTACAAACTGCGGCCGGGCGCTCCGCTGAAGCCTGACGCCGAGTACTGGGCGTACACCGAGCTCCGCACCAAGGGGCAGGTGATCCCAGGTCAGTTGGTGTCCACGAACCAGTACTCCTGGGAGTGACGCGGTAATCCCCCGGGGCCGTAGCTCCCGAGTGGCCGGTGGGGTGGGGCGGAGCGGCTCCCGCCCCACCGGCTCGCTCATCCCGGACTCCACGGAGCCGGCATCCGGCGGCTTCTGCGCGCCGCCGCGATCGGCGCCCTGCGCTCGACTCCGTGGTCACCGGCGCACCCTGCCGGGGCACGGCGGCCGGTGGGCGTGGTTCGGTGTCGGCGTCAAGGTGTGCGGGCCGCGGCGGTGTCGCGGAGGAGTCCGGCGAAGGTCAGGGCGGCGGGGGTGAGCGAGTGGTCGGCCATGCGTACCAGCAGGATGCGGCGGACGGGGGCCGGCGGCTGGAGGGGCAGGACGCTGACGCCGGGGCGGATGCCCTCCAGGGCCAGGGTGGGGGCGAGGGCGACGCCGATGCCGGCGGCGACCATGGCCTGGGCTTCCTGGTAGTCGTGGGCCTCGTAGGCGATGTGGGGCTCGAAGCCGGCGGCACGGCAGCCGCGGACGAGGGCTTCGGCCACCGGGTGGTGGTCGGCGCGGGTGATCCAGGGGTCGTGCGCGAAGTCGGCGAGTGAGGCGGCGCCACGGCCGGCGAGTGGATGGCGGTCGCCGACGAGAAGGGCCGGCGGGTCGTCGAGGAGTGGGGTGACGACGATGTCCTCCCGGTCGATCCGGCTCCAGTCGTAGTCCCACATCAGCGACATCTCGATCTCCCGGTTCTCCAGCATGGTCCAGAGTCCGGTGATGCGGGCGCTGCGGACGGTCAGGCGTACGTCGGGGTGAGCGTCCCGGAAGGCGATCACGGCCTGCGGGAGGAGCGAGGCGCCGACGGTGGGGAAGGTGCCGATGCGGAGCGTGCCCGCGCGCAGGCCGGCGAAGTCGGCGAGTTCGTTTTCCGCGGCCCGCAGTTCGCGTTCGATCCGTTGCCCTCGTTCGGCCAGCGCCCGGCCGGCGTCGGTGAGGGTGACGCCCCGGGCGTGGCGTTCCAGCAGGGGCTGGCCCGCCTCCGTTTCCAGGCGGCTGATCTGCTGCGACACCGCTGACGGTGTGTAGTTGAGGGCGCGGGCTGTCGCGGTCACCGAGCCGCGCCGGGCGACCTCCGTGAACAGCAGGATGCGCCGGACGTCGAGCATGCCCTTACCTCCAGCGTTCACTTCAACTTAATAGCCATACAGATTTCCGAGATTGTACTTCACGCTGCCGTGACCCACCGTGGAGGACACCACGCACGGCGAGACCGTCGGTGGACATCCCCTTCCATGGCTGTGAGGAGTCGGTTGTGCTGCGTCTGCACGGCGAGATGATCCGCGGAGGAACCAGCAAGTGCTGGATCTTCGACCACCGCGACGTGGCCGCCACGGGCGTGGACGTCGACGCCCTCCTGCTCGCCGCCTTCAACGCCGCCGACCCCCGCCAGATCGACGGGGTGGGCGGCGCCTCCTCCACCACCTCCAAGGCCGCCGTCGTACAGGCGTCGGCCCAGGCCGGCGTGGACGTCGAGTACGCCTTCGCTCAGGTGGGGATCGGGGACGAGCGCGTGGAGTGGGCCAGCAACTGCGGCAACTGCGCCACCGCCGTCGCCCTGTACGCCGTCCACCACGACCTCGTGCCGATCACGTCGGACACCACCACCGTCCGCATGCTCAACGTCAACACCGGGGCCCGCCTGACCGGCACCATCCCCACCCCCGCGGGCGTGGCCCCCGAGGAGGGCACGGCCATGGTGCCGGGAACCTCGGCACCGGGCGTACCGGTCCTGCTCGGGTTCCAGGACCCGGCGGGCTCGACGACCGGCCGCGCTCTGCCGACCGGCCGGGCCCTGGACGAACTGACCGGCCCGGACGGTCCCGTCGAGGCATCCCTGGTGGACGCCGGCGCACCGGCCGCGCTGTTCGAGGCCAAGGCGTTCGGCCTCGACGGCACGGAGTCCCCCACCGCGTTCGCCGCCGCCGTGCCCGCGCTGACCCTGCTGCGCCGCCAGGCAGCACTGGCCATGGGCCTGGCCCGCGAGGGCGATCCGGTCAGCCACGCGGTGCCGAAAGCAGGCATCGTCGCCCGCCCCGCCCCCTATCGCACCACACAGGGCATCCTCGTCGACCAGGACGAGTACGACCTGGCCGTGCGCATGGTCTCCATGCACGCCCCGCACCCGGCGATCGGCCTGACCTCCGCCGTGGCCCTGGCCACGGCCGCCGCCACCCCCGGCACCCTCGCCCACCGCGTCGCCCGGCAGACCGCCGACGGCACGCTGCGCCTGGGCACCCCCGCCGGCGTGGTCACCACCCGAGCCGTCCCCGTACCGGACAGCGCGTCCCCCACGGTGCTGCTGCACCGCGCCGCCCGGCGTATCGCCCGAGCCGAACTCCTCGTTCCCCTCCCGGAAGGACGCCCCGCATGAGCCGCAACGACGCCGCCCCGGGTTCCGTCACCGCACCACCGGGCCGCATCCGCCGGATGCTGTCCCACCTCTACGTCCAGTGCCTGATCGCCGTCCTCCTCGGCGCCGCCGTGGGCGGGCTGTGGCCGTCCGCCGGCGCCGACCTCAAGCCGCTCGGCGACGGCTTCATCGCGCTGGTGAAGATGTTCATCGCGCCGATCATCTTCTGCACGGTCGTCCACGGCATCGCCTCCATGGGCAACGCCCGCGCGGTCGGCCGTGTCAGCCTGAAGGCTCTGGTCTACTTCGAGGTGCTGACCACCGTGGCCATGGTGATCGGCCTGGTCGTCGTCAACGTCGTCAAGCCCGGCAGCGGTCTGCACATCGACCTCTCGACCCTGTCCGCCAAGGGCCTGCCGCCGGAAGCGACCACGGCCCACGAAGGCTTCGCAGAGTTCCTCCTCGCCATCATCCCGGCCACCCTGGTCAGCGCCCTGACCGGCAACGAGATCCTGCCGGTGCTACTGGTGTCGGTACTGTTCGGCTTCGGCCTGCACGCCGTCGGAGAGGCCGGCCTGGGCATCGCCCGGGGCATCGAGAAGGTCTCCACGGTCCTGTTCACGCTCATCCGGTGGATCATGCGGCTGGCCCCCATCGGCGCGTTCGGCTCCATGGCCTTCACCATCGGCAACTACGGCCTGGGCACCCTGCGCCACCTGGGCCTGCTGGTCGGCTCCTTCTGGCTGACCGCCCTCTTCTTCGTCCTGGTCGTCCTCGGGACCGTGATGCGCCTGAACGGACTGCGGCTGCTGCCCTTCCTGCGCTACATCAAGGAAGAACTGCTGATCGTCCTGGGCACCTCGTCCACCGAGCCCGTACTGCCGCGCATGATGGCCAAGCTCCAGCACGCGGGCGCCTCGAAACCCGTCGTGGGCATCACGCTGCCCGCCGGGTACTCCTTCAACCTCGACGGCACCGCCATCTACCTGACCATGGGCTCGGTCTTCCTCGCCCAGGCCCTCGGCATCGACCTCAGCCTCACCCAGCAGGTGACCATGCTCGCCGTCATGCTGCTCACCTCCAAGGGCGCCGCAGGTGTCACCGGCTCCGGCTTCATCGCCCTGGCCGCCACCCTCGGCGCCGTCCCGCACGTACCGGTCGCCGCCCTCGCGCTGATCTTCGGCATCGACCGGTTCATGTCCGAAGCCCGCGCCCTGACCAGCCTGGTCGGCAACGGCGTCGCCACCCTGGCCGTCGCCCACTGGGAGGGCGAGCTTGACGAGGACCGCGCCAAGGCCGTCCTGCGCGGCGAGATTCCCTACGCCCCTGCCCCCGCTCCTCCCGCGGTGCCGGCACAGCCCGGTCCGAAGGAGACGCCCGCGCCCACCCGCGACCCCGTCCCCGCCGCAAGCTGACGTCAGGTGGGCGGGCCGGCCCCGAGCGTCTGCTCGGGGCCGGCCCGCCCACGTCTCGACAGGACGTCGCCCGGTCGTAGGTGGAACGCCGACGACCTGCACCCGGCAGCTTCCGACTGGCGCGAGCGATATACCGCCGTTGTCCGGTCCTCATCGCCTGCCGTACCCGGGCGCTCGATCACGGCGAGGACGACGGCGTCCAGGGGCCGCAACGGCCGCCCAGCGCCGCGCCGTCCGACGCGCCACGACGGAGACCCTCCCTGTGGTCAGGCGGCGCGGTGACGGGGCCGCCGGAGAGGAGTCGCTTCCCGGTTGGTACCGCGACCGTGATGCGGAAACGCGGGCCCGCATGTGCTGCTCGTCGCGGGCCTGCGAGGCGGTGCGGAGGATGCGTCGTACGACTGCGTCGAAGGCCGCTGCGGTCATCCGGTAGCCGCCGACGGCCATCAGGCCGAGTCGGGCCCCGGGGACCCTCCTTCTCTGCGCAACGAGGCCCAGGCCTCCCCACTGCCGCCACCCAAGTCGAGGCACGAGTACGACATCCCCTTCCTCAAGCACGAGTTCTCCTCCGAGAAGCCGGAGGACGGCGCGCGGCCTCGAATTCGCTCAGCGGTTGAAGGTCAGGCGCGGTGCCGCGTTGCGGGCCAGGGCGTGGGCCTGGTCGGGCCACCAGGTGCCGGCGGGCGGGTCGACGACGCCGTACTCGGGGTCGATGGTGCCGCCGGTGTTGCGCGTGCAGCTACCGTCGGACTCGCCGGGGATCTTGATCCACAGATAGGCGTCGACGAGGGGTACGCCGGTGTCGGCGGTGGGGCGCGGGCCGAGACCGCGGCCGGGTGCGTTGCACCAGACCTCCGGATCCCCGGTGTACTTGCCCGGCTCCGGGGTCCAGGCGCCCAGGCCGTTGCGGCTGGTGTCGATCACGAAGTGACCCAGCCCGTCGGCCGGCGGGGTGCCCACGTTCTGGTCGTACCAGGCGTCGGTCCACCGCCAGGTGGTGGGGTCGGTGGAGGAGACCGCGTTGCCGGGGGTGCCGTCGTTGGGGGCAGCCGCCGAGTAGTACTGGCCGGCGCACCGCTCGGCGTGGCCACGCGCCTCCTCGGGCCCCTCGGTGGCGTACCACATGCACTTGGCGATCCAGGTGCCGTATCTCGCGTTGTGGTCGGTGGGGTGGGTGTTGGACACGTTCAGGGCGAAGCCGTCACTGTCGCGGACCCCGGCGTCCAGCAGCCGCTGGGCCATCTCACCGACGGGCCGCCATTGGACGTTCCCCGCGTCCAGGTAGACCACGGTGCGCGGCTTGGCCTTCAGGGTCTTCACGGCGTAGGCCAGGTCGGCGATGCGGGCGGCGGTGAGTTCGCCTGTCGGGTCGGTGGTGGGTCCGCAGTCCTTGGGGAGGAGGGCCGTGCCGTCGGGTTCGACGACGACCACCGCCTTGCTGGTGCCGATGCCGGCGGCGAAGGCGTCGATCCACTGCCGGTAGGCGGCGGAGGATGCGGCTCCGCCGCTGGAGTACTGCGTGCAGTCCCGGCCCGGGACGTTGTAGGCGACCAGGACCGGGGTCCGGCCCACGGCCCGGGCCCGGTGGACGAGCTCGCCGACCTTGCCGCGCACCTCGTCGGGCGTGCCCTCGGTGAACCACTCGGCCTGCGGCCATCCGGCGAGCTTGGCCATGTTCACGGCGTTGTCGATGTCGCCGTTCCCGAAGTCCGCGAGGGCCTGCTTCGCGGCCTTGCTGTGCGGGTCCACATAGAACTTCGTGGCCGGGGTGAGCACGTCCCGCGTGGGTGTGGCCTGCGCCTGCGTCGCGGTGAGAGCGGCGCCCGCGGTGAGAGCCGCGACGACGACGGCCGCGCGGCGCCGAAGGCTGCGTGGATTCATGGTTGCTTCCTGGTCGATGAGGTGGTGGAGGCAGCTGCCCGCCGCCCCGGCGGACTGCCGGTTCGCCTGGGCGGGCGGCGGGAGTCCCGGATCAGTAGCCGTAGATCATCTTGTAGGCGACCTCGGGGAGGAACTGTCCGGCCGTGGAGCCGGCTCCGACGCCGCAGTTGCCGTCGGACTCGCCCGGGGTCTTGATCCACAACAGCATCTCGGCACCTCCGCCCGTCCGGGTGGGGGTGCCGATGCGGCGGCCCGCGGGGTTGCACCACTGGCCGTTGGAGCCGTTGCCGTTGCGGCTGGTGTCCACGACGAACGGCTTGGTGTAGCCGTAGCGGGCACTGAGCTCACTGTTGACGGCGTTGCCGAAGGCGGTGTTCTCGGCGGTCGTGAAGTAGTTGGAGACGTTGAGCGAGAAGCCGTGGGCCTGACGGAGGCCGGCTTCGTGGAGGCGCTGGGCCATGGTCGCCGGAGCGACCCACCCCGGGTTGCCGGCGTCCATGTAGACCCAGGTGTTGGGGGCCTGGCGGCTGAACTGGGCGAGGGCGTTGGTGAGCATGGCCTCTCGTTCGTCGATCTGAGCCTGGGTCATGCAGCCGTAGTCCCCGAGGGAGTCGGGTTCGAGGATGACGACCGCCGGGCGGCCTGCGATACCGCCGGCGAACTGGGCGATCCAGTTCGCGTAGGCGGACGGCGAGGCGGCTCCGCCCGCGGAGTGCCCGCCGCAGTAGTCACGGTTGTAGATGTTGTAGGCGACGAGGACGGGCAGCTTGTCGGAGTTGTCCGCCGCTCCGGCGTACGCCCCCGTGGCCGTCCCGATGGTGCCGCTCCAGGAGCCGAACCAGCGGGCCATCGGGGTGTTGGCGATGGAGGCGTTGATCGCGGACGCCCGGCCGTCGCCGGGATTGGCGGCCACCCACCTCTTGGCGCTGGAGTCGGGGTCCACATAGAACCCACTGGTCATGGTGGTCGGGTCGGCCGCGTGGGCGGACGGTGCGAGGGCGAGCGCGGACGGCAGGGCGAAGAGGGCTGCCACCAGTATCCGGAGTCTGCGGCGCATGGCTGTACCTCGATTTCCTGAGAGGGGTCCGAGTGCACTGGGAGCGCTCCCACTGGAAGCGGTCCCAATCGTGGAGTGGGCTGGATGGGCTGTCAATGGTCCGCGCAGGACTCGACACAGGGCTCGACTTTCATCAGAATGTGAGGTCCATGATGAGTGGCTGGCTGGAAGCGGTCCCAGTCCAGCAGTCATCCCCGAGCGCGCCTACCTGTGACAGACTCCCGGCTCATGGCAGAAGATGCGCCGCGTCGGCAGCCGACGCTCGACGAGGTGGCCGAACGCGCCGGTGTCTCCCGCTCCGTGGCCTCCCGCGCCCTCAACAACGCTCCGCACGTCAGCCGCGCCAAACGCGAAGCCGTCGAACGGGCCGTCCGGCAACTCGGTTACGTCCCCAACCCGACCGCCCGGGCCCTGGCCACCCGGCAGACGGGAGCGGCCGCCCTGGTCGTCTCGGGAGAAGATCCGTCGATCTTCGCCGATCCCTTCTTCGCCCAGGTCATCGTGGGGGCGTCGGCCGCTCTTGAGGAGGCCGACCTGCATCTGATGCTGTGCCTGGCCGCTTCCGACCGCGGCCGCAAACGGGTTGCGGAACTCCTTCGCTCCAGGGGCGCCGACGGCGCCATGCTGATGGCTCTGCGCGAGGACGATCCGCTGACCCGGGTGGCCGAGGAGGCCAAGATGCCCGTCGTGTTCGGCGGACGCCCGGTCGGTACGACTCCCCGGTGGTACGTCGATGTCGACAACGTCGGCGGGGCGCGCAAGGCGACCGAGCACCTGCTCTCACGCGGCCTGACTCGTGTGGCCGCGATCTGCGGGCGGCTGGACACCGAGGCCGGGCGCGCTCGGTACCACGGCTACCGGGACGCCATGCTCGCCGCCGGCCTCGATCCCCTCCCGCCGCAGGAGGGGGACTTCACCGAGTCCAGCGGAGCCGCCGCCATGGCCGCACTGCTGGTGAACCACCCTGATGTGGAAGGGGTGTTCGCCGCCGGCGACAACATGGCGGTGGGAGCGCTGCGCACGCTGCGGAACGCCGGCCGACAGGTCCCCGCCGACGTCGCCGTGGTCGGATTCGACGACCTGACCGTCGCCCGGATCGCCGATCCGCCGCTCACCACCGTCCATCAGCCCATAGAGGCTCTGGGCCGGGAGATGGCGCGCATGCTGGTCGCGCTCGTCAACGGACAGGACCCCACTGCGCTGATCCTGCCGACCCGCCTGGTCGTCCGCTCCAGTGCCTGACGGCTGTGGCGGGGCCCCGGTCGCAGCAGGTGAAGTTGGTCGCGGGTGAGCCGGCCGAACCGCCACGGCGGACCGTTGTGGTCACCGCTCGCGTTCGCGACGTGGACGCGTAGAAGTCGCGTGGTGCGCTCCAGCCGTTCGGGTCGCTGATGTCGGGGTTGGTGAAGCAGGACGCGTTGCCCATCTGGTGGACGAGGTTGTGGCCCGAGGAACTGGCGACGCTGGCGGACAGGCGGTACTTGCCGTTGCAGTAGACGACGGACGGGTCCTTGATCCCGGCGATGTTGGGCGTGGCGTCCGGCTTCGGAGCGATCGGCTGTCCGCTGGACGACCAGCCGAAGCTCGACGGCAGCGCAGCGGCGGACGTGCGGGTGGTGGCCGCGGTGCCGCCGAGCGCGGTCAGCACCGCGCCGTACGGCGCCTTCCTGTTCCCCGCACCGTCGAACAGCAGGGTTCCCCCGCTGCGCCAGGAGTCGCTGTCGCGGATACCCCATGCGCTGATGCCGGTGCGGCGTGCGACGCTCATGCACGCCCTGACCGTGTCCGCGTACGCGGTGGCCGGCGCCTGCGCGATGTCCGGCTCGGTGATCTGTACGTCGACGCCCAGCGTGTTCGTGTACCGGGACTGATCGTGGGGGGCGACGTCGTCCCCGGGGCTCCTCCAGTGCCCGCGGCGACAGCATCGCCCGCACGGACGCGCCCGCGCGCCTCAGGCGGGGGCAACCCGGTGGATCGCCAGCGCGTCCACGCGGTGCATCCTCGTGTCGGAGGGCGCGCACACCAGACGCCCGACCGCCGGGGAACGGCCGGGCAGCGGCTCCTGGCCGCGTAGCTCGGCCTCGACGAACAGGCGCAGCCGTGCGGCACACCTGCGGTAGAACCGCAGCTGGGTACGGCGGCCGAACAGGCGCCACCCGAGGAAGGTGATCCGGTCCAGGGTGGGGGCACCCTGCGAATGGCAGGAGACGACGAACAGCACCTCGCCGGTGTCCTGCCGCTTCACCACCTCGTAGGTGGCCCGGCCGCGTTCCAGGTGGCCCTCCAGGGTCTCGTAGGCCCATCCCCAGACGCGGTCGGTCCCGTCGCGCACCTCGTCCACCACGCTGGTGACGCGCACACCGCAGTAGAAGTGCATGCCGTGGAATCGAGCCTCCAGCAGCATGTCGCGGCCGAGCAAGGGCGTGGCGGGGTCGTAGAGCGCGCGCACGATCTCCGGCGGCGAGAACTCGTAGTCGCGGACCAGGCGGCAGGCCCGTTCCCATGGGCCTCCCGGCTCCGGCGGGCCCGGTCGCTCCGCCGGCAGCGCGGTGCGGTGAACGTCGATGTTCCAGGACGGCCGGCGCACCTCTTCGACCGAGTAGTTGACGCGCGCGTCCGCGAGGTCCCGCCACGCCTGTACGGCGTCGAGGCGTCCGAAGGCCCAGTTGCCCAGGGAACTCACTGGGAACCTTCGAGCGAGTCGCCGATCAGCCACAGCGTCGGCGGCCACAGACCCACGAAGAGCGCGCGCCGCTCGGCGTTCCCCCGTTGCTCCTGGTCGACGGTCTTCGCGCGCACCCACAACGTCACGCACAGGCCGACGGAGGCGAGCGAGACCAGGTGCAGATGAGTACTCCGCACACCTGCGCGGTGCAGGAGCCGGACCACCATGGGAACCTCCGGGGCCGCTTGCTTGTGTCACCATCTTTTCGGAAGAGTGCACCTTTTGTCAGGGTATACACCTGTTAATGACGTTTCATACGGAGCCTAAGGGGCGGAGATGATGCCTCCACGCTGTCCTCGAACGCTGGCCGTGCTCGCGCGGTGGCTTCTGGGCACAGGGCTGGTCTCGTGGCGCTACCTGTGGGAGACGACGCCTCTGCACCGAGGCGGCGAGTGCCGCGGTGACGAGACGGACCTCCCACCGCGGCTGCCGCCCGCAGCGGCCGACAGCCGGGTGCAACGGGCGCAGGACGGCTACGGCCCCCTCTTCCACCGCCTCTTCCGCGTGCGCATCGCCGATGCCGACGTGGGTCCGGACCGGCTCATCGAACGGGTCTGCTGCGATTTCAAGCGCTTCGTTCCCTCCGAGGTGGTCGACATCCACACCGGTGAGCTCCGTGACCACGGCCTGGACGTCGGGGACGAACTGCTGGTGGAGATGCCAGGACCCTGGAACGGCCCCGTCAAGGTCGTCCATCGTGACGTCGACCGTCTGCACCTGGTGACCCTGCGCGGTCACATGGAGGCCGGTCAGGTGCATTTCCGCGCGCGAGAGGAGGACGGCCTGCTGGTGTTCGAGATCGAGCTCTGGGCGTGCCCCGGCAGCCGCCTGGTGCACCTTCTGTACTCGCACCTGCGCCTGGCGAAGGAGATCCAGCTCAACATGTGGGTCCGCTTCTGCCTGGCCGCCGCCGCGATGTCGGGAGGCCGACCGGCCGACGGTGTGCACATCTCCACCCGCTGGCTCGAATCGCCGGACAGGGCACCGGTGCGCCCGCTCTCCCCGGCCGGGAAGAACTCTTCGGGCGGCGCACCGGCCCAGGGGGCACCGTCGGCGGACCGGTTCGGTCAGCCGGGCGCGAGCCGGGACCACCGAAGCGGGGACAGCACGTGATGGCCGGCCCGCTCCAGGACCGGACCGTCGTCATCACCGGAGCCGCGCGCGGACTGGGAGCGGCACTGGCGCACGAACTGGCCCGACGCGGGGCGCGCCTGGCACTTCTCGGCCATGAGGGGCCCGAACTGGATGCCTTGGCGGCCACCCTGCCCACACCGGCGCTGGCGGTCGAAGTGGACGTCACCGACGACTCCGCCCTGGACGATGCGGCGGGCGAGGTCCGCGAACACCTCGGCCGGCCGTCGGCGGTCGTGGCGAACGCGGGAATCGCCGAGGGAGGCCCTTTCGCGACGTCGGACCCCGCCTCATGGCGCCGTGTCATCGACGTGAACGTGACAGGCAGTGCCCACACGGCGCGGGCGTTCCTGCCCGATCTGAGGGCGACGGCGGGCTACTTCCTCCAGGTCGCGTCGCTCGCGTCACTCGGAGCCACCCCGATGATGAGCGCTTACTGTGCCTCCAAAGCGGGTGTGGAAGCCTTCGCCCACGCCCTCCAGGCCGAGGTGGCGCACGAGGGGATCGCGGTGGGCGTCGCCTATCCCGCCTGGGCGGACACCGACATGATCCGCGAGGCCGAGGACTTCGCCGCCCTGCGCGAACTGCGCGTGCACATGCCGCCCGGCGTCCGGGACATCCGTCCGGCAGAGGCGGTCGCCGCCCGGCTGGCGCGCGCCGTCGAGCGCCGCAGCACCGCCGTCTACATCCCGGCGTGGCTACGTCTCGTCCAGCCCCTGCGCTGGGCCCTGCCACCCCTGGTACTACGGCTGGCCCGGCACAATCTGCCCCGCTGGGACGCCGGACGGCCACTGCGTGCCACGGGCAGGCTGGGCACCGGAGGACGGGCCGACCGTGCCGCGGCCACACCGGACGGCGACCGACGGGGCTGATCCCCTGCCCACAGCACCGAGCGGGACCGGAAGCGTTCTGCGACAGCGCGGCGGCACCCCACCGGGCAGGGCGCACCGGGCGGCGCGCGTTCCGCGTCGCGGAATCGGCCGGGAACCCCCACGCTGGAAGAGCGGGAACAGATCCCTCGGCACCAGTGCCGAGGGAAGCCGGCATGCCGAGGAAACGCGAGGCGAGCAGGGAACCGAAGGCGGGCCATCACGTCACTTCACGCAGTCACGGAATCCGGGCCGAGGACGAGGTGGGGGGAGCACTGGTCGTACACGGAAGCGTCCGACCGGAAGCGGCGACTCGCGATGACGTAGCGCCGGGTACGGCATCTCGTGCCGCACCGCCCGCAGTTGTCCGTCACCCGTCCGGACCGTCGGCGGCGTCCCTATGCGGGTGCGGTGGGCCGGCGACGCGCACGCCCGGCTTCGCGGCGATCCGCCGCCCGCACAAGGGAATCCACAGCGACCGAAGGAGTGTGCGGATGAACACCCCTCCCCGTTCCGGTGCGCTCGGGCACCACCCCGCCGGACACGGCCGCGACGTGAAGTTGCTGGGCATCTATCTCAATGACCACCTCGCCGTCGACACCCTCGGCGCCGAACGCGCCGCCCGTCTGGCGCGCGCCTCCCGGGGTTCCGCACTGGGCCGCGCGCTCGGGCCCGTCGCGGCAGAGATCGCCCAGGACCGGACAGCGCTGCTGGCCGTCATGCGGGACCTCGGTGTTCCCGTTCGCCACTACAAAGTGTGCGCCGGCTGGGCCGGCGAGAAGATGGGACGGCTGAAACCCAACGGCCGGCTGGTACGCCCCTCTCCACTGGGCACCGTGCTGGACCTGGAAGCGCTGCGGCTGGCGGTCGAGGGCAAGGCGGCCGTCTGGCAGACCCTGCGCCGGCTCAGCGCGACGGACGAACGCCTGGACCGTGCACGCATCGAGGTGCTGCTCCAGCGTGCCCGGCGGCAGCAGGACACCATCGAGGAGTGGCGTCTGCGCCAGGCCGAGGAAGCGCTGGCCACGACGTCCGGCTGACCCACCGCTGCCAGGTGGGGTGCCCGCTGGGCCCGCTGTCCGCTCAGCAGTGCTCCTCGGGTTCTGTGCCTGCCGGCCGGCAGGGTCGGCCGCAGGCGGTGCAGGTGCCGGCCCCGGACGGCAGGCGTTGCGGTCGTCGGACTGGTCGCCGGGGGCGGCAAACGGCGTCATGGGCCGGGGTTACGGTTCCTTGCACCAAGGCAGGCACGACCCGGACGGACGGCAGCGGGCCAGGTGTCACGAAGCAGCCGGGCGCCGGCGGGAAGCAGGCCGTCTTGAGGGTCCTTACGCGGGGCACCTTGTGCGGCGAGGCCCCGCAGCCGGCCAGGACCGCCACCGGCGCCGTGAACGCGAGCCGAAGGCGAACACCTCCCGCACCGGGAACACCGACGGCACCGGCAGGCTGAGCCGCTCAGGAAGCAGCAGCGCCCCCATCGCACACGTACACACGGCCCACCCCGCTCGGCTCCCCTGGCTTCCGCCGCGCCGGTGGCCTCAGCGCCGGGGAGCCGGTGCGCCGACGGGCGTGCGTCCTGCCGCGCTGCGGTAGGCGGAGATGCCCAGGGCGAGCAGCCAGTAGCTGAACAGCGCGCCCATCAGGGCGGTCGTACCCCAGCCGTTCGCCGCGTAGAAGTGTGCGGGGGTGTGGCCGAAGAACACCGACGGCACGAAGGCCAGGTTGATCCCTGCCAGAACGAACGCGGAGCGGCCGGTCCAGCGCGGCAGCACCTTCGTGCGCGAGACCGCGCATCCCACGGCGGTCAGGAAGAACGCGAGCATGAGGCGGCCGATCGACCCGTAGAGGAGGTAGGTGGCGTGGACCGTGATGGTGGGGTCGATCGGGTGGTCGGCGGCGATGACCGCACCGCCTTCCAGTCCGCTGGAGACCATGGTGATCGTCGCGTAGACCAGTCCGGCGGCGAAGGCCAGGGTGCCGGTCCACTCGCTCGCGGGGTCCGTCCTCTTGACCAGCTCACGGAAGGCAGTGACGAACACGACCAGGAGTGCCAGCGCGAGGATTCCGATGAGGAGCCTGGCCAGGACGTTGGAGTCCGGTGGCGGGCCGGAGTAGAGGAAGTACAGGGGTACTTCGATGATGAAGGCGGCTGCGCCGGCGATGCCGGACAGTCCTGTCAGACGCCTGGCGACGGTTTCGTTCATGGCTGTCCCCCTGGAGTTCGTGTGGTGGGTTCCTCGTCGGTTCGTCCACGGCGTGCGGTTCGACGGGCTCTTTCGACGGTCGTTTCCGGGATCACCCGAGGCCGTTCCAGAACCCGCAGTGGTGGCGGGGCCGCGTCGTGCGGGTGGCGACGATGTGGTCCGGCGCCAGGGAGAGCACTGTCCGCCGGGGCCAGTGCGGTGATGACGGGCCGTTCGGGTCGGCGCTGCGGGCGAAGCGTGTCCAGTAGTCGATCATGGTGTCGGCCAGCCGGTGCTGCGCCGCGGTCAGGTCGCGGGGACGGCCGCCCAGATCGAAGAGGTACGGCAGTTCGCTCGCGTGCGGTGCGCCGAGCGGGAAGGGCGGCGTGCCCGGGGTGAGCGGCGGGGCGTGTTCGTCGGCGAACTCGTAGCGCCACACGGGCACGTGAGTGGCGAGCAGACCGCCGGTGCGCGCCGTCGGGCAGGCGAAGTCGGCGTCGCCGATGACCGCGCCGAACACCGGGCCGCCGTCGGTGCGGTGCACCGGGTACGCGCGGACGATCGCCCTCGCCTGTCCCGGTGCGGGGAAGAAGGAGGCCACGACGTCGGGCCAGGTCTCCGGGGTGACGGGATGGCCGGCCTGGATGATCCCGGCGGCCCACCCGTTGCCCTCGTCATGGGTGTGGCCGATCAGTACGGGTACGTGGTGGAAGTGGCCGTCGGTGATTGCCGCCGCGGAGTCGTCGGGCAGCAACGGGGTTCCGTTCGCGGGCTGCTGGTCCGCGCTCTGGGCGGCGAGCAGACGGGAGACCGCCACGTGCCGCAGGCAGGTCGGGACGTCGCGTGCGGAACCGCAGCCGACTCTCGCCGCGAAGTCCGCGCCCGCTGCGCGCGCCGCGGGCAAGGGGACGGACGACGGGGCGAACGGTCGCTCGGGACGCCCTGTGCAGGGGCCGCTCTCGATGATCGCCCGGTCGAACAGCCCCGCCGCGGCGGGTGAGGTCAGCTGGGCGCAGACGCTGTAGCCGCCCGCCGACTCGCCGGCCAGGGTCACGTTGTGCGCGTCGCCGCCGAAGGCGCCGATCTCGGCGCGCACCCAGCGCAGCGCGGCCTGCTGGTCGGCCAGGCCGAACGTGCCCGAGCCGGGCAGCCCGCTGTGCGCGAGGAAACCGAGGGCGCCGAGGCGGTAGTTGACGGTGACGATCACCACGTCACCGCGGACGGCCATGCGATGGGCGTCGTACGAGTTGCCCGCTCCGGTGGTGAACCCGCCGCCGTGCAGCCACACGATGACCGGCCGGGGGTGTGCCGGTCCGGCGCCGTCGGGCGTCGTGACGTTCAGGTGGAGACAGTCCTCGTCGGTGCTGCCGGCGGGCACCTCGCCGGCCGGTTGCGGGCAGGGGCTCGCGGGGCGGGTCGCGTCCCGTGTCCCGGACCAGGTGGCCGCGGGGGAAGGCGGCGTCCAGCGCAGGCTGCCGACCGGCGGCGCCGCGTACGGGATGCCCGCGAAGGTGCGGTAGCCGTCACGGTGGACACCCCGCGCCAGGCCGTGGTGGGTGCGGACCACCGTTGCGGCGGGCGGGGCGGGCTGCGCCGGGGGCGCAGCCGACCAGGCCGTCGTGAGGACGGCGGTCAGGGCGCAGCCCAGAGTGGTCAGGACGCGGTGCGTGGTCATCGTCTCCCCGTTCGGTCAGCTGCCGCCCATGCCGCCCTGCGCGGCGATGACGGTCGTCGGAAGGGCGCGTACCGCCTTCTCCAGGCCCGGCGCGAGGGTGGCGAGAGACCCGGTGCAGGTGTCGATGCGGGCCCGGAAGGTCTTCTGGTCCCGCCGGGACACCACGGAACGGATCCCACCCGCCGCGGCCAGCGCCAGCAGCGCGGCGTCCGCGGCGGGGACGTCCCGCACCGGGCCGTCCCCGTGCAGGACCGCGGACAGGCGGGCGCGGAGCGCTGCGGGCACGGCGCGGTCCGTCACGCTCAGCCGACGTGTGCCGAAGCGGGTACGGGGCGCCTTCGCGGTGAGGAGTCCCGCCGCGGTGAGCCGGTCCTCCGCGTCCGTCAGGGTGTGTGTGCGGTGGCGGCGCACGAGGTGCTTCCAGCCGTGGCCGTCGGCCGCGTCACGCAGAACGCGGTCCAGGACGGGGTTGCCGGTCGGTTCCGTACCGCAGACGGTGACCGTGCCGCCATGCTCCTCCAGCCGGCCGCGCATCGCGAGGTCGACCAGGGCGGCGGCACGGACCAGCAGAGCCGCGCGGGAACGGTCGTAGGGAGCTTCGGCTGCTTCGTCGTGGGCCAGCAGGTACAGGGTGCAGGGCAGGTCGTCGATCACACCTCGACGCTAGGTCCGGCACCTCCGGTCGCACATCGGCCGCGGGAGGGGGCCGGCACTGGGAACGCGGGAGGAGCGCGGTCCGGGTCTCCTCCCTGGGGAGGAGGCGGCTGTCAGGGGCGTCGCGGCCGTACGAGGCCGTGGTCGTAGGCGGCGACGACGGCCTGGACGCGATCGCGCAGGTTCAGTTTGCGCAGCACCGCGGTGACGTGGTTTTTGACGGTGGCCTCCGACAGGCGCAGTCGCTCGGCGATCTCCGCGTTCGACAGCGCCTGCCCGATCAGGGTGAGCACCTCCCGTTCGCGGATGGAGAGGTCCTTCAGGGACGGCGGCGGCGCCGGGTCGGGGGTCGTGCGCAGGAACCGGTCGAGGACACGGCTGAGGACGCTCGGTGCCAGCAGCGCGTCGCCCCGCGCGGTGACGCGGATGGCATCGACGAGTTCACCCGGACGGATGTCCTTCAGCAGGAAGCCGCTCGCTCCTGCCCGCAGAGCGGCAACCACGTGCGCGTCCACATCCCAGGTGGTCAGCACGAGGACCCGGGCCGGGCTTCCGCTCGCCGCGATCCGCCGGGTCGCCTGGATGCCGTCCAGGACGGGCATGCGTACGTCCATCAGGACCACGTCGGGCGCCAGTTCGCGCGCCAGCCGCACCGCCTCCCGGCCGTCCGACGCCTCACCGACCACCTCCAGGTCCTCACGGGCGTCGATGATCATGCGGAATCCGGTACGGACCAGGGCCTGGTCGTCGGCCACCACCACCCGCAGTGTCATGAGGCGCGCTCCACCGGTAGCCGCGCCGCCACTTCGAACCCGCCGCCGGGCCGTGGGCCGGCGTGCAGGCTACCGCCCACGAGCCGTGTGCGCTCCTTCATCCCCACCAGTCCGCGCCCCGCTCCGGCCCCCGCCGAAGGTCCCTGCGCCGTACGCCCGTTGTCGACCACCGTGATCTCCAGGCAGTGTCCTTCGTCCCTCACGCGCACGCTGACCTCATCGGCGCCGACCGCGTGGCGCAGCGTGTTGGTCAGGGCCTCCTGGATGATCCGGTACGCCGTCCGGTCCACCGCGGCCGGCAGCCCGTCAGCGGCCCCCTCGTGGTACACGTGTACGGTCATCCCCGTCGCGCGCACCGTGTCGGCGAGCTCGTCCAGACGCGTCAGTGAGGGCCCCGGCGTCCGCGGCTCGCCTGTCGCGTCCTCGCCCGCCTCGGGCCCGAACGCGCGGAACGTCAGGCGCAGTTCACCCAGCGCGGAGCGGGCGGCCACCTCGATGTCCCGCAGCGCCTGACGGGCCTGGTCCGGCCGCTGGGAGAACACATCGTCCGCGGCGCCCGCCTGAATGACCATCACCGACAAGGTGTGCGCCACCACGTCGTGCACGTCGCGCGCGATCCGCGCACGCTCCTCCACCACGGCCCGGCGCATCTCCGCCCTCATCCGCTCCTGCTGCGCCTTGCGCCACTGCCCCAGGGTCCACGCCAGGACCACCGCCAGCACATAGACCGCCGGGCCCGCACTGCCGCCCGCCCCGAACGCCAACGGGACCGGCAGACACATCGCCGCGAGCGCCCACAGCGACACCCGCCGTGCTCTGGTGGCCGACAGCACGCACAACGTGACCTGCGCCGCGAGCAGCGCCCCCGTCAAGGTGACCGCGGGCAGCAGTGCCCACACGGCGATCCCTGTCGCCGTGTTCGCGACCAGCACGGGGACCGGGGCGCGTGTCTGCCACCTCAGGGCACCGGTCTGTACGAGAACCAGGGCCGTGGCCACGATCAGTCGACGGCCGTCCTCCGCACCGGCGACGGTCACCGGGATGCCCAGGGCGGCGATCACCAGCCCTGCCGACCCGCACCACAGCGCCCGGGCGGTCCGGGGCGACAGCTCACCCCGTGCCTCCCCGGCGAACGCGTCGTTCTGCTGACCTGTGCTGGCGTCCACGTGCCGACCTTATCCAGCGGCGCGGCGATACCAGCGCCTCCCCTTCAACCCGGACGTCTCGCGGACGCCGGGGCGCCCACTGCCCTGTTGCCCGGCGCCGTCACAAGGTTCGGCACTCCCCTCGGCCTTCCCCGTGCAGAGACCGCTCCGGAGATGGACGGGCGGGTGCGGCTCTGGCCCGGCTGGCGACCTGCCGGCGTTCTGGGTCGCCCTGCGCGAGGCTCTGATCACTTGGTTCAACACCCGGAGCGCCGGAATCGGCCCGGCCGAACGCACCGGCGTGCTCCCAGCCGAGGAAGCGACGGTGCTACGCCTCGCCGGGCCTGACATGGACCTCACCGCACCGCTCCTCCTCTCCGACCCCGAACAGGCGCACACCCTCGTCGCGGCGATGACCGGGCACGTTCATGGCGAACACCAGCTGGCCCCACTGCAACGAATCCAAGGGAGTGCGGCCCGGGCGTCGGTCGGGGCGGGAGTCGAGCTCGACGAGGAGGTCCGGCAGCGGCGTGCGGATCACCGCGTCCACTCGCCCGTACCGGCTCGTGCCGTCGGGCGCCATCGGCAGCCCCGCTTCCCGGTGGAGACGCCAGTTCGACCGCAGGACGGTCCGGGCGAAGTACAGGACGGCCGCCGTCAGCGCTCGACGTGCCAGTCGATCACCATGCCCGGGCCGCGGTACCGGCGGTGCAGCTCTTCGGCCCAGCCGACCCATCCGGCCTACGCGTGTGCACACCCCGGGGCTGTCCGCATGAGCCACTCGGGTGAATCGCGGGCTCCTCCCGGTACGGGCGGGTGGCACCCCGGTACAGATCCATGGGGGCGCTCCATCGCGCGCCCCGTTCCGATCGCCGGCGCGACGCAGATGTGCCGAGCCGGCGCGAAGGGAGCGAGACCCATGCGCAAACGACCGGTGGCCGCCGCGGTGGCGGCGGTAGCGCTGTGCGGTACGGCCGCACCCCAGGCATTCGCCCAACGGCCCGCTGGCCAGGACGAAACGTTCCTCATACAGGTGCACCAGGGCAACCTCGCCGAGATCGCGGCGGGCCAGGACGCCGGGAGGCACGCCAACAGCGAGTGCGTGAAGCAGGTCGGTGCCGTACTGGTACGCGACCACACCAAGCTGGACGCGGATGTGAAGACGCTGGCCGACAAGCTGAAGGTGCGGCTGCCTGCCACCCCGTCCGCGGAGCAGAAGAAGCAACTGGCCGCCGTGCAGGCGAAAGCCGGAACGTCGGCTTACGACACGGCATGGCTCAAGGCTCAGGAAGCCGGACACCGCCAGGCGCTCGCTTTGATCGACCAGGAGATCAAGGCCGGGAAGAACAGCCAGGTCGTGGCCGCTGCACGCAACGCCCGTCCGGTCGTGGCGATGCACCTGGACATGGTCAGCGGCGGCACCTGCCACATGGCCGGTCACTCCGGCATGAGCAGCCAAACGCAGTAGCCACTCGCAGCAGTAGGCACCGTGGAACGCCACCAGCCGGCCGTCATGCGCGTGAACTGGCGCGAGCTGAGCGCGGCGGCGGCCGGCTGGCCGGGGCGCAGCGCACCAGGTGCGGACCCCGACGCGGTGCGGGTGAGTGCTGGGCGGTGGCCAGGAGCGACCGAGGTACCGTGCCGGGCGTTGCGGACCCGGGCTGATCGGTGCGGTCGGATCTGCTGGCCAGGCACTCCTGACGGTCTCGAACGGTTGCCGAACTGGGCGGACCGGGATGCGGCCCACGCCAGAGCACCGAACAGCAGGCCCGCATCTGTGGGTGCCACAGGTGCCGCCCCCGGATCCCCTCAGAGATCAACCAGCTCCTGACGAGGCTCGTCCCGCGGCGGCCCGGCACACGCCTGGCCGCCGCGCTGCGGACCAGCAGCGTCCCGAGGACTCCGACGGCGGGCCCGCCGGCCGCCCACCACACGCCCTCGACCGCACCGTCCTCGCGCGCGGCGGCCGGCGCTCCGCCGAGCCCCAGGAAACCACCGCCCGCCGGCCGGTCGTACTCCCGCCGCAGCGCGCGGTGCCGGCGGATGTCGTCGTCCGCCACGTCCGGCGCCGGTTCGGTGCGCACCCACAGGGTGCCGTCCTCGGCGACGAACAGCTGGTCCTGGCGCAGCATCGCCACGTCCCCGCCGGGCGCCCGCCGGGTCTGCGGCCAGCCCCCGACCCCGGACCGGGGGCGGATACCGGCCCTCGGCCCACTCCCGAGGCACCCGCTCCGTACCGATGTACGCCGGGTCGAGCAGACCGCGCAGCTCGTCGTAGGCGGCCTGCCCGGCATCCCACGCCTCGGTACGCCCGGCACCGGCCGCCACCACCACGGCGATGTCGGGCTCCTCCGGTACGGCACCGGCCCGTGCCTCGTCCCTCGCCTCGGTACGCGCGCCGGGGTGCCGCCGGTGCCGTGGATGCCGGGCCCAGCGCGAGCAGAACCGCGACCAGGCCTGTCGCCACCACCCGTCGACGAACCCCGGCCCTCCGCTCCCCCACCCGCCTCCCCCGACCGGTCGAGGTTGGCGGAGGTGACAACAACGGTCGGTGTGCAGGGCTGCGGGCTGAAGGTCGCACCCTTGGCGACCGCTCGCGGATGGGCAGCCAGCAACGGGGAGCCCGTCGACATCGTCGGCAACGTAGCTCTCGCCGCGGACATGCGGCGCGAAACGTGCTGTCGGCGACGCCCCGGTTCTTGCACAGAAACCGTGCCACCTCCTGCTGTGCCTGCCCCTCGATGTCGAAGGTGACGATGCCCGTGGACGGCTCCGGGTCGAACGGCGTGTGCAGCGTCGTGCCGGACGAAGCGGAACGCCTCTGCGGCGGCCCACGGGTGTTCGTGGGAGAGGAATCCGCCCGGACTGATCTACGCGGAACGACGAATCCTGGAGTGAGGTCGCGCGCATGGTCGCCCCGCACTTGTCCGTGGCCAGACGGATCGCCCCATGGTGCGGATCTTCTCGTCGAACGCTCGCCGGTACTTCGTGATGGCGTGACGGACGGGAGCCGGGTTCGCGGCCAGGTAGGAGCGGTGTCGGAGTCGACCAGGCTCGCAGGGTTCGAAAGGGTTGTGCCCGCAGGCCCCAGCACATACCGCTACTGTCTGCCCATCGAGGGGACATGGGGGTGGGGCGTTGGCAAGCGCATGGTTGGTACAAGTGCGACGTGGGTGGGCCTCAAGGCCGAAGGTGATCCGTGTCGTCGTCTACATCTGCGTACCAATGGGCTTGTTCGGCATAGGCGTTGGCATATACGGAGACCACCACCGGTGGTGGGAGCACCAGAGCTTCCTCACCAACCTGATCTCCAGCTTGACGAGCGTGATGTTCGGTATCCCGACCGCCTTGTTACTCCTCGGATACTTGAGCAACGCACAGGCGGAGGCGTTGCAGAAGCAGCAGGTCCGCCGCCGCGCTCGACGTGATATCGATGCCTTCCAGCAGGTCCTTCTCCGGCCGTTTTCCGCGAGCGACCTGGCGTCCCTACGCATTCAGAAGTCCGACTTGGACCATGCCGTTACAGCGCTGCGGGCGGTTCCGAGCGTCGAGGGGGCTCACAGACGTCCGTTGGAGGAGGTCCGGGAAGCGATCACGGCATGGGTCGATCAGGTCCGGCCCCTCGAAGCGGACTACCAGCAGGCGCTGGCCAGCATGACGTCCCAAGCCGTTGGCGTGCACGCGTCTGCCTGGATCGAGGATCTCCAGGCTCACTGGGAGGAGCTCGACCAGGGGCTGCGCTTCCAGATGTCCGAGGCCGACCAAGCATGGCTCACGCCTGTTCGCGCAGCCGAGCTGCGGAAGGTGTGGGTGGAGCTGCGATCGGCGAACATCGTGCGCCGTATTGAGACGGATGTGACGAGATGGACTGCCCGCTCCAGTTCGATCGAACCGGCTACCACGGACGAGGCAGCGCATCGGATCGCTGCCCTCTACGGCGGCTATGAGCGGGAGCATCGGCTCATCCATGACCGGTACAAATGGTGGAGTGCGTTCGGTGTGCTCATGGACGGGGCCGACGAGTTGGCCAGGCTGCTGCGGTAGCCACTATCCGTTGATGTCCGTCTCCTTGGCGAACGGGCTCAGCGCAAGTTGGCACACAGGCTACCGATCCGGCAGTAAATGTGCCCGATGCACCGCAGGTCCCACCCGGACCTTGAGAGATCCGCTCGGATTGTGAGCTTTGGCCTCAGCGATCAGGTACGGCACCGACCTGAAGGCGCAGTTCTGCGAGCAGTTCCGGGCCCGGGGAGGGACGCCGGACAGCGAGCGGTGTCTGCGCCGGCAGGTGCGACGGCTCAAGGAGCTCGGGGCAGCCGACGCCCAGCAGATCACCCAGCTCAAAGCCCCTGTAGAGGCACTGGTGGGTGCGCTGCACCAGGCCACGGGGGCGAACAGCCAGCTGCACCGGCAGCGTCGCGAACCGGTCGGACGGCTGTCACTTCCTGGCCGCGTCGGATTCCCCGCCAATGGATTCCTGGTAGGCATCCGCGTAGGTGGGAGAGTCCTTGATCAGGTCGTCGCAGAACGCGGCGACGTCGGTGCCGATGAGTTCCAGAACTCCCTTGCCCGCGGCGGCGCCCTCCTCGAAGAAGTCGACGATTCCAGGGAGGAGGGGTCCGTCGGACAGGCTGACCGGTCCGACCTTGAACAGGTACTTCTGCATCTCCTTGTAGACGATCTGGTAGTCCGGCGGGAGTGCCTTGACCCGGGCCAGGTGCGCCCGCCACTGTTTCTTGCCTTCGATGATGTCTTGGATGCTCACGTCAGCCTCCCAGCCGGCTCAATTTCCTCGCGACGTTCCTGTTCAACTGCTCGCGCCACCGGTCGCGATAAGTCCGGGCCCCTGCTCCGCCGGCCAGCGCCGTGCAGAAGCCCCGGACGTCGTCGCCGAGCACCTCGTGGATGCTCTGCCCGTCCGCTGCCGACACTTCGAGCAGTCCCAGGGCGGAGTCGAGGATCGGCGTCAGGTTGCGGCCGGTGAAGTCCCCGTAGGGGAAGAGGTGGGCGACGATCTGTTCCCACACCGCCCGGTAGTCGTCGGGCAGGGTCTCGACCCGGGCTTCGAACGCCTTCCATTCCCTGGTGAGATCGCTTCCTGTGACCTTCTCCCAGAAGTTCATCTCCCGCCTTCCTTGAGCCTGTTGATGCGCGATGAGAGGTACTGCCATTTCGCCCAGAACTTCGCGAGTTCCTCGCGTCCGGCGTCGTTGAGCGCGTAGAACTTCCGCGGCGGACCGACCCCGGATGGCCGTTTCGTCACTTGGACGAGCCCGTTCCTCTCCAGCCGCAGCAAGATGGTGTACACCGTCCCCTCGATGACGTCGGCGAAGCCGAGCTCGTTCAGCCGGCGGGTGATGGCGTACCCGTAGGTTTCCTCGCTGCCGATGATTTCGAGCACGCACCCTTCGAGCGTGCCCTTCAACATCTCCGTCAGGTCGTCCATCGCGGGTGCTCCTCAGCCCTGTCGGTACTACGCGATACCGAGTACCGCTATACGGTACCACCGAGTAGCGGAACGGCAACGTCTCCGGTGAACGCAATTCCGGACCAACTCGTTCGGCGCGGGACCGGGTGCCGTCGAACGCTGCAACCCGGTCACCGGTTGAGCTGACGAGTGGGCCGTTACACGTCACGATGCTGGACCTGCCAGGGAAGTTCCCAGCCCGTTCCCCCACACCGAGCTGACCGGGCTCGTCCTCTTCTCCGGCCCCGACCGAACTCCGGCGACACCCAGCCCTACCGGATGAGCCACATCGGCAACGTCCACCACCGCTGCCTCAACGCCATGCCGCCCCTGCTGCTGGCCTAGGGCACCGAATTCCCCAAGTGCGAAGTCGTCCTCCACTCCTACCGGCACTCCTACGCGCAACGGCACGCGGACACCGGAACCCTGCCCGACCTGCTCCGCGAGCTCATGGGCCACAGGTCATTGCAAACTACACAAATCCACTGTCGGCTGACCGAGAAGCGGACCCGGTCCGCGGTCGACAAGCTCGTCTCGCACCAGTTCGACCGGCACGGCAACCGGATCTCGGCCCAGGCCCGCCGGCTCCTGGAGCACGAGCACGTCCGCCTGCGGATCGGTCAGGTCTCCGTCCCCTACGGGGGTGCGTCGAGTCGACCAATGTCAAAGCCGGTGGCGACGGCTGCCCCTTTCGGTTCCGCTGCGTCGGCTTCGATCACCTCCGCAGCGACCCGTCGTACTCGCCGGAGCTAAGGGCCTACCTCGAGAAGGGCATCCACTGGGGCAGGCGCCCCCTCGAAGCCACAGCCAGACCGCACCGGCGAACCTGCCTGGTCACAGCACTAAATACGGATGAGGATCTGTCGCAGGGGGTGTCCGAGCGCGCCCGTGAGGGAGGCAAGCTCCTCGTCGCTCAGCCATGCCCGGTTCGGATACAGGATCTCGATCCTGAACCGTGCGAACCCCATCGGCCAGTCGTATGCCAACTCGTTGAGCGACATCTCGACCTCACAACACGGAACTGTCACCATGAGCGTCGAGAAGCCCTCGGCATAGCGCTCCGAGACGGCCTCCGCCCACCAGCCCAGTGCGAACTCCCCACCGCAGTGATGGCAGGAGACCGTCTCCAGGTTGGCGCCGCAGGAGACCACCTGGACGCTGTCGTGCCACATGGCTTCCAGACCACGGCGGGCGTCGTCGTCGGGGAGCATTTCCGACAGCATGGCCGCAGCACGATCCGCCGCAACTTTACTGGGCTGCCAGTGAGGGTCAGTCGGGATCACCGTCAGGTAGTTGTCACTCATCGCCCGCCTTCCCGTGCCCGCCACGGTCCGCTTCTCGTCCACCTACCCGGCGAACCTATCCGGTCACAGCGCCAGCACGATCACACGCACCCTGTGGAGTGACGTCATGCGTGACGGTAGGCAGCGCGGGGGGCTTGTGGGTACGGGGTGCGATTGTGAGGTCGACCGGTTGTCGGATGCGGCGGGCGGTGGGCGGTGGGCAGCAGCGTGGTGACCCGTGCGAGGTCGATGCCTCTGATGGTGGCGATGCGGTCGATGCTCAGGTGGAGGTCGTCGTGGAGGAGCACGGTGTTCACAGCAGGGGTGGGGGTGCGGCCGGCACGATGTGCGACGGCCCGGGTGTGCTACTCCCACGCCCAGCGGTGGGGCACTGCTGGTCGTGATCCAGGTCCAGTTGGTGGCTGGCGATGAGATTGAAGAGTTGGGTGACGCTGAGCTGGGCTTCCTCTTGTGGGAGGCGTGCGGCGGCGTAGGCGTGTTCGGCCTGCCGGGCGGTGCAGGTCGTCGAAGGCGTAGAAGGCGTAGAAGGCAGTTGAGAGTACGGCCGCGGCGGGCGGTGTGGGCTTCATGGTCCTTCCCCCCAGCGATGGGCGGACAGGTCAGCTGAAGATGGCGGCGGGGCCGCTTTCGGCGGCGGCGTGAGCGCAGCGCCACAGGGGGCGGGCGATGATGGGCAGGTTCTGTAGGACGACGGACGGTAGCCGTCTCGATCCCGCGCCACCAGTTCGTGAGGGAGCTGCGGCCAGCGGCGGATGCGGCGCTGCTGGAGCAGGGGCCAGCCGCGAGCGCTCAGGACGTCGCCGCGCGGCTGGGGTATCCGCTCCTCGCGGCGCGCACCGCCTTGGCGACCGCGCGCACGGGGCCCCACCAGGAAGGGCCCGGCACAGGACTTGACGTCACATGAGCTGGCGGCCGGTGACGTCACCGCCCGGGTCGTCGGCGAGTTGGACGGTCGCGGTGATGCGCTTGCCCATGGGCTCCCGGTGAACACGGAAGGTCTGGGAGGCCGCCAGCACGATTTCCAGGCCGTGCTGACCGATCCGGTCCGGGTCGGCTGGGCTCACCGACGGCAGCGTCGTACTGCTGTCCCACACGCTCACCTGGACGGCCCCCTCACTGACCTCCAGGTCCAGCAGACAGGGGCCGGGTGCGTATTTGCGGGCGTTGGTCACCAGCTCGCTCACCGCAAGCTGGACCATCCCCATCGCACGAGCGGACACCGGTAGGCCATGTACAGCCTGCAACGAGGTGAGGAAGTCGCGAGCCACACTGCGAGCTTCGGCGATCTCGGCGCTGCCCTCGAACGCCACGGAGACTGCCAGTTGACGGTCGGCAGGCGGGCCCTGGCCCTGATTTCGGGCAGTACGGGGCACAGATCGCCTCACTTTCGAAGCGTTACTAGTTACCCACCACTGGTGCCCCGAAAGTTTGGCGCAACCCATATCAGATCGCTACACGGCGCCTGGCCCCGCGGATGCGCTGGCTGTCGCACCGGGATCGCGAGGACGGCGGGGTGGAGCAGTTCGGCTTCGCGAAGGCTGACTTCGGCGGCGCCGAGGCCGTCGCCAGGGGCGCATGGCGTGGGTCTTGCGCCTTGCACTCCCCCAGGGACACCGCTCCTGGGAAGTTTCCGGCGTGGCACCCCGCCGCAGCGGCTGGATCTTCGCTCGCTGGTCCTCAGGAGCCGATCGCGTAGCTTTCAGTCTCGTCGTAGTTCCAGCGGTCGAACAGGCCGCTGTTGGCACCGACACGGCAGGAGATCCGCACGGGTATTCGCGCCTTTCTCCCCCATGCCGTCCCCCCTTGCACCATCGTCATCACCTGCGCCCCCCTCTGGGAGAACGGTCAACCGGTTTTGGGCAAACAGCCCGCAACGGCAGAACTCCCCGGTCTGTGATCCAACTCACGGTCTGCGCCGGATGCGTCGGTTCCCGGTCCGCATCCCGAGCCCCTGCCCCACGAGCCAGTGCCGACTCCGGACGGCCAGAGCACGACAGTTGGAAACCCTTCCCAAGCTCTGCACGAACCAGGTAGTTCAGGCAGGCGGCTTCCCACAGATTCCAACTCAAGGGAGTCGAGACGACGGCGACGGCGTACCAACCCGCATCGCTCGCCCTTCGCCGGGAGTCGGCTGTCTGACCGCAGCTGCGGTGAGACAGTCCGCGGAGGGGCGGTGAGCGCCTGGTGATCCCGAAACACCGTGGACGAGCCACGCGAAGACCCCAAGGGCTCGGCCACTGGAGGCGAAGGCGACCGACTACCCCCCTGGCCATCGGACCGTATCTACAGTGGGGCGGGATGCCGCTCCGAGTCCAAGGGGGTTGTGTGTATTCGACTACCGAGCGCTTCTACGACCATGACGGCAACCTCTGTCGCCCCGGCGACCGGTTCTACGACACAGAAGGCATCCACCGGCGTCCCGGGGAACGGTTCTTCGATCACGAAGGCGTCCTTCGGCGTCCCGGGGAACGGTTCTTCGACTGCGAGGGATTCTTGAGGAATCCGTAGGAAGTACGGGCCAGGGCGGGGCGGAACTCCAGCTCAGCTACCTCGGTCGTCGATTGAGCTCCTCGCGGTGTGAGACGGGCTGGGGTGCCGTTCCCCGGTAGACCCGAAGGGCCCACCGCCCCTTGCAAGTTGACGGGCGCCTACGGAAACCGGCATCACTGCTTGCCCGGCGGCTCCTCAGCCTCCTCGCCGTCGAAGCCCCGGTGTTCCTCCACCAACTCCTCTATCTCGCGGGGTACCTCGTACAGCGCCTTGAGGACCAGACCCCATGCCCGGTCCCGCAGTTCCTCCGGTACCTCGTCTTCGATCTTGTCGGCGAGCCTGCCGATCTCGTACCGGGCGTCATCCTCCGTGCCCGTGGTCGGCGCGGTCACCACCTCCCACAGGAACCGGCCCACCCCAGCCGCCACCCGGCCTATGCCGCCGAGCACCGAACCCACATCCATCTGCACTTCCCCCTGGTAGTTGGTGTCTTGCCGCAACGAGGCCCCTACCAGTATGCGGGGCGGGTCACCGAGTTGATTCACGTCTGCGGTTGACCGACGAAGCGACCGGCCTCTGGGCGCCGCCCGCTTCATCGACCTGCGCGGCCATCGTCGACCGCCTGACCTTCAACAGCGCGATCATCGAGACCGGCACCGGCTGCTACCGCCTGGCTATCAGGCTCGCACCTGCCGAACAGGTTCAAGTCGGGTGACGAGGCGTGGTTATAGAAGCCCTCACCTGCTGCCGGTTGAGTTGTGCGCGCCGATCGCCTTACTTGCCAGTCAGGGTTGGATCCGGATCTGGGCCCGGTGAAGGGGCGGGTGCCGCCGAGGTTGCCGTCCGCGCGCAGGGTGAGCCCCACGCGGAGGTGGAGGGTACCGTCCGGGCGGGGCCGGCGGCGGCGTTGCCGTGCCAGCCGTCGCCGATCTGCATGGAGCCGCGCATGGAGCGGGAGTGGCGGGCCCAGCCCCGCGGGTCGGTGATGGCGATCTCGTCCGTGCCCTTCTTGCGGGCGGTGGAGGCCAGTCCGATGTGCGGGGAGGGGCCGGTCCAGGCGGTAGGCATGCCGGCTCGGGCGGAGATGCGCTTGATGGCGCGGGTGACGGAGTCCGGTTCCAGGCCGCCGGTGATGTGGCCCCACCGGTCGTTGCCGACGAAGGTGGGGGTGGACGGGGCGGCCCAGCGCGGGCCGTGCTCGGCGATCAGGCGCTCGCGGTAGGCGGTCCAGGCCCACACCGGGCAGATCTCGGGATCGTCGGCGTAGCGGATCTTGGTGTTGCGTCAACTCGCGCCACTCTTCGGCATCTCGAAGTCCGCGGCCGGCTCGGCGGCCTGGATTTCCTCGCCAACGCCCTTTACTTCACGGCGGATACCGCACTGGACGAAGCAGAGATGCGCGACAGCCCGTGGTGACTGCCGCCATCACGTGGGCTGCGACTGCCCTGCTGCCCCCTCACCGCCCGGTTCCTCCGCATAGTTGCTCAAAGCCGTGGAAGTCATTTCGACTGACGCCTCCATGAGACGTCTCATGCCGGTGGAAAACAGCATCAGGACGCTGCCTCCAGCCGTCAGCCATGAGTACCAGACCAGCCATCTGGCGGGCCCGTGATCTTCAATCGATGCCCACAGAGCCACAAGGAAAATAGACACCGTCTGAGCGAGCCAGACAGCCACCCAGGCCGCCAGAATCCTCACCCACCCTGCCAGCCCGCGCCACCTGTCGTGATACTCAAGAGTAGCGACGGTCGCGGTCTTCTCCATCCGCTTGAGAATGTAATGCACCTCGAACCAAGAGAGCACAAACGCGCCCACAGTGGTACCCGAGACGATAGCCGCATAGTCATCGGTCATGTGCAGTCGGTCTTCGTCGAAGAAGGCGAAGACCAGCGGAATTCCAACCACCGCCAGGCTGGCCACAATCATGAGCACTCTCGCCAGCAATACGGTCACGAGCCCGGCCAAACCGCCTACCACGCTTGTTTGCTGACTCCGCAGGATGCGGATCTCCTCCTCAAGCCTCCGCTGCTCTTGTTGCACTTCAGTGATCTCAGCCTCGGCATCTCCCGCCGAACGGTTCTGCGCTGCCTCAGATTCCATCGACCCTCCCCCATGCCCGGTCCCCGCTGAAGACTCGCTCAAGATTATCGCCAGCACTTCCCCCGGCGAATTCGGCCAGGGAGTCATGCAGGGCTACCGCACGCCAACCGGCCGAAGCAACCACATAATGAACGTCTTCGAGAAGTCTCCGAGGAGACGATGCGCGAGCGGCCCCGCATCGGTTCGGCGAGCCGGCCGGAGGCCCCGACCTTCATCAGCGCCACGAGGGCGCTGCCGCCGGCGGTCGGGGCGACCATGTGCTCATGCGATCACCGGCACGGCGACGTCGCCGTCCAGCGAGCGGGGGCGAACTCGGTCAGCCGGTCCGTCCGCGGCGCGGTCGCGGCCCGCTCGATCCGCGCCGCCAGTTGCTCGCGCAGCTGCTCCAGCCTCACCGCGGCCAGGTACTCCGCGGTGCGCTCCCGGGCGGAGTCGTCGGCCTTCGCCGCGGCGGCGATAGCGTCCGCGCCATGCGGGTTGTGCTTGACAGCGGCGGTTCTGCTCGGTCTTGTACGCCCGCCGGGCCTCCGCCTCGGCTTCCTCGGACCGGCCCAGCCGCCCGAGGGCGCTGGTGTGGTACTCCGGCGGGGCCTGCTCCACGGCCTGGAGCGCGGCGAAGGCGAGCGCTGACGCCGCCCGGGTCGGGTCCTCGTCCGGCGCGACTGGCTCGTTCGACATCGGCGTTCAGCGATGCCCGGATGCGGGCGGCGACGGTGGCGGCGTCGTCCGCGTACCGGGGCGGCTGACCAGGCCACGGCGACCAGGCCGGCCTCCACGATCGCCACCCCGGTACGGCGCCGATGACCGCACGCCTCGCACAGGCCGGCCAACAGGTCCTGCCCGCAGTCCTCGCACGGGGGTGCCCGGCGCTCGCGCTCCGCCCGCTCCTGGGCAACCGCGCCGGCCCCATCACGGCAGGGGCCTGGTCCGCGCGGGCCTGCTCGCGCAGCCGCTCCTCAAGGACCCGGCGGCGCTCGCCCTCGGTCAGGCAGCGCAGTTCCCGGTCGACTTCCGCAGCGGTCTGCGCCCGCCGGGCACGCCGGATTCGCGCCGTGCGGTCGATGCCCCTTCCCGTCCGGCCGGACGGGCGCGGATCAGCGCAGTCCGGCGAAGAGGTCGTTCTCGGGTATGGCCGCGCCGGTGGTGTCCTGGACACGTACGAAGGTCTCCATGCCCATCAATTCGCCGAACCTCTCCTTTCCCATCTTGAGGAAGAAGATGTTGTCGCCCTGACTGGCGTGCGCGGCCAGCGCGTCGAACTTCTGACCGCTGAACCCGGTCGTGTCCACCCACGTGGTGATCTCATCGTCGGGGAGGCCGATCTCGGCCATCGCGGCGGCCTCGGCAGGATCCGGCTCCGGCATGTCGGGGTGGAACTCGCGCATGATCTCGCCGAACCGCTGCATCATCGAACGAGGCATCGTGGTCCAGTACACCTTCGGTGCCAGCGTGGTCATCTCCAGCGCCGCCATCGTGATGCGGTGGGCCTGGATGTGGTCGGGGTGGCCGTAGAAGCCGTTCTCGTCGTAGGTGACGACCACATCAGGTCGGTAGTGCCGCATGAGTTCCGCGAGCCGGGCCGCGCCGTCCTGCACGGGGGTCTGCCAGAAGGATCCGGGGGCGTCGTTGCTCGGCCAGCCCATCATCCCGGAGTCGGCATAATCCAACGTCTCCAGATCGCTGACCTTCAAGACGGCACAGCTCGCCGCGAGTTCTTGACGGCGCATCAAGGCGACCGCCGCCGGATCGTGCCCGGGATCGCCCGGCTTGACGCCTCCCGGTCCGTCACCGCACCTGCCGTCGGTACACGTCACGAGAACCGTGCGGATGCCTTCCGCCGCGTACCGCGCGAGGATCCCACCGGTTCCGGTCGCCTCGTCGTCGGGGTGGGCATGCACTGCCATGAGCGTCAAGGGCCGGTCAGTCATGAAGCGTTCCTCCTGGAGAAATACGTCTTGGTCTGAGTGTGCGGCCGGCGTACCACGATCGTGGCGTCCGCATCCTGGTGGGGCGGACGACCTTGTGGTCTCCGTGTTCCCCGCCGGTGCGGCGCCGGTTCCTCGATCGATGCAACCGTGCCGGCCGGACCGGCTGTTCCCGGCTCGGCCGCTCAGCCTTCCAGACGTCGGCGGTCAACGCGAACAACGTACAGGCACGACCCGCAGGTCTCGGCGCCACTCCGGATCCGACATCCATCCGGCACCAGCCGTGATATTCCGGCGCCGAATTGGAGACCCTACAGAGGCGGCGTCACGGCTGCGTCCTATCGACGAAGCGGGAGGGGTGGCCCTGGGCGGCGACGGTGATGGTGGCGGTGGAGCCGTCGCGGTGCCTCGCCACGATCAGGTCGGCATCGCCGGCGCAGGGGAGGTCGTCCTCGTGGACGTCATCACGGTGGTGGATGGGGATGGCGACGTCCGCGTTGTCCTCGACGAGCACGCCGGTGTCTCGTAGGTCGTTGAGCATGGGTCTTGTATCGGCGCGCGGCGCGGTGTTCTGCGGCCTGGTTGAGGGTGGAGGTGGCGAGACCGGAATCTGCGGCTCTTGCGTCACCGGCCTGGCCGGGCGTGATGACGAAGGCCAGCGCGCGACAGTGGCCGTCTGCGGCAGGGCGGATTGCAGTGATTGGGGCGAATTCTGCTCGGTGATTCCGTGGCCCGTCCTCAGGTCCTCCATGCCCTGCTCCCGCCCCCTGACCGCGGTACTGCCGGCGATCCTGGTGTGACTCGTCCGCGCCTCCCGTCTCCAGCAAGCGGCACCGGTCACCATCGGGACGTAACGAAGCACTACCAGGGCATCGCGGAAGCGGTGGCTCCGAGCACGATGGAGTTCCGCCACTCGGCAGGGGAGACGCCGTAGGTGGCGCGGAACACCCGGCTGAAGTGCGAGGCGCTCGTGAACCCCCAGCGGTGGGCCACTGCGCCGATCGTTGGCTCCGCTGACCGGCGGGCCAGGTCGCGTCGGCAGTGTTCCAGTCTGCGCTTCTGTATCCACCGGCTGACGGTGATGTCTTCCAGCTCGAACAGTTTGTGCAGATAGCGGACGGAGATGTGGTGGGCCCGGGCGATGGTGTCCGGCGTCAGGTCCCGGTCCGACAGGTGCTGATCGATGTATGCCCGGATGCGCAGCAGCAACATCCGGGCGGCAGTCGGGGTGTCCGTGGGGGGTCTGCCGAGTCGCTCCTCGGCGAGGGTCTGCACCATGTCCACGACGTTGCGGGCGATCGACTCGCCCGTCCGCTGCGGGTACGTCGCGGCGGTCTCCACGAGCCGGGACAGCAACGGTGTCAGCAACGTGCCGAGCGCCGACTCGCGGCCGAGCGGCGCGGCCGTGATCTGGTGCAGGTCGGACTCGCGCAGGTCCAGGACGTGCCGTGGCAGGACGAGGGACTTCGTCTGGAACGGTTCGGGGAAGGTCAGCCGTAGGGGGCGCGCCCTGTCATAGACGAAGAGAGCCCCTGACCGCACGTGCACGTCGCGAGTATCCTGCTCGACCCGGGCGTTCCCCCTGCTGAGCAGCATCACGACGACGTGGTTGTCATTGGTGCTTCCGGCGATGAGGCGTCGGGTGCGGAGGGTCTGCATAGGGTCGCCCTCCACAGTGACGCCCCGGATGCGGCCCAGTGGTGACGTGCGGACCGTGCCGGAATACACCTCTTCAGGAACGCTGATGTCAACCGCTCCGAAGGTCCGGGACAGCGCCTCTCGCCAGTACAGCCGTCGGCGGTGGGCCGGCACCGAGTCCGTGGTGTGGAGAGTGGTTGATGGGTCCGGCGACATGGAAACCCCTCATCTTTCACCATGCTTTCGCGGCACACATGGTGCCATCGCGAACGGGGTCGTGGCATCGCGTGAATCAGTGAGATCAACGGTAAGAGGGAGGGGGCCTGCCTCCGTGATCAAGCGGCGCTGAGCGACCGCCCGGTGGCGCGACGTCGACGGCACTTGGCTACTGGCCGGCGCGAAGCCGGCTGGGCCCGGCTGTCACCTGGGCCGGGTGTTCCTAGGAGTCAGGCGGCACACGAGCACTTCCACCAGACCTGGAGGCCCCCGTGTCCGTCCGCCATCGACCGACCTCGCCCCAGCTCCGCAGAAGCGTTCACCTGAAAGTGAGAAACCAGCCCTCCGCCCCGGTCAGCGAGCAGGCGGGCCGGCCAGCCGGCACGGCCATTGCCGGCCGCAGCGAGGACGGCATGGTCGTGGGCCGGGAGCTGTCTGCCATCCGGCTGCGGGTCTTCCCCAGCGAGACCGAGGGCCCTGGAGAAGACCGGCGCAGTGCAGGTGTTGCGCTCAGATGACTCCGAGGAGCCCGTAGCCGCCGAGGCGGGTGTTGTACTTCTGCGGGAAGCCGACGGACGCGGCGGTGATCACGCGGCTGCCCTTGGCGGTGGGGCCGCCGGTGCCGCCCGGGAGGACCCAGACCGCGCCGGTGCCGAAGTTCTCCTCCGCGGCGCCGATGAAGAGTTCCGCCTTGCCGTCCTTGTTGATGTCGCCGGCGGACACGGTGGTGCCGAACGCGTCGTCGGCCTCGTCGCCCCCGGGGATGCCGGCGGTGTCCTGGGTGAAGGCGTAGGCGCCGCCGCCCAGGGCGCCGGTGCGGCGGCCTGGGATGACCGTGACCTGCCCGGCGTTCCGCTTGCCCGTGTCCTCCAGCGGCGCGCCGACCACGATGTCCGCGAGCCCGTCGCGGTTCAGGTCGGCCACCGTGAGGGCACCGCCGAAGTGGTCGCCCTTCTCGCTGGCACCAGGAACACCGGCGGTGTTCTGGGTGAGCTGCACCGGTTGCGCCTCCCACGCGATGCCCTGCGCCGACCCGTACCACACGAGCACCCGGCCGCCGGGCGCGCCGTCGACACCGGCCTTGTCCGGCTCGTCCGGGTCTCCGACCACGAGATCGGCGTACCCGTCGCCGTTGACGTCCCCGGTGGCCGCGATCAGGCCGTTGCCCTTCTGCTGCCAGCCCCCCAGAACGGGGTCGACGTACACCGCCCCGCCGCTCAGGTCGGCCAGCCGGACGGTGACGACGACGTCTTCCGGGAAGCCACCGTGGTGGAAATCGCCCAGCGCCACGCTGCCGACGGAAGCGGTGTACATGTTCTCCACGGCGTCGCCGTACGTGCCGCTGCGACTGAACGGCCCCCTGAAGCTCATCGCCCCCTCGTACCCGGCGACGAGCACCTCGGTCTTCGTACCGGGGCCGGTGCTGAGCGCTGCGACGTCCAGACCGTAGTACGCGCCCGCGGTGGTCGCCGGCAGGTCGGTGCCGGATGTAAGGCCCTTCTTGCTGCCCCACAGCACCGTCACCATGCCGGCGTCCTCGCCCCGCCCGGTGTCCTCGTACGGGGCGGACACCACCAGGTCCGCGAAGCCGTCCCGGTTCAGGTCGGCCGTGGCGGTGGCGGAACCGAAGCCGTCGTCCGCCTCGGCCGCGCCCGGCACGCCCGCGCTGTTCTGGGTGATGGTCACCCGCCGGGACGTGGACAGCCCCGACGCCGATCCGTAGAGCACGACCACGGCACCGGCCCCCGTCTTGCCGGCGACGTTCGCCCCCGGCGCGGGCAGCACGGCGTCACGGTAACCGTCGCCATTGAAATCGCCGGGCACCGCGCCGTGCACGGCCACGGCGGGTGTCGCCGACAGCAGCGGAGCGCCTACGACGGCGGCGACCAGGAGCGCCCCCGATCTCCAACCGCCGTGCCGGGTACGTCTGTTCGCCATGGACTGGATCCCCTCCCCAACGGGCGCATCCCTGCGTGCGCCGCGATCTGGGCATCGTAAAGGGGGAGCCTCGCTAAGCGCCTGGCCCCTCCCCCCTGGGGCCCGCTCCGTGTGCTCGTCGTGCGACGTCCGCAGAACCTGGTGACGTCCTTCGGTGCGTCGGCCAGGACTCGGCCGACGCAGTGCACGACCGTGGCGGCGGGGCGACCAGCGTGTCCGCAGGACGTCGGCTCGGCCGGGCTGGGCGGCGAGCCGTAGTGGGTCCTGACGCCGCGGGCGGTGGCCGACAGGGTGTCGGCCACCGCCTGGTGGAAGGGATGCCGGTTCCGCTGACCGGAGAGTGGCGTGGTGTCAGGTGGTCGGGCCGCCCGCGACCCACTGCTGCCACGGCATGTTCCAGTCGCTGAGGCCGTTGTCCGGCGCCAACTTGGTCTTGTCCTCGGAGTTCTTGACGACCACGACGTCGCCGATCATCGACTGGTCGAAGAACCACGCGGCGGGCTGCCTGCCGTCGCCGCCACCCCGGACGTCCTTCAGGCCCACGCAACCGTGGCTGGTGTTCACCTTGCCGAAGATCGAGTCGGCAGCCCAGTAGTTGCCGTGGATGAACGTGCCCGAGTCGGTCAGGCGCATGGCGTGCGGAACGGCCTTGATGTCGTACGAGGGCTTCCCGTCCTTCTCGGTGAGGCCGACGCTCGCACCGTTCATATGGACATGCCCGAACTTCTCGGAGATCACCATCTGACCGTTGTACGTCGGGTGCTCGGCGCTTCCGGACGAGATCGGGATGGTCTTGATCGTCTTGCCGTCCCGTACGACGGTCATCTGCTTGGTCTTGGCGTCGACGGTGCTGATCTGGCTCCGGCCGATCTTGAACGTGACCGTCTTCTGGATGCCGTCGCGGCTGAGCGTGACGGTGACGGTGGAGCCGGACGTCCAGTACTTCTCGGGGCGGAAGTCCAGGCGGTGGTCGTTCAGCCAGTGACCGACGACCTGCTGGCCGCTGCTGGAGCTGACCTGGATCTCCGACTCCACGGTGGCCTTGTCGCCGATCGCCTTGTCGAACGTGACCGTCACCGGCATGCCCACGCCGACGGTCGAGCCGTCCTCGGGGGAGACGTGCCCGATGAAGTCGTTGGCCGGGGACACCGTGGTGATCGTGGCGTTGCCGGTGACGGAGCGACCCTTGGCGTCGTCGGCCTCTGCGGTGATCTGATACTTGGTGGCACGCTCCAGCCGGCCGTTCGGCTTCCAGGAAGTGCCGTCCGCGGACAGAGTGCCCGGGGTCTCGGCTCCGGTCGCGACGGCGGTCATGGTCACCTTGGTGAGCTTGCCCTTGCTGACGGTCACACCGACCGGGTCGTTGGTCCCGACGTTGTAGGCGCCTTGCCCGGGAGTGATCTCTATTCGGGCGTCGGAAGCTTCCTGGGTGCCTGACTGGCTTACCCCCGCCTGCGGTGTCGGGGGGGTCCCGGCATCGTTGCCGCCGGTGGCAGCATTGCTCGTACCGCCGAGGGCCGTGATGGCGAGTACGCCGCCGAGTACGCCGGTCGTGGCCACCAGCCCGGTGCGACGTGTGAACAGCGTGATCAAGCGCTTCTCCCTGTCACTGGTCTTTGCATCCCTGCGCTGATCGCCGAAGGAGTGCAACCAGCCATGACATCACTTATAGGCATACCTCTCGCCAAAATGGGCAAATTGTGTTGAAGGCCACGCGCTGTCGAGCGCGTCGCCGAGGTCGCGGACTGGAGCCGGCTTGAAAGCCCTGGAGGTCGGCCCGGGAGCCGATGCCGGTCCGCAGACGGACCCTGACCCGCCCGGCACAGGCGGAACTCGCCCGAGCCCGGCCCGGACCACCGCGGCGACGATCCCGACCCGCTTGCGCGAGAAGAGCGCGGCCATCGCCACGGCCTTCGATTCGCCCGTCGGCCGGCGTTCACCCTTCACCGCACCCAGGAGCTCGTCGGGTTCTGCACGCACGGGAACGATCCTCACCCCGCAATCGTCTACAGTTCTGTAGACCGTCTGCTCGATCGCAGACGGTCGGGGCGTCGTGCATCCGGTCGCCCGCACAGAAAGGGACTCCTGCCGATGACCACACCCGTCGCAGCTCGCGGTGAACCCTCTCAGCACGCAGTCGCTGCTGGCCGCCTTCGGCGCCCTTGGCCTCCGCGCGGTGATGTTCGCCGGCACAGGGCTGCTGGACGGCTTCTTCCTGCCGGGCGACTCCCTTCTGTTGCTCGTGCGCTACGGCCACGCGAAGGCGATCGTGCCGGCGGGATGCGTGCCGGTGGTTCGTACCGTGCTCTCCCGCTCGCGGGGGCCCTGGCGGTGCCCGCCCGGGTGGTCACCGTGTGGCAGGTGGTCCGCGGCCCGGTGTGCGGCGTCGGCCTGACCCTGACGGGGTGCGCGCTGCGTTCGTCGATTCCCGGCCTGGACCGCTGGCTGCTGCCCCTGGTGGGACTGATCGTGGCGGTGTCGCTGATTCCGCTCGCCGCGGAGCTGTACCGGTGCGACAGGCGCGCGCAGGCCGAGGAGGTCCGCGGATGATGCTCGCGCTCGGCGGCGCGTCGATCGACGGCTCCGTCTACCGGGAGGTGGTGGACCTCGCCCGGCACTCGCCGGGCTGGCTGGACACCACGATCAAGGTGTGGTCGACGTACGGGCTGGCGGTGTTCGCCGTGCTCATGGCTCTGGGCTGGTGGCGGGCGCGACGTGCGGGTGCGGCGGCGGCGATGACGGCTCTGGCGGTTCCGGTGGTCGTGCTTCTGGCGTACGGGGTGGATGCCGTCCTGAAGCTGCTGGTCCGAGAGGACCGGCCGTGCCGCGGCCTGCCGGTGCGGGCGCTGGAGGCGTGTCCGGCGCAGGGTGACTGGTCGTTCCCCAGCAACCACGCGGCGATCGCCGCCGCGGCGGCGGTGGCGCTGCTGTTCGTGTCGCGGCGGCTGGGTGCGGTCGCCTGTGTGGCGGCGATCGCCATGGCGGCGTCCCGGGTCTGGGTCGGCGTGCACTATCCGCACGACGTGCTGGTCGGGCTGGTCCTGGGCGGGCTTGTCGCACTGGCGTCGCTCCTGGTGCTCACACGCCGGTCGACGGAGCTGGCCCGGCGGCTGACGGCGGCCGGACCCCTACGGCTGCTGCTGTCCGGCTCATGAACCGCAAAAGCATCGCCGACCTGGCGAGCAGCGTCGGGGTGGGCGCGTGGGCGGCGTTCAGCGTCCTGACGCTGGTCGTCATCGGCCGGTCCGGCGCACCGCTGTGGCTGGACGACAGCTTCCTCACGTGGTCCGTCGGCCACCGCCCGGAGGCGGTCGTGGCACTGGCCCGTGCGGTGACCGCCACGGGCACCGGCCTCGTCCCCTACGTCCTCGCCGCGCTGGCCGGCGCCGTCGCGGGCCGCACGACGCGGTCCCGGCTGCCGGCCACCGCCGTCTGCCTCGCCTGCCTCGGCCTGGGACAGCTGCTGCGCTACGGCGCAATGGAACTGGTCCACCGACCGCGCCCTGCGCAGGCCGACTGGCGGGCACACGCGAGCGGCTGGGCGTTCCCGTCGGGTCACACCACCACGGCCGCCTTGGCCGCGGGCCTGCTGGCCGTCGCACTCACCCTGCGCGCGCCGCGTGGGAGCACGGCTCTGCGGATCGCGGTGTGTGGCTGGGGCCTGGCGGTCGGGCTGACCCGCGTCTACCTCGGCGTGCACTGGTTCACGGACGTCATGGGCGGCTGGCTGTTCGCCGCCGGCTGGCTGGGGGTATGCCTGTGCGTCGCCGCACACCTTCTCCCCGCACCCTTCCTCACCGAACTGACCGACCCCGCTCACGCTCCGACGGAGGACCATGCGTCCGAGGATCCTGGTTGTCGAGGACGATCACGCCCTGCGTGACGTGCTGCGCCGTGGCCTGTCCGACGAGGACTTCGAGCCCGTCCTCGCCGCGGACGGTGCCACCGCTCTGCGGCTGGCGACCGGCTCAATCGCGGCGGCCCTGCTGGACGTCGGCCTGCCCGACGCTGACGGACGGGACGTGTGCCAGGCGATGCGTGCCAACGGTTTCGCCGCCCCCGTGATCTTCCTGACCGCCCGGCACCAGCTCACCGACCGTCTGTCCGGCTTCGCCGCGGGCGGTGACGTCTACCTGCCCAAGCCGTTCCACCTCGTCGAGCTCGCCGCTGTGCTGAGAGCCGTCCTCAAACGGGCGGTCGCCGCGTCGGCGGTGCCGTCCGGAGATCTGGTCCTGGACGCGGTGGACCACAGCGTGACCGTGCACGGCGTCCGCAGCACCCTGTCCCCCACCGAGTTCCGGCTGCTGGCCACGCTGGTCGCCGCGGACGGCACCCTGGTGCGCCGCCGGGATCTGGTACGGGCGGGCTGGCCCGAGGGCGCGCAGGTCAGTGACAACACGGTGGACCAGTACCTGAGCCGGCTGCGCCGCAAGCTGCGCGAGACGGGCAGCAGCCTCACGATCAGTACGGCGCGGGGCGTCGGACACCGCCTGTCATGATCCGCGCCCCCCGTGTCCTCCGCCGCGTTGTCCCGCGCACTCTGCGCGGTCGGCTCTCCCTGGTGGCGCTCACCACGGCCGCCCTGCTGATGACGATGCTGACCGTGGTGTTCAACGCCGTCATGGACCGGCATCTGGAGCACCAGGCGGACGACGAACTGCGCGACCGGGCGGCGGCGGTGGCCATGACCGTCGATACCAGCGGTCCCCGGGTGCGCGTCCTGGAAACCGTCAATGACGGTCTGCTCGACGCCAACGTGTGGATCTACGCCGGGAACCGCCTGTTGGAGAGGCCGCCGTCCACTTCGGGCGACAGCCCCGTGATCGAGGCCGCCGGCCGGCTGGCCCGGCAACACGAGCATGCCTGTGTGACCGCACAGGCTCACGGTCACCAGCCGGTCCGGCTGTGCTCCCTCCCCGTGTCCGGCCGCCACGCCGGCGCCGCTGTCGTCACCGCGCTGGACCTGGCGCCGTACCGCGGTTCGGCCGACACCCTGCTGCTGGGGTCGCTGTTCCTCGACGCCGTGATGCTCGGCTGCACGTATGCGCTCACCCGGCTGTCCGTCGGCCGGGCGCTGCGCCCGGTGCGGACCATGACCGACCAGGCGACCCAGTGGAGCGCCGTAGGATCCGACGAGCGCTTCGGCACGGAGGATCACCCGGCCGAACTCGCCCGTCTGGGTATCTCACTGGACGCGCTCCTGGACCGCATACGCACCTCGCTGCGCCACGAACAGCAGCTGACGGGAGAGCTGTCCCACGAACTACGCACCCCGCTCACCCGGATCATCATGGAGCTGGACTGGTGGCGGGCCCGCCCCCGCACGGACGCCGAGACCCGTGCCAGCCACGAGGTGATCGCCGAGGCCGCCCAGTCCCTGCGCACCATCTGCGACACGCTGCTGAACGAGGCCCGCGAGAACGCGCTGAAGCCGGGGACCGCCCCCGGCACGACTGATGTCGCGCCCGTCCTGGACCGGCTGCTCCAGCACCTCGACACCCCGGACCAGGTGAAGACCGTGGTGGAGACGGAGACGGAGACGCCGGTGCTTCAGGCGGGGACGGCCCCCGCTCTCGTCGAGCGCATCCTCAGCCCCCTGCTGACAAACGCCGTCCGCTACGCCCACTCCCGCGTGACCATGTCCGCGCGGCGCGTCCCCGGCGCCGTGCGGATCGACGTCGTCGACGACGGCCCCGGTGTGCCGGAGACATTCAGGGACGAGCTGTTCCGGCCCGGCCGGCGCGCCGATCCCGGCGACGGACACGACGGCGCGGGCCTGGGGCTGCCGCTCGCGCGACGCCTGGCCCGCGCCGCCGGCGGTGATGTGACTCACGACCCTCGGCACACGCCGGGGGCCAGGTTCACGGTCAGTCTGCCCGCCGGGTGACCGGTGCCTGCCCCTTCCTCACCGTCCGGCGTTCCCGCACGTGGGCGTGCGCCATCAGCCCGAACAGGACGGCGAGGAGCACGGCGGACGAGCCCGCGGTACCCAGATCCAGACCTCCCTTGGCGACCGGCTTGGTGAGGAAGTCGCCCGCGGTGGCGCCCAGTGGGCGGGTGAGGACGAAGGCGATCCAGAACAGCAGCACGTTCGGCACCACGGGCACCTTCATCAGCGCCGCCAGCACGGCCAGCACTCCGGTCACGAGCAACGCGCCGCCGAGGTAGCCGAGACCGGAGCTGTCGGAGAGGAAGTCGCCCATCGATGTGCCGAGGGTGTTCGAGACGAGAATCGCCGCCCAGAACAAGGCCTCGCCCCTGAAGGTGACGATGTCGCGGATCTGGAACGTCATCCCGCTCAGCTTCCAGGCGAGGAAGATCGTCAGGAGGATCGAGATCAGGATCGCCGCCCCGGCGGGGTAGCCGAGGCCCAGGCCCTGCGGTCCCCAGCCCAGCTTCGTCGCGCCGTTCGAGAGGTATGTGGCACTGGCGTCCCGGTTCATGAAGTCGGACATGGTCGTGCCCGCCATGGAGGTCGACAGGATCACGGTCCAGTAGAAGAACGGGTTGTAGTGGCTGGAGCGCAGCTGGACCACCAGCGTCACCACGAAGACCAGGAACAGCAGGACCGTGGTCAGGAAGTAGCCCAGCTTCAGGGTCTGCGCGAAGAGGTCGCCCGCCGTCTCACCCAGGGTCGTCGCGGCGATCTTCATGATCCAGAACGCCAGCGTGACCTCGGGCAGCTTCTTCATCACCGACTTGGTCCTGCCCGACGTGCTCGCCACGTCGAGGTCGGTGACGACCTCCGGTTTCTCCAATTCACTCTCCTGTCTGGTCGAACGACAGGACGCTCGCCCCCGGGAAGCGGGACGAGCGCCCTGTGAGATGAGCCGACCGCCGGGCGGTCGTGATCTCCGACCGTGGCACAGAGAGCCTGAACGCGTCCTGAACGCCTGTCGTGTGGCAGGTCAGGCCGCGTGTCGAGCGGCAGGCTCCGCCTCGGTGACGTCCTTGCGCGTCACGCTCAGGTAGACGACCAAGCCGAGGATGACCGCCAGGAACAGCGCGCTGGTGATCACGGTGCCCAGGCCCAGGCCACCGTCGCCCGTCGGCTGGGAGAGGTAGTCGCCGATCGAAGCACCGAGGGGACGGGTGAGGATGTAGGCGATCCAGAAGCTCCACACCGCGTCCAGCCCCAGCGCGAAGTGCGCGATGGCCACCGCGGCGATGGCCACGGCGAACAGGACGGCGGACAGCCAGTACCCGAGGTCCATACGCTCGGAGACCAGGTCGCCGGCCGCGGTGCCCAGGGCGAAGGTGAACAGCACCGCGAGCCAGTAGAAGGACTCACGGCTGGTGGTGTCAATGCTGTGGATGGACAGCGTCCGCTCACGCCGGTACCAGACGGCGAACACGATCGCGAGCAGGACCGCGAACACCGCCGTACTCGTTTCCAGCGGCACGCCCATGTTGTCGGTCAGGTTGTCACTGATCAGGGTGCCGACGACGCTGATCAGAGCCACGGCCGCCCAGTACACCCCGGCCCGGTACGCCGTCGTACGGAACTGCACCACCAACACCACGGCGAGCAGTGCGCTCATCAGCACCGACACACCGGTCAGACCCAGGCCGGCCTTCTCGTTCAGCAGGTCGGCCGCGGTCTCCCCGACCGTCGTGCACAGCACCTTGATGATCCAGAAGTAGACGGTGAGCTCGGGCACCTTGTTCCAGCGAAACCGGTGCCGGGCCGGAGCGACAGGCCCACCGGCCTCGGGGACCGCGGATGTCTCGGACGTTTCATAGGTCATGGCCAACGACCGTGCCACCGGACACCTGAACGCATCCTGAGTGGCTGCACGGCCCCACGCGCACCAAGCCTCTCGCACCAGCGGCAGAGAACGTGCGGTCGCCCCCGGCCTACTCCGACTGTGGATGGGAGTACACGAGGGCATCGGGCAACGGGACCCGCTGGCGCCAGTGTGAGCACAGGGTGTCGTTGAGGGCTCGTTCCTCGCGCGGGGTCTCCGGGCGAGGCAGGCAGAGCTTGTCGTACAGGGCGAAGCGGTGGGTGTCGATGGCCGCGTCGATGGAGGCACCGTAAGCCATGGCGGCTTGAACGGCGCCACGGTACGACAGCCGGGACAGAACGGCCGGCATCAGGGCGAGCAGGAGCCACCATCCTGATTGCCACAGCAGGCCGGCAGCGGTCACCGCGGTGACGGCCGCCATGACGGAGAAGCGGCACGCGGCGTCCATGGCGTCGCGATGGGTGTCCACGGCCTCCTTGTGAATCCCCTCGATGAGCGGGTAGAGCCGCGGCCAGGTGACCACCACATCGAGCCCGTGGCTGAACCCGGCGTAATGCTCCATGGCGGCAAGGGTATTGCCAAGGGAGGTGGGGGCGGGTGTGAGTTCGGCCGGCGGGTACAGCGTGCTCCACCGGGCGTACACGGCGCCCGCGCGGTTCACCTCTGCCGGCAACGGCGGATCGCCGGCCGCGACCATACGGCTCCCGAGCCTTCGACGCAGGGATTCCTGGCGGTGGACCGCGAGTCGGCGCAGCGGACCGAGCAGCGTTGGCCACTCGCCTTCCAGGAGGCGGACCAAGCGCAGTTGCAACGGGTGGCTGACGACAGCGACCAAAGTGGCTACCAGCCAGAGGCCCAGGATCTCACCGACACCGAGCTTCGCGGCCGTCTCCCAGGCCCGGTCGAAGTCCGGTGCTGTTCGCGGTGCGCCGGCCCAGAGGAGTACCAGGAGGAACAGGGCGCATCCGATCGTCGGCAGGTACGAGACGAGCAGGAATCGTTTTCCGAGCACACCGCCGGCGGCGCCCACCAGGGCCGAGAGCTTCATGCGTCCTCACTTGTGGGGTTGCCGCAGGTGGGGCAGGCGGGTGGAGTGGGAGCGGGGCTGTAGACCGTGTGGAGGCACTGGGCACAGGAGTAGCGGAAGGCTTTGTAGTGCCGTGAGGCTCCTGGCAGGAGCGACCGGTCGCCGTCGCCGCGGGACCAGGAATCGTCACGTTCCTGGTCGGTTTCCCGGACGCCCTCGGGCGGATAGTCCGTATGCGTGGCCACACCGATCCGGGAGTCGCCCACGTACACAGTGAGCGAGGTGAGCGCGGGAAAGGCGTCAAATATGGCCTGAAGTTGCCCTGCGGCGTGCTGGACGCGCTCAGTTGCCGTGCGCAAGCTGGGATCCTCGCTGAGGGTCGCTACGGGAGCACCGTGAGGCCGAGAATCCATGGTGCTGACGAGATGGCGGTAAGTCCGCTGAATCCTGCTCACGTCCGGCACGCTTGCTCCAACCCGGGGGGGAACGGATCGATGTCGGACGTGATGGTAGCCGCGCTTTCGGACCGGTTGGAGGTCTACGAGCACAGCCAGGACCGTACGCTGATCGACACCCCCGAAGCGCTCGTTGAGTCCTTGGGCGTGATGCGCACGGTGGCCGCCCAGCTCGGGCAAGGATCGCTCGATGTCGGTGCGCTGCTGAACGTCTGCTGGCTCCACTACTATCGCGGCACGAGGGGCCGCCACATCAATCTCTCAAGTAGCGACCTGCCCGTCGCAGGCCTTTTGTCCGTCTTCCTGGACGAGCACCGGCCAGGCCATGCCGCAGACCTTCCACCAGTGGGCGCGGGGCATGTCACGACGGAGGGCTGGTGCGCGCTTGTCTCAGTCAACGCGCGCCACCTGGCCCAGGATCCGACGTTTTCAGCAGTCGTCCACGAAGTGCTGATGTTGATCGGGAGGAGCACCGGGGATCGCGCGGTACGGCGCCGCGTACAAGCGACGGCTGGGCACTTGCTCTATGACCGGTACAAGTTCAGTGATGACATCAGCTATCTGGCGAACGCCGTCCAGTGCCTTCGGGATGCGGCCGATCCCGTCGTCGAGGACGATGCGGACCCCGGCCCGGATCCGACCGTCATCGATGGTCTCGGCACCACGACTTACTTCCTGTACAACGCCACGGACGACGTGGACCTGCTGGTGGAGTCGGTGAACAGCCACGCACGCGCTCTTACCGCCGGGCCCGGGAACGGACCCCGGCGTCTGGGCTTCATGGACAATCTGGGCGCCTCCCTGCATGCCCTGGCGCTGGTTCGCCGCGACCCGGCGTTGCTCTGGCAGGCCGTCGACTGCTTCATGGAGGTGGCCGGGCTGCACAGCACGGACTCCGATCGGTGGCAGGCCATCGACAAAGTGTGGCGGACCCTGGAGATCACATGCCGCGTCTGCCGCACCCCTGCTGATCTTGAGACGGCCATCGAAATGGGGAACGCCCTGCTCGAACAGCACGGCGACCGCGATCCCGAACACGGGCATCATCTGTCCATCCAGTCCGCGCTGTTGCACGCCCGCGTCACACTCAAGGCCGTCCCCGAACTACTGGACCTGTATGTGAGGATCGCCCGTCGTGCCGCGGAGGCGTTCCCCGTGGGAGACCCTGTTCGCGCGCGCATGCGCGGCGATCTGGGCGTCGCCCTCGCCACACGGTTCACGTACCGCAGAGATCCGGAAGACCGAGCAGAAGCCCTGGAACTGCTGCGCGCCGCCGCAACGGATCTGCCCGATGAACCAGTCGCTCAGGACAATCTCCAGAAACTCGAAGCGGATGTCATCCGCCGGACCGCATCCCACGCGCAGGTCAGGTCCCTCGACCAGATCGACATGGCCGCGAAGGCCGCTGTCGATCTGGGGGACGCGTACGTCTTGTTCAGCAACCCGATGTTCTTGTCCGAGGCCATCCGCCTGGCGGAGGCTGCGGTGAAGGCGATCGGGCCGGAGCACAGCCTGTACTGCGAACTCAATCGGATACTCGCTCAGCTGTGGGAGCACGAGGCTCAGCGATCGGGGGTGGCCGCGGATTTGGATCGTGCCATCGCCTACGCCGAATCCGGCGCCACGGAGTCCCAAGCCGGCACGCCCGGGCGTGCAGAGCTTGATTCACGCCTCGCGCAACTGCTCCGGCTGCGTTTCGAACAGCGCGGTGACTTGGCTGACCTCCAGGAAGCTGTCCGACGGGGCAACGCCGCCGTGAGGGATGCCCGGGACAGCCGTGAGCGAGCTATTGCGCTCAACAGGCTGGGGCTGTCACTTGGCCGCCGGTATGAACACAACCGGGACCTGGTGGATATGCGGGAGTGCATCGACGCATATCTCGAAGCTGTCGACCTGTCCGTAGACAACCCCCAGCTACGTGCCTCTGTGCTCAACAATCTGGGAGGCGCCTACTCGCATCGGTTCCAACGTCATCAGATCCGTGCCGACCTGGAACGGGCCGTCGAATGCTGGCGCGAGTGTGCCCGGTTGACTCATCCGGAACACGCGAACGCGGCGACGCGTTGGGACAACTTCGCGAGGGCTCTGCACCACATGTACGGACTCGACCGCGATCCCGCTCACTTGACGGAGGCGTTGGCGTACGCCGACAGGGCTGTCGCGGCAACTCCCCTGCACCACATCGAGCGGGGCCGCCGACTGACGACCCTCAGCAATGTGCTGGTCGCGCGCTACCACGTTGCCGGTGATCCCGCGGACCTCAGCCGTGCTGTCACCCAGGCCAGAGCGGCTGTCCGCACTCCCTCGGCGGATCAGGCCCATCGGGCCGAGTACCTCAACAACCTCGGCAGTGTGCTGGTGACGGCGGGCGCGCTGCGGTCGAGCGAGGTCTCCGTCGACGAGGTGCTCGCCGTATTCGACGAGGCACGACGCCACCAACCGTCGCTGGTCCATCTCCGGGGCATCGCCGCCCGGAAATGGGCTGCGGTCCGTGCGGCGGCAGGCGATGCACACGCTGCGATCGACGGCGCCGAGTTCGCCTTTGACCTGCTGCAACAGATCGACTGGCACGGCATGGCCCTGGCCGACCGGTTGGACGTGATACGTGAATGGGACGGATTCGCCCGCGAAGTCGCCGTGTGGGCCCTGCGGTCGGACGATCCCGCTCGCGCAGTGGAGTTCCTGGAGCGGGGGCGCGGACTGCTGTGGGGGCAACTCACCGGCCACGTCGGCGATCTCGAACGGCTGAGAGCCGTGGATACGAGGCTTGCCGAGGAATTCCTCGCGATCCGGGACGAGGCGCGTGAACTGACCGACAGCGCTGTTCCCGACAGAGCAAGGGGAGAGCGGCTCGCAGACGTCAACGCGGAGCATCGGCGGATCGTCTCGCGGATCCGCGCCCTGGATGGTTTCGACGCCTTCCTGGGCCCTCCGTCTCCTGGCCGGCTCGCCGCAGCCATGGGGGATGGCGCTGTCGTCATCCTCAACGTGAGCAGAGCGAACTGCGATGCCATCGTTCTCCGCGGCCCCGGGATTCGGGCGGTGCCCCTTGCGGTCCCGGGGATGGAAGTCGCTGAGCAGGTGCGACGCTGGACCACCGTGTTGAGGACTGCTCAGGAAGCCCGTCGTGAGCTGAACCATGCAGCCCTCAAAGGCCGTCAGGCACCCCGGTGGGCAGTCGTCACGTATCGCACGGCAATCGATGAGCTGGGCGAACTCCTCGCATGGGGCTGGGACGCCCTGACAGGACCAGTACTCACTGCCCTGGGCCACAAGGACCGCTTCTCGGGGAATGCCGACTGGCCGCGTGTGTGGTGGTGCCCCACAGGCCCGCTCACTGCCTTCCCGCTCGCCGCCACGGGACACCACGACGGCTCCGGTCGGGCTGTCATCGACCGGGTCGTCTCCTCGGAGGCCCCGACACTTCGCAGTCTTGCCGAGGCCCAGGAGCGGGGAACAGCCCAGAACACACCTCGGCTCCTGGCCGTCGCGGTGCCGACCCCGTACGACCGCGGCGACGTCCTGCATGGTGCCCAGGAGGAGCGTGCGGCGGTGCTGGCCTCCACGTCCATCGAGGTCACCGACCTGTACGGTCCCACTGCGACACGAGAGACGTTGCTACGAGAACTCCCCGCCCACTCGCGCTTCCACTTCGCGGGGCACGGCGCCGGCGGTGTCACGGACCCGACGGACGCGGCGCTGATCGCCTTCGACGCACCCTTGCGCATGACGGACCTGGTGGGGCTGCCCCTGGACGGAGCTGAACTGGCTTACCTGTCAACGTGCCACGGGGTCACCGGCAGTGCCACCCACCCGGACGAGAGCCTGCATCTTGCCGCGGCGATTCACGTGGTCGGGTTCCGGCACGTGATCGCAGCCCGGCAGGAGATCGACGACCGCGTTGCGGCGGACACGGCAGCCGCCTTCCACCGGCACCTTGCCCACACTCCCGATCCGGGCATCGCACTGCACGAAACCTTGCGGGACATGCGGGAACAACTGACGACCAGGACAGACGCGGACTGTGACAACCCGGTCAATCCATGGGCCTGGGCAGGCTTCGTCCACCTCGGGCCGGCCGGTGCGCGCCTCACACGAGAAGGGGCCGGGGCGGAAGGTCACTAGCGCCGGCTCGGGACCAGCCGGACTGTCATGGCGGCGCAAGCGGCTTCGCCCCAGTGGCATACGGCGGTGCGCTCGCTCTGAAGCGTGCGCCCGCGGCGACGACGCGGGCGCCGAGTCGTCAGGCGGGCCGCACGGTGATGCTGCGCAGGCGCTTGGTGGCCCGGGTCAGGGCTACGTACAAGTCCCTTTCCCCACCGGGGCGGGCCGTGATGATCTCCTCAGGGTGCATGACGACGACCCCGTCGAATTCCAGGCCGCGTGCTTCGGACGCCGGCACGATGCGTGCGTGGTGAGCGACGCCCAGGGCCGTCAGCTCACTCACCCTGGTATCCGCGCAGACCACTCCCAGAAGCTCGCCCGGGTGCGCGGTGCTAGCGTGTCCAACACCGTCGTGCCCGACTCGGAACCGATTCCGCTGCCCGCCGGCCGGCGCCGGTCCCGGGAGCGGCCGTGAGCGCCCCGCACTCCAGGAGGCTGCTGGGCAAGGTGGTCGTGGTCACCGGCGCGGCCCGTGGCCAGGGCGCCGCCGAGGCAGCGACGCTGACCCGGGAGGGCGCGCGTGACTGCCGCCGCCTCGACGTGGCCGGCGAACAGGACTGGGCCGACCTCGCCACCGAACTGGAGGAGTCGTACGGGCAGGTGCACGGCCTGGTCAACAACGCGGGCACCACCTGGCGCGCCCGGCTCGGCGACGTACGGGCCGAGGACTTCGACCGTGTGCACGCGGTCAACGTCACCGGCCCGCTGCTCGGAATCCAGCACCTCGCCCCCCCTGATGCCGCCCGGCTCCTCGGCCGCCCTCACCGCCCACCACCCGGTCGCCTGCACCGCCAGCAAATGGGCGCTGCGCGGCTTGTCGAAGACGGCGGCGCTGGAACTCGGCCCGTGCGGCATCCGCGTCAACACGATCCACCCCGGCTACATCGAGACCGGGATGACCGCCTCCGCCGCTCCCGCCTTCCGCGAGGCCAACGTCCGCGAGACACCGCTCGGCCGCACCGGAACCGTCGACGAGGTCGCCGGGCTGGTCGTGTTCCTGCTGTCGGAGGAGGCGTCGTTCATCACCGGCGCGGAGATTCCCCTCGACGGCGGGCTGACCGCGCACGGCGGGGTCAAGTCGGTCTCCGACACGCTGCGCGAGGAGTCCTCGTGAAGCGGCTGGAGGGCAAGGTCACGCTGATCTCCGGCACGGCCCGCGGCCAGGGCCGGGCCGCCGCGCTGCGGTTCGCCGCCGAGGGCGCGCTCGTGGTCGGCGGCGACCTGCTGCACGAGGAGGCCGTCGGCACCCAGCGGCTGCTCGCCCGCGAGGGCGGCACGGCTCTCACCCCCGGCCCACTGGACGTCACCGAGAGGACATCACGGCCCGAACGGACGCGCCGGTACCCCTGGGCGCTCTCCGGGCGGCAAGTTGGTGCGTCCCGCGCCACGGCTCACCGGGCGCCGGCCCCGCCACCGGCGCCGTGCTCGGTCAGGTACTCCTCCGCGCCCGGTATCCGATGCGCGTCCTCCGCGCCCACCAGACCGCCCGGCGCGTCCGCGTCCGGCTTGAGCGTGTACGCGGCGACGCTCGCGGGACGGTGCACGTCGGAGAAGTCCTGCGGGACGCCGAGACCGGTGTCCGCGTCATGCTGCGAGCGGTGTGCCTTCACGACGTCCTCGCGGGCGAGACTCCCCGCGGCGCAGGCCTTCTTCAGGTCGGCGCCGAGCAGCTTGGCGGCGTTGTAGCCGGACAGCACACCCGAGTCGACGGAGGAGCCGGGATACTGGTCCTGATAGGCCGTCACCATCCGTCGTACGCCAGGGAGGTCGGAGCTGACCGCGGGGGCGGAGCTGACCACGTGGAGCAGCGCGGTCAGGGCCGGCGCGGCCGGGGTCTTCATCAGTTGCGGGGCGAAGCCCGGCGCGCTGCTGACGACGGGGACGCGCAGGCCGCGGGAGGCGGCGACACCGACGAGGGACGCGGTCTGCGCGGGCCCGGCGCTGATCAGGATCGCCTTCACACCCTCCTTGCGCAGCGCCGAGACCTGCGCGGACAGATCGGTGTCGGTCGCCTTGATCTTCTGCCCGACGACCTGCACGCCCGCCTTCCTCGCCGCCCAGGTGGATCCCTCCAGAGCGTTGGCGCCGTAGTCGCCCTCGAAGTAGACGTGGCCGATGGTGTCGCCCTTCCGCAGTTTCCTCGTGCGGGTGAGGAAGTCGACGGCGGCGATCATGTCGAGGTCATAGGTGGTGCCGAGGACCTGGACCGCGTCCTTTCCGAGCAGGGAGGCGGCCCAGGCCTGCGGAAAGGTGAGCAGGTGGTCGCGCTGGACGTCGTCGAGCAGGGCGGCGACCACGGGGGAGCCGATGACCTGCGGCAGGGCGACGACGTCGGGAGAGATGTCGGCGTAGGCGGTGACGGCCTTCTGGACGTCGTAACCGTGGTCCTTGACGATGATCTCGACCTTGCGGCCGCAGATGCCGCCGGCCTCGTTGGTCTCGTCGGCCCACATCTGCTGGGCCTGGACGATGCTCTTGCCGAGGGTGGCGTAGGGGCCGGTCAGGTCGGTGAGGGCGCCCAGCCGGATGGTTCCGGCGGAGACTCCGGGGCCGGTGCGGACGCCGTCGGCGCCTTCGGTGCCGCTCTTGCCGCCCGCCTTGGCGCTGCATCCGGTGGCGGCGACCAGCAGGGCCAGGGCTCCGGCGAGGACGGCCGTGCTGACACGGTGTGCGGGGTGCGGGGTGTTCACGGGGTCTGCTCCTCGGGTCGTACAGGTGCGACGGGGTGCGCGGACGGATGGGCGGGCGGATGCCCGGACGGGCGGGTGCGCGGGCCGGTACGCCGGCCCGGCCGGACGCGGGCGCGCAGGCGGCGGGTGAGGCCGTGCAGGCCGTCGGGGGCGTGGAGCAGGACGACGACGATGGCGGCCCCGTAGAGGTAACGGGCCGCTTCCGTCGGGCCGACCGCGCCGTCGGCGGAGCCCGGGGCGGCCACCAGGGGCAACTGGTCGGCGTACCGGGTCAGCAGCAGGGGCAGCGCGGTGACGAAGACCGCGCCCACCGTGGCCCCGGCGACCGAACCGAGGCCACCGAGCACGATCATGGCGAGGTAGTCGATCGAGAGGGCGAGGGAGAAGTAGTCGGGGACCACGCGCCGGAAGGCCAGGGCCAGCAGGACGCCGGCCGTCCCGGCGTACATCGACGACACGACGAAGGCAGCCGCACGGTGGCGGGCCACGTCCACGCCCATCACGGAGGCCGCGATCTCGCTGTCCCGCAGCGCCGCGAGGGCCCGGCCAGGGCGGGAGCGCACCAGGCCCCGGCCGGTGAACCAGGTCAGCCCCAGCAGGGCCACGGCCAGGAACCACAGGCGTTCCTCCGCGCCGAACGGCACCCCCAGCACCGTCAGTTCGGGCTCGCCCGCCGTGAAGCCGAAACCGCCGAGGCGGAGCGGCGGAACGGAGCGGCCGTTGAAGCCGCCGGTGACGGAGTCCGCGGTGAGCAGCAGATGGTGACCGAGGAAGACCAGGGCGAGCGTGGCCACGCCCAGATAGATGCCGCGCACCCGGCCAGCGACGGGACTGAACAGACCGCCCGCGGCCCCGGCCAGCAGCACCGCGAGGACGGCGGCGACGGCCGTCGGCAGCCCCGGCCCCGGCTCGCCGGCCAGCCAGGTGTAGCCGTAGGCGCCGACCGCGAGGAAGAAGGCGTGGCCGAGGGAGAGCTGGCCGGCCGTGCCGCTGAGCAGTGACAGCCCGACGGCGCCGATGGCGGCGGCCACCGAGAACAGGCCGATGCGCAGCCAGAAGGCGTCCAGGTAGAAGGGAGGAACGCACAGGACGAGGGCGACCAGGAGCGTCCGGGCCGGCTTCGGCAGACGGCGGTCAGACACGGGCCGCTCCCTTCGTGCCGAACAGTCCGGTGGGCCTGACCAGCAGGACCAGGACCATCACGGCGTAGGGGGCGACATCGCCGAACCCCTCGCCCAGCAGGCGCAGTTCCGACTGGTGACCGGCGACCAGCGCCTCCGTCAGCCCGATCAGCAGGCTGCCGGCGAGCGCGCCGGCCGGCGAGGCCATGCCGCCGAGGATGGCGGCCGGGAACGCCTTCAGCGCGATCTGACCAGTGGTCCGCTCCAGTCCCGGGGCGGGGAACGCGGCGAGGAACACCGCCGCAAGCGCGGCCAGCGCGCCCGCCAGGCACCAGGCGAGCGTGCGCACCCGGGACAGGCGTACGCCCATGAGCGCGGCTGCCTCCAGGTCCTCCCCGGCGGCCCGCAGGGACAACCCCCAGCGGGTGTACCGGAACAGGCCGAAGACGACGGCGATGGCCCCCGCGGACACCGCGATCGCGGCGAGCCGGCTGTCGGCGACCGTCACCGGCCCGACCCGGGTCACCGCGTCGCCCCAGGGATCGCCCAGCACCAGCAGGTCGCCCCCGATGCGCCGGGACAGGTCGGTGAGCAGCACGATGTCGACACCGATCGTGACGATGGTCTGGACGTGCGCGGTGTGCTGCGGGTCCGGGTCTCCGCGTCGCAGCAGCAGCCGGTCGATGACGCCGGCGAGGAGGGCGGTGGCGAGGACGCCCACCGCGAGGGCCCCGGCGAAGCCGATGTCGTCGTGCAGGACGGCGGTGAGGTAGCCGCCGAGCAGGAGCAGGGAGCCGTGGGCGAAGTTCAGGACGCCCGACGCCTTGAAGATGACGACGAAGCCCAGTGCGACCAGGGCGTAGACCGCGCCGAGGGCGAGCCCGCCCAGCAGGTCGTCGAGAAGACCGGTCACGCGGCTCCCTCCTGTGGCGTGCCGAGGTAGGCGCGCAGCACCTCGGGATCGCGGCGGACCTCGTCCGGTGTGCCGTGGGCGATTCGACGGCCGAAGTCGAGGACCGTCACCTCGTCGGCGAGGCGCATCACCAGGCCCATGTCGTGCTCCACCAGCAGGACGGAGACGTCGAGTTCGGCGCGGATCCGCCCGATCACCTCGGCCGTGCGGGCGCGTTCCGCGGCGTTCATGCCGGCCACCGGCTCGTCCAGGAGCAGCACGCGCGGCTCCAGGCACAGGGCGCGGGCCAGCTCCACACGCTTGCGGTCGCCGTACGACAGCAGGCCCACCGGGCTGTCGAAGTACGCGCCCAGGCCGGTCAGTTCGGCGATCCGCCGGGCGTGGGAGAGGTGTGCGCGCTCCTCGCGCACCGCCCGCGGCAGCCGCAGGGCGCTCGCGAGGTAGCCGGCCCGCGCGTGGAGGTGCCGGCCGAGCATCAGGTTGTCGGCGACCGTGCCCGCGGTGGTGACGATGTTCTGGAACGTGCGGGCCACGCCGAGTGCGGCGATGCGGTGCGGGGCGAGCCGGGTCAGGTCCGTGCCGCCGAGCCGGACCATGCCGCTCGCTGGGCGGGCGAGACCGGACAGCACGTTGAAGCAGGTGGACTTGCCGGCGCCGTTGGGCCCGATGAGGGCGTGCACCGTGTGGGGCGCGACGGTGAAGGAGACGTCGTCCAGGGCGGTGAGACCGGCGAACCGGACGGTGACGTCCCGCACGCTCAGAACGGGAACGGTCATGCGGCCCCCTCCTCGCCCAGGTAGAGACGGCGCACCGCGTCCGTGCCGGCGAGAGCGGCGGCGGGGCCGGACAGCCGCAGTTCCCCGGTCTCCAGTACATGGGCGTGGTCGGCGAGGGACAGGGCCATCCCGGCGTTCTGCTCCACCAGCAGCACGGCGGTGCCCTGGGCGTGGATCTCGCGGACCACCTCGGCGATCCGGTCCACCATGAGCGGGGCGAGGCCGAGCGACGGCTCGTCCAGCAGCAGCAGACGCGGGGCGGCCATGAGGGCGCGGCCGATGGCCAGCATCTGCTGCTCACCGCCGGACAGCAGCCCAGCGGCCTGCCGGCGGCGTTCGGCCAGCCGCGGGAACAGCGTGAAGACGCGGTCGTGGGCCTCGGCGACCTGCGCGGAGCCGCGGCGACTGAGACCGAGGCCGCCGCTGCGCAGGTTCTCGTCGACGGTGAGGCCGGTGAAGACCCGCCGCCCCTCAGGCACCTGCACCACCCCGGCCCGTACGGCGGCGACGGGGTCGCGGCCGTCGAGGACGGTGCCGCCGTAGCGGACACGGCCGGCGCTGATCGCGCCCCGGTACAGGCGGAGCGTGCCCGACAGGGCGCGCAGCAGCGTGGTCTTCCCCGCGCCGTTGGCGCCGAGCAACGCGACCACACTGTCGTGCGGCACGGTCAGGGACACGTCGCGCAGAGCGGAGACGGCACGGCCGTACGTCACGTCCACGTGCTCGACGCGCAGGGCGGGCAGGTCGTCCGGTGGTGCTTCGGGCATCGCGGCTCCTTGGGGCCGGACCGGCGCACGGCCCGGTCCTGGTCCTTGGTGCTCGGGGCTGGGGAGGAAGCTCACGAGACCACGGGTGGCCGAAGCGGGGACAGGCACATGGGCACGGTCGGTGCGGCGGCCCAACGAGCACGCCGGGGGGCTGTGCGGGTGCCCAGCGGCCGGGGCGGTGGCGAACCGGTGCGGGGGCCTGCGGGCGGTGCTGAGCCGGCGGTGGCTGGGGGGCCGGTCCGGGCGGACTCGGCGGGCGGGGCAGGGGGTGGCTCGCCGGGCAGGGCGGCGGGCGCGGGGGTGGTGGTAGGGGCGTGCCAGTCGCGTGGGGGGCGGTGGACGGAGCCACGGCTGCACCGCGGCCGGCAGGGCCCGGCGGGCGGCCGGGGGGCGGCCGGGAGGCGACTGGTCCGAGCGGAGCACGCGGGGCGGGGGCGGCCCCTCCGGGCAGAGCTTCACATGAGCCGTGGGTCGGCTGCCGACGGCGGAGTCGCTGGGCGGTCAGGATGGTGGCCGCTGAGAGCCCAGTCGGCGGGCGGTCAGGAGGCTGGCCGCTGAGAGCCCAGTCCGCGGGCGGTCAGGGCCAGGGCGATCTCGACCAGGTCGGCGGGGCGGGACAGGGAACGGCCGGTCAGCTGCTCGTAGCGGCGCAGGCGGTTCAGAACCGTGTTGCGGTGGCAGTACAGCCCTCTGCTCGCCCGCTGGGCGGAACCGTCGCAGGCCAGCCAGGCCGCGAGCGTGTCGAGCAGCACGTCCGCGTCGGCCGGTTCCAGCCGTGCGAGCGGGCCGAACGCGCGCTCGGCGAGCAGGCCGGCGAGTTCCGGGCAGGACACGACGAGTGCCTCGGGAAGATGGTCGTCGAGCCGTACCGTGCCGCCCGCGTCGCCGCACAGCCGCAGGGCGGTGTCCGCCAGCCGGCGCGCCTCGCCGACGCCGGCCAGTCCGTCGAAGGGCAGCCCGATTCCGACACGCAGCCCGGGCGGCGGCTGGTCCGGCGCCGGCACGACGCCGTCCTCGACCAGGACGATGCCATGGTCCGTCTCCGGACCGGTGTGCCAGTGGGCCCGCATGCTCGGGGGCAGCAGGGCCCGTACGGCTTCGGCGGAGCGCCCGCCCGCGACCGCGACGACGACGTACCGCCCCTGCTCGGGCAGACCGAGGGCCTGCGCGGTCTCCGGCAGGTCGGCGATGCGGCCGGTGCCGTCCAGCAGCGCGGCGGCCAGCAGTCGCACCCGGTTCTCGCGCCGCCAGGCGAGGCGTCGTTCGGTCTGCCGGTAGGCATCCGCGACGAGCGTGCAGTGTTCGTCGACGAAGTCCCAGACGTCGCCGGCCACATGCACCAGCAGCCGTACGTCCTCCGGAGCGCTGCGGGAGGTGACGTCGACGAGTTCCTGCCACACCAGCGAGCCGCCCAGCCGGAAGGCGTGCAACAGGGCGTCCAGGGGCAGCCCTTGTTCGGCACGGCCGACCCCGATGCGCCAGGAGCAGCGGTGTGCGGAGTCACGGGTGCCGCGCGGGTCGAGCAGCGAGGAGACGCTGTGCCGCAACGAGCGGTGCGCCTCCTGCCAGACGCCCGGGTGGTCGTCGTCCAGCGCGGTCCGGTAGGCCGGTTCCCGTTCCCGCAGGGCGGAGACCAGCCGGTCGGTGAGAGCGGGCAGGTCGTCCAGCAGCGCCCGGGCGGCGCGGTGCAGCACCCGCAGGGCCTCGGCGTCGATCAGCGACCGGGGGTGTGGTGCGCGCGGCCGGGGTGCGGGCTGGGGTCCCGGGCGGAAGGCGGGTCGTGGCCGTACGGCAGGGCGCATGGAAGTCTCCCCCAGGGTCGGCTGACGCGTCGTGCTCCGAAGAATGACATACCGTCCGGTCGGTCCCTAGAGGTGTGCACCGGTCTTTTCCGCCTGCTCCACCAGGCGCGCCAGCTCCACCCGGGAGCGGACGCCGAGGGCGGCGAAGACATTGCGCAGGTGGTAGTCGACGGTGCGGGTGCTCACCGACAGGCTCAGGGCCACCTCCCGGTTGGTGAGGCCCTGGGCGACGCGGCGGGCGATGCGCAACTGCTGCGGGGTGAGCCGGTCCAGCCCGTCCGGCAAGGTCTCGCCCGAGGCCGAGGCGCCGCCCCCTCGCACCGCCGCGCCCGCTCCGGCCATCGCCGCCGCCCCGGCCGTCCTCGCCGTCCCGGCCACGCCGTTCGCCCGCAGTTCGGCCGCCGCCTGCTGGGCCCACGGGCGAGCGCCGCAGCGTTCGAAGCCGAGCAGGGCGGCCCGCAGCTGGCCGCGTGCCTCGCGCAGCCGACGGCGTCTGCGCAGCCACTTGCCGTACAGCAGCTCGGTGCGGGCGCGCTCGAAGTCACCGGCGGCCTCCCCGTGCCGCCGCAGGGCCTCCCGGTACAGCGCGTCGGCCGGTTCCGCAGGAGCCAGCAGGGCGCGACAGCGCAGCAGTTGGGCCGGGGCCTGGCGGTCGGCGTTACACGCCGCCCAGCGCGCGAAGTCCTCGACCGCCTCCCCGGCCTCGTCCGGCTGCCCGGCCAGCGCGCACGCCTCGACGTAACACGGCACGGCGAGCATCCAGACGGCGAAGTGCCCGCGCCCCGTGCCGGGCCGCACCAGCGGGCCGAGCCGCTCGGCGGCCTCACGTGGACGGCCGTGGCCCAGATCGGCGCGGGCGGCGGCCCACTGGGCCAGCGCGGCGGCCTGCGCCAGCCCGTGGCGTCGGGCGGTGGCCAGCGCGGCGGTCACATGTTCGGCGACGGCGTGCGCCTCGCCCTCGATCGACGCCGCCAGGGCCAGCACGGCGTGGTGATGGGCGGCCGTGTTGCGCTGCCCGGCGCGGTACGCGCTGCGCAGGCCCTCCTCGGCATGGGCCCGGGCCGACGCATGCCGTCCCGCCCGGAGTTCGCCGTAGGCCAGGAACTCCAGAGCCCGTGCCTCGTGCACGGCGGACCCGTCCGCACGAGCCACCGCGAGCGCCCGCGCACCGGCCCGCCGGGCGGCGGTGGTGTCACCGAGCAGCAGGGCCGCGGAGGCCGCCCGCAGGAGCGTGTCGGGGGCGTCCGGTGGGGGCGGGGGCTGTCGAAGGGCGCCTGTTGTGTGGGGGAACTGATCGGGGGCGCGTGTGGTGTGTGCTTGGCGAGGGTGGTCGGCCGTCGAGGGGGGAAGCTGTTCGGTTCCGGTTCCGGTTCCGGCTCCGGCATGCGTCTGCGTGGGGCCGTCGTCGGCCGTGTGCGGCTCTTCGCGGTGGTCGTCGGCTGTGTGCGCGAGCCGCTTGTCATGGTCGCCGACAGTGCGCGTAAGCCCGCCGTCATGGTCGCCGACAGTCCGCGCAAGCCCGCCGTCATGGTCGTCGGCTGTGTGCGCGAGCCGTTCACGTTCGGTCGTCGTCCACGCGCGGTCCATCACCCGCCGCAGGGGCGCGGCGGCCACGTCGAAGCGGCCTTGGAGGACGGCCCGCATGCCCGCCCGGTGGTCGCGCAGGGCCAGGGACGGTACGACGGTGCCGGCCGGCTCGCCCGCGAAGCGGGGACCGGCGAACGGGAAGGGGCCCCGGCCCCCGGGCGACTGCGCCCCGCCATCCGGGCCGCTCGCGTCTCCCGCGCTGTGCGTGCCGGACCACGAGCGGTCCCGAACCGTGCCCTCCGCCGCCAACGCGTGCAGGCACGCCGTCAGGTCGCCCGCCGACCAGGCGGCGTCCGCAGCGGCCAAGGCTGCCTCGGCGGACCGCTCAGGGTCATGCGGAGCGAACAACTCCGCGGCGAGCAGCAAGGTCTCCCGGGCGTCGTCGACCGGGCCGTCCCACCGCAGCACCGTTCCGCGCAGCAGCTCGGCACGCGCGCGTACCGTCGACGGCGCCGGGCGATCGCGGGCCGTGTCGAGCAGCCGCAGGGCCCGGTCGGACTGCCCGGCCAGCAGCGCCTGTTCGGCGGCGGCCGTGTACCACCGGACCTGCCGAGCGCCGTCCGCGGTGAGGTCGGCGGCGCGGGTGAGGGCCGTGCAGCGCAGTGCGGGCGGCACCGCCGGATCCGCCTGGGCCGTGGCGGCGGCGAGGTCGGACGCCAGCGACGGAGCCGGGCCCGCGACGGCCCACGAGCGGTGCAGCAGCGCCGAGAGGCCGCGCCCGTCGGGCAGTGCACGGGCCAGCGCGTCGTGGGCGGCACGGCGCCGCTCGGCCGACGCGTCGGCGTACACGGTGCGGCACAGCAACCTGCTGCGGAAACCGATCCGGCCGTCGCGAGCATGGAGCAACTCGGGCAGCGTGGCGACGTACGGTGAGAGCCGGCCGTCACCGCTGTCACCGCTGTCGTACGGAACTGGGTCGCGGTACGACTCCGGTCGGCCGCTGTCGGCGGCACGCGGCCCGCACAGTGGGACGTGCCGCGGATCACGCCGTCCCTCGGAGGCGTCGGACCGCCAGGACGGCGGGCCGGAGTTCGGCGCGGAACGGTTCTTGTCGGCAAGCGGCCGCGGCGGTGGCCCGAGGCAGGGGGCGCCCGCGGAGATCCACGCGGTCGCGCGCCGCGCGAGGTCGGCGTCGACGGTGGCCTCTTCCGCCACCTGTGCGGCAGCGGCGGTCACGAGCAGAAGGTCGCGTTGTCCGGGGAGCGCCCCGGTGAGGTGGCCGCCGACCAGCGCGGTCAGCGTCTCGGCATCGGCAACGGGCCGCGGCAGGGGCGCGAGCCCGCGCAGCTGGGCCGGGGTCAGGCGGTGGAGCACGCGCAGCAGGAGGGCCGGATTGCCCTCCGCCGCGGCTGTGATCTCGTCGCGCACCCCAGGGTCGAGCCCGTCCTGTGCGATGTCGTCCAGCAGGGCGGCGGCGTCCGGCGGGGACAGGGGAGCCAGGCGCAGCAGCGGCAGGCCGGCGAACTCCGGGTCCACGGGGCGGTGTCCGGCGACGGTGAGCAGGAGGGCGACACGGCCCCCGTCGGACAGGTGAGCGGCGAGTCGGCCGAGTGCGGATCGGGAGGCGGCGTCCCACAGGTGGGCGTCGTCGACGCACAGGAGAACGGTCCGGTGCGCGGCCGTGGACCGCAGGCCACCGACGAGTTCCCGCACCGGGTCGGCGGCGCCGACGGCGGTTGTCCCCGCCGCGTGGCACAACGAGCGGATCCCGGTCAGCGGCTCCCGGCACTCCCCGGCGCGGGCGCGCACGGTCACGACGGGCCCGGCGGTGAAGGAGCGGGCGACGTGGGCGAGGAGAGCCGAGCGGCCGCCCCCCGGCTCGCCGGTCACGGCACAGGCACCGCCGCCACGCAGCCGGTCCGACAACGCTGCGATCACGTGCCGTTGGGGACCCGGCCGGTACCGCGGTGAGGCGAGTCCCATGGGCGTCTGTCCGGTCATTCCCACGACCTTACTGACGCGTAAGTAAGCGTGGAAGCCCGGCGTCCGGGCCGCCTGCACAAAGTCTCAGGGACATCACCTGCGCGTTCCCGGCGAGTTGGCGGGGAGCGGTCTGTGCCGCGGCACACCGCGCGCGGCTCCGGACGGTGCTCCGGCACACCGCACGGGGATTCGAGCGGTGCTCCGGCACACCGCCGGCGGCGGTCGCCGTCACGGGCGACCGCCGCCGGGTCACGGACGGACGGTCATTCCACGGGTACGCGCACGCGTTCAGCCGGTGTGCGGGCAGTTGCCCCGGTACTCCTCGATGGTCAGGCTCGGCTTGGGCAGCGGGCACAGGAACTGCTCGTAGCGGGTGTCGTTGTCGATGAACCGCTTCAGCCACGACACGCTGTACTTCGCGATCGTGGTGTTCGAGGTGTTGGGCGTGAAGTGGGTGGCGCCGTTCAGCTCCAGGTACGCGCGGTCGAGGGAGCTGGAGAGAGTGCTGTAGAAGGGTTCGGCGTGGGTCGCGACGGGAGCGATCGTGTCACCGTCGGCACCGAAGATCAGAGTGGGTGTCTTGATCTCGGGCCAGGTCTTGTCGAGGTTCCACGGGGTCAGCGGGATCGCCGCCTGCAACGAGGGACGCGACTTCGCGGCCTCCAGACTGCCGCCACCGCCCATAGAGTGGCCCATCACGCCGAGGCGGGTGGAGTCGATACGACCGCGGACCGAGCTGCTCCCGGTCAGATAGTCGAGCGCGGCGAGCAGTTGGTTCCCCCGGGAGTCCGGTTGGTCCAGCGTGGTGAGCGTGTCGATGGTGAAGACCACGAACCCCTGTGACGCCAGGCGCGGGCCCAGCCAGGAGATGGAGGACTGGGTGCCGGTGTAGCCGGGTGAGACGGCCACGGCCCCGAAGGTGCCGTCGGCGGTGCTGGTCGGGTAGTAGATGGTGCCCCCACCGAATCCGCTGACGGCGAGCCGGGAGACGGTCGTCTCCGACACCGCGTACGGCCCGCGGAGCGCCTCGATGCTCGATTCGGTCGGCGCGGGACCACGCTCGAAGGGGTTGTCCGCGCCGTGGGCCGCCGGCCCGCCGAGTGCGGTCAGGCCGAAGACGGCGCTGACGGCGGCGGCGAGGGCCGCGAGCCGTCCGGTACGACGGCCGCGACGGCTGGTACGCGGGTCGGGGAGGGCCGGGTGCGGACGGTGGGCCGGTGACGTGGTGCCGGTGTGCGGGTGCTGCACGACGAGTCGTCCTCTCTGTCGCGGCGAGCTGCCCTTTCGGCATCGACGGCACGCGCGTGCGTCCGAGGGCCGAAGGGCACCGCCATTGGGCTGGCGGTGCCACTGTCGACGCCGGGCGGGCATGAGGGGACCGGCAATGTCACCGGTCTCGTCACTCACGCGCCCGGCGGGCCGCGCCCACTCCACCGGCTCCGCTGCCGATGGGCCCTCCCACTCCCCCGCCGCCATCCGCCGTTGATCACCTAACCGCGATCACCCCATGACCAGGCGAATCGCCGGCCGATGCTCCCGGGCGATGCAGGATCGAGAACAGGTACGTGAACAATGTCCTACGTGGTGAGGCGGAGGAAAGGCCGGCCGTCGTGGGACCGCATGCGGTGGAACGAACCGTCGGGGATCGGCGCCTGGCCGTCACCCCCATGCACGCTCGACCTACTGGACCAGCGCTGCCGCTTGAGGCGGAGAGGACGAAGAACGTGGTCGAGGTTGGTGAGGCCGTACGCGCCGGCCTCACCAACCTCGACCACGAGATCCTCCCTCAGTCAGCTCCGGGCGGTGGGCTTGTGGGCTTGTCGATCGCCTCTGCGGGCGTCTGGGGTGCCGGTGGTGGGGGCGGGAACGCCCCTCCGCGGCGCAGAACGGCGTAGCCGATGCCGATTCCGGCGGCGACGGGCCACTCAAGGGCGCCAGCCAGCGCGAGGGCGCCGAGCCCGGCGTAGAGGGGAAGTCCTCCCTTGGCCGGCAGGATGCGCTGGGCGGCGGTAACGGGAAGGGTGACCGCCTTTTGCGCGGCATGGGCGACGCTGTCGAGCGGGATGGTGATCGTATGCCGGTCGTGGTCGTGCCGCGTGTGACCGACGGTCGCGTCCGTGGGGGCCACTGTGGGGGGCTGAGCTGTCGTCTGGGTCATGTGATCACCCCATCACTCTTGCCGACTCTTCTACATTATGTCCGGTATATGCATATTTCAGGGTCTGTCCGTTTACGGATCACCGGCCAACCGTGCAGGAATCAGCGATCAGCGCCCGAGCGGCTCGCCACTCCCGTTCACCCTTTGTTGGCACAGTTGAGAGATTGAGGCCACTTACGCGCCCGGGAAGCGAATTTTCCTGAGGAAAACCGGCAAAACCAGCCGCCTTCGATGCGGCTTGATCGGCTCAAGGACACCGCAGTGCCCCTCACGCTCGTCATCACGCTCCCCCGCACCTCACTCGTTCCCCCGGTGCAGTCACTTGTCCGCACCCTCACTCCCCTTGCCGCGCCTCTCCTCGGCATGGCCATCGACGCCAGCGGCCTGGGACTGCCCGCACGTCTCCTGCTCCACGCCGCGCTGCACGCCAGCCAGCAGCTACGACACACAAACGGTGAGGAGAGCACGCCTGCGTCGCTCACGATCGCGGCGACTCCTCTCGCCGGCTCGGCCACGCGTACCGCCGCATAGTTCTCAGCGGCGGCGGGCGCGTCGCGGGAGAGTGCGGCGCAGGAGTCTGCGCATGCGGCGCAGTGCGGGCCGGTCCACACCGGGCCGCGTGGTACGCGCTCGGGCCAGGGGCACCTCGGGCATCGGCTGTCTGCACCCGGCGATCTCCAGCACACAGACGGCGGTGTGCCCGGTGGCATCGTCGGCATGGAGAGTGACGCCGAAGGGCTGGGGCGGGTCACCGGGAAGTTCGGCAGCGAGCGCGATGGGCCTGCGGTGTCCCGCCCGCGTGCACTGGTAGCCGACCACCTTGCCGTCCACCAGAAGCTCGGTCTCATGCGCGGCCATGCGTGTCTGCACCGTGACGGAGTGGCCTGCCACGTCGAGATGGAAGCGGTGACAGCGGGACACGGGCACACCTCCCAGGCTGCCGTGAGCGGCCCGTCCTCCCAGCGTAAACGGCGTCCACGGCAGCGGCCCGCCCACGGGGAAACCAAGTTTCTCCGTGGCACCTGGCCCCCGGAAAGTGTCCTGCGAGGGAGGTTCCGGTGCGGGGGCATGCCATGGCAGGGAAGGTCGAACGAGCACGGCGGATGCGACCACGGGACGAGGTCGTCACGCCCTGGATCAACCTGCGCGCCACCCGCGTTCCGAACCCGAGCGGCGGCACACTGCCTGGCTGTGGGCTGACCAGTTCGAGCCGGCCAATCCAAAAGGGCGCCACTGACGTATGAGAAGTGGGACCGCAGCCCGGGGGTGCTCTCGTGGCCGACTGGTTCCGGTGCCACTGAATCTCTGATGCGAGACGTGCATGCGTGGGCGACGCCTACGACGTGCCTCCGTCCCCGAGGCGAAAGCCATCCATCTCGTGCCGCTGGAAGGAGCGCGAGGTGAGGAAGGAAAGGACGTGTCCATCATGCGTGCACCATGCGCGAGACGTCTCGCCGCGGCGTCCGCCGCCGGCATTCTGATGGCAGGCGGCGCCGCGATCGGCACAGCAGGCACGGCCGCAGCAGCAGTCCCTGCCGTGCCCGCCCATCTGAACACCAACCGTTGCTTCCACCACGACGACTGGCGTTGTTTCGACCACGGCGGGTTCCGCTTCGACCATCGTGGTTTCTGCTTCAACCACCCACGAGCCTGCTTCGACCACCACTTCGGCAACCGAGTCGTGGTGATCGTCGTGACCCGGTAGCGGTGCGGCATCGGGGGCCGGGCCGTGGGCATGGTGCGCCACCACGGGCACGGGCGAACCGGCAGACGGGTGTGCCGTTCGTCCGGGCAAGGGCGCCCAGCAGCCGGCCCTCGACGCTCCGGGCGCTGAGCATACATCCGGACAGGCCACCGAACGCGGCTGCCAGGAGGACACCGCGTTCGGCGCGCTCCGGTTCGAACTTGGTGTGTCCTCGTCCAGCGCGCCGTCCCGCCCCCATACACGCGCAAGCACAGCCCCTGCGCGCGGCTGTCCGGGCCACGGTCGGTGGTGGCGCGCCACAAGCGGTGTCGCCACGGACAGCAGGCAGTGGGGTGCGGTCCTCGACGACGGGCTGTCCGTCGTCGTCGACGCACCTGGTGTACGCGAGCTACTGCGCGGGGGCCACGTGTCGGCGGGCGGAATCTCTGTGGCCGGCAGCATCTCCGACCTGTCCGCCGCTGACGGACCGGACGCATTCGTGCGGGACCTGGTCGATCAGCGCGGCGCGGTTCGCCGGCCTGGAGGAACGCACCACGGGCACGGCGCCGAGGGACCGGACCGACTGTGCCGGACCGGCAGCTGCGGTCGCCGGGCTTGGGGAATCGCCGTCGTCCCCCTCACCGGCCGGTCTTCTGGAGCAGCGCGAGCTGGTCCTTGACCCAGGGGTCGAACACCGCGAGCCGGTGCTTGGACGACGGGCAGAAGGTCGCCAGCTGGTCCTCGATCCACCGGTCCGTGGGCTGCCGGGCGGCGTGGGGGCGGTCGGAGGAGCGCTGAGCGCCACCCGGTACGCCGACGGCCGGGTGGTGTTCGGGCGCCTGGGTTGTGGCCGCCGTCGCGGGACCGCTGCCGATCGCCATGGCGCCTGCGGCGAGCACCGTGGAAGCGCCGACGATCGCGATCCGTCGAGTCATCTGCATGGTCTTCTCCTTCTTGCCGGGCCGCGTCGCCCTGTCAGTCTCGGCGGGACAACGCCTGACGCGTGTTCCGGCAGTGGTGCGGTCGCGGCCAGACAGCGCGCATACCCGTTCCTGATGCCTCGCACACACACGGGGATATTTCAGGTATCGGAGTTATTTCGTATTCCCTCACCAGGGGTACAGACTGCTCACGCTGTGCAAGGGTTCCGATTGTCGGCCAGCCTGGACACCGTACGCACACCAGGTCGACCACCGAGCGGATGACCTGGCTCTGCCCCTCGAACACCTCGACCCCGGCAAGCAGTCGGGTCATGTGCTCGGCGCCGGTGACGGCCCTGGCCGACTACGGCCCAGCCGCTTACCGTCCCCCGACCACGGACACGGCGGCGGGCGGGCAAACCCGCAGGCCGACGACGTCACCCCCCTCGCACGGGGCGTCCAGGAACAGGTCCCCTAACCATGGGCACCTCACCCCAGCGGCATACCGAAAGGATCAAGGCTACGGCGAGCTTGTGTACCGGCGGGGCGCCGAGGCCGCGCGGAGGATCGGTGTCAGGCGGCCAGAGTCTGCGGCACCTTGGTCGCCGCGGAGCGTTCCGCTCGTAGCCGTTCCAGGAGGGCGTCGGCGGCGATGAGGGCTTGGTCCACCGACTGGGTGCCGGTCATGACGCACAGCGTGTGGGAGGCGTCCTCCAGCTCTCGGCTGGAGTGACCGGTGGGGTGCAGGTCATGGCGAAAGCGGGCGTCGGCGAAGCGGGCCAGTACCCCGCGTAGTTCCTTCTCCGCAGGCAGCAACACAGCGACAACCTTCTCGAAAGGCGGGCCGTTCCACGGGGCCCGCGACGTCCGTGAGCGCGCACCCGCCGGGTGGCTGCACGGCTGGGAACGGTGGATGCGTGCTCAGGGAGTCGTCTGCCCCGACTTGATCACCGTATGCACTTTGCTGCCGCACTCCGCTGGGGACATCCCGGCACGGCGGAGACTCGGGTCCCGGCTCTGTCTGCGCCGCGCCGTCACTCGTCCGGGTTGAGCTCGTCGTACACCATCTCCACCAGTCTCTCGGCCTCGGGCGTACGAGGGTCGGCGGAGACCTCGTAGTAGCCGCCCAGGGTCGTGATCACATCCTTGTGGGAGTCGTCGTGCTCGTGCTGACCGTCTTCCTGTTCCTTGGAAGTCCGGGGGTCGGCGCTCTGCCACCACCAGATCCTGTTCCGGATCTCGTCCTTCGTCAGGGGGCCGTCCAAGGTGATGTCCCTGCCGTGGACCTTCGCGGTGATCCTCGCCGAGTCCGCGCCGGTAGCCATGCGCTCTCTCTCCTTCCCGTGAAACGGACGCCGTCAGTGCCTTGTGCCGATCACAGCAGCGGTTACCCCGCCGAACGCCATGTCTCACGGGGTGCTGGAGGAGTGCCCGCACCTTGCCGGCTGCCCAAGGGCCGACAATCTGCTCGTGCCGCCGACGGTCCGGCTGAACTCCTTCACCAGGCCGGCCCAGCCGTGGCGGCCCAATCCGGCCATCCGTCAGCGGGTGGTCGGACAGCTCGGCTTCGTCCCTTCGAGGGACTGGGCCCGCCTCGTAGGCACGGTGGCTGCGGCTGTCCGACACCGGCAGTCCGCCGCCCGGGTCGGCCCGGCTCGCCGTCTCCGCCCCATTCGAGTACAGGAGGACGCATCCGCCCTCCGACGGGCGGGCCGTCTGCCGGCTGAGCAACTTCGTGCGGTGTTCAACCTGTGGTCGGGGGAACACGTCAGGAGGCCCGGCTGATGCCGGGCCTCCTGTCTCTCGTAGCGGGTACAGGATGTGAACCTGCAACCTCTGGGTCATGAGCCCAGCGAGCTACCGAGCTGCTCCACGCCTCGTCGGTGGCGCCGCTCTATACATGCTCCGCAGGCCAGCGGGGATGTCAGCCGCGGACGATGTTCTCGGCCTGGGGCCCCTTCTGGCCCTGGGTGACGTCGAACGTGACCGTCTCGCCCTCGACCAGCTCGCGGTAGCCGTTGCCGGAGATGTTGGAGTAGTGGGCGAAGACGTCCGGTCCGCCGCCGTCCTGGGCGATGAAACCGAAGCCCTTCTCAGAGTTGAACCACTTCACGGTGCCGCTGGCCATACTGCGTCCTTCGATCTTGCCGGGGGTGCCGGCCGGGGTGAGTAGCGGCATCTCCCCCTACGGGAAGACGCCATCGTCCGTTCTACCCCGACCAGGGCTCTGTCATTCGATCATTCGTCCATGAGTCGGATGCGGTGTCGTCCGGTGGCCGACGCCTGCCCGCGCAGCGGCCGACCCGGACGACCGCTTCCGGACACGTCCCGCCATCTCCACGCGCGGGCGAACAGTGCTGAGTAGGCTGGTCCTGCCGTCCCGGTGGTCTCCCCCGTACCACCGGGACGCTGCATGCAACGGTCCCGGATCAGGTGAATGCCGGCGACCAGGTCGGAGTCGGTGCGGATTTGCTCGCGCTACTGCAATCGGGTTGTACAAGCCAGTGGCTGCCCACCCTTCCGACTCATCGAACACACTGTGTGATCGCTCGCGAAGCCTCACTGGGTAAGTGCCGCGCTTGGCTCAGCCCCAGGTCTTGCCGGCCGGTTCCTTGATGGTGCGGTTGATCCGGTTGAAGAAGTTCGTCAGCGCGATCTCCAGGTTGATCGCGCCGATCTGTTCCTCGGTGAAATGGGCGTCGACCTCTTCCCAGATCTCGTCGGTGACGTCCGGCGCACCGTCCTGTAGCCGGGTTACGGCCTCGGCCGGCGCGAGTGCCGCGCGTTCCGCATCGGTGCAGAACGGCGCCTCGCGCCACGCCGCCACGTTGTGCAGCCGCTCGCCGGTGTCACCGGCCCTCTTCTCGCCGACGACACTGGCGTAGACGCACGCCGAGCAGCTGTTGATCTGGCCGGCGCGCAGGCTTCCAGGGAGGTCACACCATGGCCGGCACCCAGCCCGCGGACACCCGATCGCCGATGCCTTCGCGTCCCACCGTGACCGGCGCCGCGCCGTCGCCTACCGCATGCTCGGATCACATGCCGATGCGGAAGACGTGGTGCAAGAGGCGTGGCTGCGTCTGTCCCGCCAGGACACCGACACCATCGACAACCTCGGCGGCCGGCTGACCACCGTGGTCGGCCGCATCAGCCTCGACGTCCTGCGGTCGGGCCGCACCCACCCGGACGTTTCCCTCGACGACCGGCTGCCAGACTTCACCGTGACGCTCGACGCCGCTCCTGCTCCGGAAGACCTCGTGGCACTCGGGGACTCCGTCGGCCTCGCGCTCCTCACGGTCCTCGACTCGCTGCGCCCTCACGAACGACTGGCGTTCGTACGGCACGACGTGTTCGCCGTGCCCCACGGGAGATCGGCACCATCGTCGGCAAATCCGCCGACGCGACCAGAATGCTCACCAACCGCGCCCGCAGGAAAGTACGGGCCGCCCGGCAGCCGGCAAGCGGCGGACGACAGCAACGCGAGGTGGTACAGGCCTTCCTGACCGCGGCCCGCGACGGCCGTTCGAGCAACTGCTGTTCTCCCACGAGGGCATGCGGCAACCGTCGACGGCCGCCCCGGCGTCATCTCCTGGAACGAGGACGGCACCCCACGCTCCCTCCTTGCCTTCACCGTCACCGAAGGCCTCATCACCGAGATCACCGCCGTGGTCGACCCGGCCGAACTCGCGCTCATGGACCTGCCGGACCCGGTCTGACTCCCTGCCGGCGACGGCCTGCGTACTCGAAGCGGTCCACGCTTGATACTGCATAGGTCTGGCGCAGTGCAGCGGCAAATGCCTCTGCGGTGACCGGGGTTACGGGCCGGCGAGGCCGGGCCGTCTGGTGGGTGGCGAGTTCGTGGACGGGGTTCGACGTCGACCGTTGAGCGCTGTATCAACCATCGCCGGGCGTCTCCGACAGCCGGGCAGTGCCGGCGCACGTCACGTCCGCCGGTGCCAAGATGGTCCTGTCGCGGCGGAAGGGGTGCATCGGTGGTCCGGCCGGCCGGCTCGACCCGCACCACCGGCACCGCACTCGCCGTATCGCTGCCCGCGCACCTTGAAACGGCCCGGCTCGCTGCCCACCCACCCAACCGGCCGACAGCACCGCTTCCCCTTGTCCAGTTGTCCAGTTGTCCAGTAAGGAATCACGGCATGACCATCCCGCGCGCCTTCCCCCTGGAGCCCACCTCGATCCGTGTGTCCGACGAGGCCCTCGATGACCTGCGCGCCCGTCTCACGCTGACCCGTGCGCCGCTGGACGAGGGGAATGAGGACTGGTCCTACGGCGTCCCGGACAGTTACCTCCGCGAGCTGGTGGCCTACTGGCGCGACGGCTACGACTGGCGCAAGGCGGAGGCCGCCATCAACGTCCACGAGCACTACGAGGTGAGCGTCGCCGGTGTCCCGGTGCACTTCATGCGCAAGCCCGGCCGCGGCCCCCGCCCCATCCCGTTGGTCCTCACCCACGGCTGGCCGTGGACGTTCTGGCACTGGTCGAAGGTGATCGACCCGCTCGCCGACCCGGCCGCGTTCGGCGGTGACCCCGCCGACGCGTTCGACGTCATCGTGCCGTCCCTGCCCGGCTTCGGTTTCCCCGGCCCGCTCACCGGCTTTCCGGACGTCAACTTCTGGAAGGTCTCCGACCTCTGGCACACCCTGATGACCGAGACCCTGGGTTACGAGAAGTACGCCGCCGGAGGCTGCGACATCGGCGGAATCGTCACCAGTCAGCTCGGCCACAAGTACGCCGACGAGCTCTACGGCATCCACATCGGCTCCGGGCTGCCGCTCGACTTCTTCACCGGTCCCCGAGCCTGGGACTTCGCCCGGAACCGTCCCCTCACCGACGACCAGCCCGCCGACGTCCGCGCCCGCGTCATCGAGCTGGACCACCACTTCGCGTCCCACCTCACCGTGCACATGCTCGACGGCGCCACCCTGGCCCACGGGTTGAGCGACTCACCCGCCGGACTGCTCGCCTGGCTGCTGGAGCGCTGGAACGCCTGGAGCGACAACGGCGGCGACCTCGAATCCGTCTTCACCAAGGACGACCTGCTCACCCACGCCACGATCTACTGGGTGAACAACTCCATCGCCACGTCGATGCGTTACTACGCCAACGCCAACCGCTATCCCTGGTCCCCCGCCCACGACCGCACCCCGGTCGTGCAGGCCCCGGTCGGCCTCACCTTCGTCACGTACGAGAACCCGCCCGGCATCCACACCGCCGACGAGCGCGTCCGGGCGTTCAAGAACGGCCCGCAGGCCGACTGGTTCAAACACGTCAACGTCAACGCCCACGACCACGGCGGCCACTTCATCCCCTGGGAGAACCCCGACGCTTGGGTGAACGACCTGCGCCGCACCTTCCACGGCCGCAGGCCCTGAACGACCCTGGGGCCCGTCCGGCAACCGGAGCCCGGAGCCCGTTCTCGTCTGCTTGCCGGGCCTGGCCGTTGCGGCTGGACGGGGTACGTGGCTCGTCGGGCGGGGTGTGGTGGAGTTGCACTACGCCGCGGTTCCCTGGCCGGCCTCGCCCGGATCCCCCAGCGGCCGGGTCAGTGCGTCATCCGCACTCGCCCGGCGCCCGGGCTCCGTCTCATCCAGTTCCCAGTAGGAGCGGCAGTCATCGCACCGGTACACCGGGATCCCCGCATCGATCGTCCGTACGGCCCCGTGCGGGCAGCCACTGTCGTCACCCCGGCCCACACACTCCAGCTCCCTGGTATCCCCCATGGGGTCGACCGTGCGCCGTGCCAGCGGGATTCGGGCAGAGTGCAGGCGGGGCGCACAGGCGCTCACGTCCGGCAACACACCTCAACACCCGTCGGCAGCCCCAAAAGGCTTCGTCCGCCCGAAGACTGGCCGGGCTGAACAAAGCGAAGAGGCCGGGACACGCCCCGGGCGGGTTGGCTCTCCTTGGCTGGTGTCATGGAGGGGGAGGCAGGGAGATCTGGGTTGAGGCGTGGTCCCGGTAGTCCCTCGGCGGTATGCCGTAGGCGTTGCGGAACACACGGCTGAAGTCGGCGGCTCGGGGGAAACCCCAGCGAGAGGCGATCACGTGGATGGGTGTGTCGCGCAATGTGGGGTCGGCCAAATCTCGGCGGGCGTTCGCCAGACGTTGCTCACGGATCCAGGACGAGACGGTGGTGCCCTCTCCCTGGAAGATGCGGTGCAGATAGCTGACGGATATGTGGTGCGCGGCGGCGATGGCCGGCGGGGTCAGTTGGGGATCTCGCAGATGCTGGCGGATGAACGCCTGGATTCGTAGGACCAGAGCGCGCCGGGCGCTGTCGGGTGCGCTGCTGTCGTCCGCGTCGAGGTGGTGGGCGAACAGCGCGGTCAGCAGTTCGAGGAGGGCCGCCTCCAGCCGCGGACCGTCTGACGAGCGGTAGGAGTGGGTGTCGTCGGTCAGTTGCATGAGGAATCCCGACAGCAACGCCCCGACGCCTTCCCGGCCTGGTAATCGTCGGGTGAGGAGCTGGTCCATCCATGGAGGGGGCAGCGGGAATCCGGCCTTGGGTACGTCGGCGCCGATCAGGTACACCGATGGGCCGCCGCGGAGACGAAGGTGAACGGGCTGGGACGAGTCCAGGACGTGCATGTCGAAGGGGCCGTGGACGGCTTCCCGGTCACCCTGGGCCACTTCGCTTTCGCCTCTGAGCGGCAGGATCAACGTGTAGACCCCGGGATCGGACTGCCGGACGAGTTCCGGTGTACGCCGGATGGTCGCGGGGTCCACGCTGGTGGACCACACGCGTGAGCCACCGAGCCTGAGCAGACGTGTCTCCGCCCGGAAACCGTTCCCCTCGTCACCGCCGGAGTCGAGAGGGGAGACGTGCCTGCCCAGCCGTTTCCGCCAGGCATCGAAGCGATCGGTCGAGGGAACGTCGTGACTCCGGAACGTCTTCTCGATCATCAAGAACCCCGTTTGGATGTGGCCGAGCAGGGACGAGGGACGCAGGTCAGACGTTCCACGTCACTGAATTTCTGGCAATAGTCGCAGGTCAAGCCCTGGGGTGGAGGCTAAATTCACTCAAACAACCGTGTCAACGGCCCCTGGCCCGCAGGCGTTGAATACGACCGGCCGTGGGGCGCCCGACGCCCGACGGCCGGCTGCCGGCGTCCGAAGAGGGCACCGCCATCGACCAGCGGCTGCGCTCCTCCGCCGTGGATCCGCGCGGCCACCCGCAACCAGCGCTGACTCTTCGACACGAGTAGACGCATCTCCAAGCCGACCGAAGACTCAGCGCTAACGACACCCCCGCGATTCGTCCGGCAGTCTGTAGGTGACTCCGACACGGATTGTTGAGAGCACCAGCGAGACTTTCGCCAGAAGGCGTGCATTCACGTCGGAACTACATCGACGCTGAAGCCACCTGCTGCGAGTGCCCTCCGTCCGCGCTCCAGGAAAGGGTGACCATGACACGCGCGAAGCAGCTCATTTACTCCATCGGTATCGCCATCGCCATCGCCATCGCCGGTGGCGGTATCGCACCATCTGCGGCAGCCGAAGGCCACGCTCCCGTCGCGGCACCACTGGACGAAGCCATGCCTGTAGCGGCCCCACTGGACGAGAGCCACATGCCGGTGGTGGCACCGCAGGATGCAGCCCGACAGTCCCTCCCTGCCGACGCTGTCTGCCGTTCCAGGATCAAAACCGCCATCGCTCTCAATGAGAAGGCCCTGGCAGCCGACGGTCATCGGCCTGACACGGACGCAGCCGCAAGGTACAACCGAAGGACGCTGGTCGACATCAGTTCGGCGCAAACGGACTGTCGTGGAACGAGCCACCGCCGGGAGATCAAGCGAGAGTTGGACTCGGCGAAGGATTCGGCGAAGGCAGCTGAACGCCACAACAAGGCCGGGGATGAAGTGCCTGCCGGGCACGCGGAGCGGGAGGTGAAGGCTCACCTCAGCAGGGCCAAAGGCATGGCGTGATCGCGAGGTGTCCGGCATGCCATTCGTCGGCGGTGTGAGCCGATGCAGGGTCGAGGATGCGCGCCACCCCGCCTGAGCCCCCTGTGCGGCCTCGGCGGATATGACGTGGTCGGCGACGGGCGCCAGGCGCTGCAAGAGATCGCGGACGCGGCCTTCTTCTCACGGGCCGCCACCAACGGCCGGCCACGCCGAGGCCGCCGACGCCGTGCCGAGAAGGACTCGCGACGAGGTGAGGAGGGGAATGCTGATCGAGAAGGCTTTCAGTACACAGCAGGTGCACGCGTCGGACCGGTTTGCCTGTTGGCGCTAGCACGTCCAGGCACTCGGGTCGGCCGGCAGGAGACGGCCCTGGGAGCAGGTGTTCTTCTGCCGCGGAAACTGCTGCCGCTGCCGGAAAACGCCATCGATGGACTGCTCATGCGCCGACTGTCGGGGCGGGAGGGTGCCGGGGCGCTACTCGCGCAGTTCCTCACTCAGGTGACCCGGGACTCCGGCTCCTACCGACCCGACGACGGACCCCTACTGGGAACCGTGGCGATCGGCCTCCTCTCCGCACTGTTCGCCCATGCCCTCGACACCGACGGCTCCCTCCGTGCGGAAACCCACCGGCAGGCCCTCGTTCTGCGCGTTCGAGCCTTCGTCCAACGGCATCTGCACGACCCGCACTTGACCCCGCGCACCATCGCAGTCGCGCACCACATCTCCACCGGCTACCTGCACCGCCTCTTCCAGCAGGAAGACCACACGCTTGCAGCCTGGATTCGCCACCAGCGCCTCGAACGGGCCCGCCGCGCGCTCGCCGACCCCACGATGCGGGCCACCCCCGTCCACGCCATCGGTGCCTACTGCGGCTTCCCACGCGCATCCGACTTCACCCGCGCGTTCCGCACGGCCTACGGCATCCCGCCCAAGGGCCAGCGATCGGGCCACTCGGGTTCTCGCTGCCGCGTGTCTGGGCATCACAGGCTTGGCGATGCCGGCAGCCCACGCCGACGTGCGCGCCACACTTCGTATTGATCCCGATGGAAAGAGGTGCCGATGGCGACCTGGGGGCTGATCCGCGAGGCAAGCGTCAAGCACTGGGACAGCTACATCACGGAGACACATGTGTTCGCATATGTGGAAGGTACGTACGAAGAAGCTCTGGCGGAGCTGGAACGGCATGCTCGGCACGCGATGGCTCATCACCCCAAGAAACGAAAGCGCCGTCGGCTCTTCCGTAACGGCGACGACTTCCTGATGGTCGTCGATGACGCTGCCTGGCGGTCCTCGGGCATCCGGTACACGGTCGCGGAGTTGCTGGAGGACACCGCCGCACCGGCGAAGCCAACGAATGCACGCGAGGCCACGATGGAGTCGACGGATACGCACGAGGCGGAGGCCACCAAACCTGAGCCTGAGCCAGAGCCTGTGGACACCATGCCGCCCGCCCCGCCGTCCGATGAGCGATACCCCGACGGCGTGCCAGTGCGGCCGAAGTGGCTGGGCCGCCCTGATCTGCCGTAAGGAGCCGGGAGAGAGGCGGTTGAAGTCGGTGGGGCAGCTGAGTGAGCCAAGAGCCGCTGGGTGGTTCGTTTGTGGGGTTTGCTCCGGCTGCGATGAGGAGTTCGGCGCTCCCAGGGTGCGGACCGTTGTTCGCCCGGTCCAGGGGTGACCAACCCGTTCCGTAGTCTTCACGTGGGTTCGGGTCGGCGCCGTGAGTCAACGGTTCGGCGTCCCTCGATGTCCAAGGGGGCGTTCACCTGTGTCACGGGGCGCCTCGGTGCTCCGGCCGGCCGTAATGACGGTGAGGAGGGGGAACGCGATGAGCAACGCCACCGCGACGAGGAGTCCGCTCGCCCAGAGCGGCCCGAGGGTCCCGGCTTCGGTGGTGAGGGCGGCGGCAGCGATGACCGGGCCGACTGCGGCGCCCACGTTGAGCGCCGCGGTCGCATACGAGCCGGCCATGGTGGGGGCTCCCGCGGCCTCGTAGAGGACCCGCGTCATCAGCGTGCTGCCGAGCGCGAACGACAGTGCGCCCTGCACGAACACGAGGACGAGCAGGGCGACCGGCTCGTTGGCCAGCACGGCGAGGGCCGGCCAGCCGATGAGCAGCAACGGACCGCCGAGTGCGATGACCAGATCGGGACGCCGGTCGGACAGTCGGCCGGCGACGGTGACGCCCACGAAGGAACCGGCGCCGAAGAGCACCAGCGCGACAGAGATCCACAACTGGCCCAGCCCGGCGCTGTCGGTCACCACGGGGGCGAGGAAGGTGAGACTTCCGAACGTTGCCGCGTTCACCAGCGCACCGAGCAGCATCACCAGGATCAACCGCGGCCTGGTGAGCTGGGCGAGTTCCGCTCGCAAGGCCGGCCTGTCAGTCGCCTCGTCCTCATCCCGTCCTGCCGGGATTCCCCTCAGGATGCCGAGAGTTGCAGGCAGACAGAGAGCGGCGACAGCCCAGAATGTGGCTCGCCAGCCGAGCAACGTGCCGAGCACCGACCCACCAGGGACACCGGCGATTGTGGCCACCGTCGTGCCCGACAGCAGCACGGCCAGCGCGCGTCCCTTCCTGTCGGGCGGGGCCAGCGTGGCGGCAGCCGTCAGAGCGACGGCAAGGAACCCCGCGTTCGCCAGCGCGGCGACGACTCGGGTAGCGAACAGGACGGGGAAGCTCGTGGTGAGGGCGCCCACGGCGTGAGCTGCCGCGAAAACGAGTACGAACCCGACAAGGCCGGCGCGCCTGGGCCAGTCACGGGCAAGCGCGGCCACGAGAGGGGCACCGACGATCATGCCGATCGCGAAGGCCGAGGTGAGGACGCCCGCTGTCCCGACTGTGACGTCAAGACCTGAGGCGATGTCCGGCAAGAGGCCGGCGAGCATGAACTCCGAGGTCCCCATGGCGAAGACCGCCATGGCAAGCAGATACAGCGGCAGAGGCATCGAGTGGCTCCGAGGTGAGAGAGGCACGAGAAGGTCATCTCGTCACCGCGGCCAGCCCCGACCCCGAGCGCACACTCGTCCCACCGCGGAAGCGGCGCGACGACAGGGCTACGAGCTCAGTGGTCAAGGGGGCTGACGGCGTGACCGAAAGCCCCCACCTTGTCTGACTCAGGACTCGACATGGTCCGCACGCTACCTGACCGATGCCGGTCGAAGCATCTCCAAGAGCCCCTCGACCTCCGACAAGCTTGCTCTCGCCTCGCTGCTACCCTTTGCGGGTTCGAAATGACTCAGGGGGAAGTCCGTGTTCACGTCGGTCACCACGGATTGGCCGTGGCTGTTGGCTGTCACTGCACTGGTGATCCACTGCTCCGCGATGGCGAAATGGATACCGATCCAGAGGTTCTGGACGGTTTATCCCTTCATCTGGGTGGTGTGCGGCACCGGAGCGGTGGTCCTCGGATCATGGCGCGGCTTCGCTCTGGCAGACATGCTCGTCCTGTGCTCGTTCGCGCTGATCGGGCTGACGATCGGCATGTATCCGACCCGCAAGCTGTTCACGGTGTGGGCGCACGAGATCAACCAGGGAGTGACCCGCGAGCGGTACGACTATCCCCGCTCACACCTCGCATTCTGTGGCGCCTCCGTGCTCGTCATGCTGGGCGCCGCGGTCCTGTTGGCCCACTGATACGCCGTTGACCGGCGGGACCGGCCGTCTCCGGCATGAGCTGAATTGCCGGCCGTCAGCGCCGACCTGATGGATCTTCAGGAGAAGAAGCGCGCCTCCGGGTAGCGGTCCGACGGCCCGTCGAACAGACCGTGGTCGTCCCGGCCGCGCAGCCAGCGGTCGAAGAAGGCCGCGAGGTAGGCCCGTTGGGCGCTGATCGCGCGCCTCGGTGCGATGGTTCCGATGTTCTCGACGACGGTCCTTCGGGGAAGCCCGAGCCGATGGGCGATGTGCGGGATGACCGCCTCCGCGTCGGTGTAGGTCGCGTGCTGCGCGCCACGCAGGGTCAGGCCCCGGTGCCAGCCGTGACTGTGCCGCCACAGGGAGTCCCAGGACGGCACGGTGCCGAGGTCGTTGCCCTCCTTGCCGATCAGCAGGAAAGGGCGGTCGAGGCCGTTGGCCGCGACGGTGGAAAGGTTGCCGGGGGTGCTGTCCTCCTGGACATATGCGAGAACGCCGTCGAGGCCGGCTGCTGCTGCGATGCGTGGGTCGTCGTACATCGCCTGCAAGGCGGTGAAACCTCCTGCCGACTGGCCGAACATGCCGACGCGGTCCAGGTCCAGCGTGCCGCGCAGCTCCCGGGGCAGCGCACCGGGCAGTGCGTCGAGGACGAAGCGGGTGTCGGCCACCCGTACGGCCAGCGCCTTCCGCAACAGCGCGGTGATGCGGTCCAGGTCCGGGTACGCCTTGGCGAACTCCGCGGGAAGAACCGTGCTTTCGACGCGACCGCCGGGGAACTGAACAGCCGTGGCGTCATAGGTGTGATCGAGTGTCACCACGACGTAGCCCCGGGAGGCAAGGTCGTCGCAGAGCGTGGTGCCCAGGGAACGCGGGTCCCCGGCACCGGGTGAGTAGCAGACGACCGGGTACGGGCCTGCGTTCCGGGCGACCGGGGCGCCTTCATGAGCGTGGGTGCGAGTGGCCGACCAGTCGACCTCATCGCTGGGCACATCGGAGAAGTTGTTCAAAGCGGCGAATCCGGCTGCCTCTCCGGGGAGCATCTGCGGTGCGGTCGGGTACGCGCCGGCGGCGCGGGCCGGATAGCGGATGCCGATCATGAGCTCCCTGTACGGTTGCGACGTCATCCAAGGATCGGGACGTGAGGCGTCGACGAGGCGCAGTGAGATCGTGCCCACGGGGTACGGCCCACTGGGTGCGGGCAACGTCAGCCGTACACGCCCGGCCTCGCGCGGCGCAGCGGAAGCGGTTCGTGCGGAGATGACGGACAGGGTGACGGCGGCAACAGCCGACAGCATGGCGGCGCGGCGAGTCTGCATGGCAAGCCTCCTCATCTCTACGTGTTCACAGCCCTTTCAACTTCGCGGACCGACTCGGTCACCACCATCCGGCAAGCCGGTCGACGCACACGGGGGCTACCTGTAGCCCGCCCGTGTCGAAGGGGCTGAGAGCTCGTCTCCATGGAGTCGCGGCGTCTGCGTTCCGGGCGCGGCACCGGGCCGGCGACGTGGGTTCCGAAGGAGCGTGGTCGGGGTCGTACAGCTGCCGGACGCGACCGGGATGCGGTCCCGTGGCGTCTCCTGTTCGCGGGACTCCGACGCGACTGTCGTCAGCCGGGAGGGAGGGGGTTCAGTGTTCCGTGCTCGTCTCCGGGGGCGTGCGGTCCACCTTGGCCCGGCGTTCTCGCGTTGTGGAGCTACCGTGTCTTTCCCGAGCAGCCGTCGACCGGGTTCAGCGCCGCCGTGCCGGCGCTCGGGCTGGGGACACTGACGGGGCCCGCCACGCTCGGAGCGGTGGCGGACCACTACGGCCTGCGAGCCGGTTTCCTCGTGGCGGGGCGGCCGTGGCACTGATCACCCTGGCCTTCCGGCCCCCCGCGCGGCGGTCGGGGGACGACGTGACGCGTGGGCAGGAGGCGGGAGTCGCTGCCCGCGAACGGTGAGGTCACCCCGGTCAGCCGAACGGGCAGGAAGACCCGGGAAGGGCATGTACGGCGTCACGCGGGGTTCGCCCACTCCTCACGAAGCATTCCGAAGAGCACGCGGTCATAGCGTTCCCCCTCCACCAGGACAGCCGACCGGCGGCGGCCTTCCTCGCGGAAGCCCAGCTTGGTGAAGGCGCGCACGGCGCGTTCGTTGCCGCTCCAGGTGTCCAGCTCCAGCCGGCTCAGACGGTACGCGCCGAACAGGTGGTCCACGAGCAGCCGCAACGCGTCCCTGCCGTGGCCGCGGCCCCAGAACTCCCGTTCGCCGATGGTGACTCCGAGCGTGGCCACTCCGACGTAGGGGTCCAGGTCCCGGTAGTCGGCCATGCCTATCACCTTGCCGTCTGCCAGGTCCTCGACCGTGAACACGGCCGACTCCCTGGGGTTCAGTCGCAGCATGGTGTCGAAGCCGAGCCGGATCGCCTCCGCGGTGACCGGGCCGAACAACGGGTCACCGCCCGCGGCCCAGCGCACCACCTCTGGGTCATTGCGCCACCGCACATGGTGCTCGGCGTCCTCGGAGCGCAGCGCGCGCAGTCTTACCAGCATTCCTTCGAACATGGTGCAAACCTACTCGGAGACACGTCACGGTCCGGACGGGCACCGACCTCCTGCCGAAGAAGGAATCGGGCCGCGTTGCCGTCGGTGCGGCACGGATAACCTGCGCGAATGAAGCGGATGCAGCGGGCCGCCGGCACGGTCGTCGGGTCAGCGGTGGGTGACGCCCTGGGCGGCCCCTTCGAGTTCGGTCCCCAGGGAGCGTTCTCCGCGCGGTTTCCCGCACCTGGTGCCGGTGGCGAGATGTGCGGAGGCGGTGGCTGGGACCCCGGCGAGGCAACTGACGACACACACATGGCCGTTCTGGTCGCGGAGTCCCTGCTGGAGCGGGGCGGGCTGGATCTGCCGGACATCTTCGCCCGCTTCCAGCGGTGGGCGGCATCAGAGCCGAAGGACATCGGCTTGCAGACCGAAGACGTCCTGACCAACGGCATGCCCTGGGACGTCGCCGCCGCGATCCATTTCCAGGTCAACCAGCGAGCAGCGGGAAACGGCTCCTTGATGCGGGCATCGACCTCCGCGCTCCGCTTCGCTGCCGCCGGCCAGAGGGCCACCATGGACGCGGCCCGCCGCATCGCTGCCCTCACCCACGGTGACCGCGCGGCCTGGGAAGGCACCGCGATCTTCCACGAACTCATCCGCGTCACGTTGGAGGACACCGACCCCCTCACCGCTCTCCCGGGCATCCTGCCCCTCGTCCGCCCCGACCACCGCGGTCGTTACGCCGCAGTCCTCGCGCCCGACTGGCACCCCGATCAGGCAACCGAGTTCAACGGCGCGGTCTGGCCGTGCCTCGGCTCCGCCGTCTGGGCCCTGCGTTCCACCACCGGTTTCGAAGACGCGATACGCGCGGCGATCGATCTTGGCGGTGACACGGACACCGTCGCCGCGGTGACCGGAGGCCTCGCGGGGGCGTACTACGGGCTGGACGCGATTCCCGCACGCTGGACCGAGCCGCTCCATGTCCCCCTCCCGGGATTCGACGGACGGGTGCTCCAGCTGGCAGATCTGCTCCACCTCGCACACCGCCTCGCAGGCTGAACCGGATCCTGCTGCCTTCTGGGAACCGGCGTACGGCCACGGCGGCAGCGGTCCGCCGTCACCTGCGGGCGGATTGCTTGCTCCTGGTACCGGCGTACGAGGAGGTGAACGGGCAGGGCGCCCTGGATCCCGAGCCGTGGATGCAGCGCGGGTCCGGACCCACCTCGTACCGGAGGAGCCGCCCCGTGCTCCTTACTGACGGAGGGCTTCTCGCATGGCCACCTCTCGGTGAAGCGCAGCCCGGCTGTCTCGGCCGCGAGTCGCTGACGGACGAGGACGGCCGGGACCTCGTCGTCATAGCGCGATGGATGTCGACCGTTGCGTGCCTGGGGTCGCTGTCACAGGGGCCGGGCTCCATGGATGCCGTCTTATGTGCTGGTCTTGTACAGCTCGCTGATGTTCGGGCGGGCTGCCGGGCGGTGATGGGCGGCGGGGCCCTGTGCGAAGGCTCGCAGGGCGTTCTCCGTGGTGCGGGTCACGAAGGTGCGGGTCCGGGCGTCCATCCCGTGGTCGCGCCCGCCGTCGGGGGTGCCGGCCATGAGGGCCTCCACCCAGCGCATGGTGCCGGTGGCGAAGACGCCCGCGCCGCCGGCAGCCGTGTAGTAGACCGAGTCGCTGTGGCTGCGGCGGCCACCGCACACCAGCGGAGAGTGCGCCGTGATCTCCAGCGGCTCGGGGACGGGGGCCGCGGGCGTGACCCGGTCGTATTCGACGCCGACCAGGTGGGCGAAGCCGTCGCCGGGCCGTACGCCCGTTCCTTCGTACAGCCAGTGGTCCGCCGCGTGGACGACGTATGGCGCGTCCGTCGGGTAGCCCTCGTAGAGCACCCCTGTGAGCGAGGACTCGGGGTCCGGCGCCGGGGCCTGGCGGAAGTCGGTGGTCACCAGGGCGGGCTTGGTGGTGTAGAAGGGGTCGGCCCCGGCGGAGGACTTGTAGCAGACCACCGTACGGTCCGGCTGTGTCTGCCCCTGCTCGATGCGGACCCGGCGGAAGCAGGTGTTGGCGCCGAGGAAGACCACGTTGGTGCCGGCGTCGCGAGCCTGGGTGACATGCCGGCGCTGCTCCGGGGTCCAGTACTCGTCGTGCCCCAGACAGACCACCGCGCTCGCCCCGCGCAGGACCTCCGGGTCGCGGTGCACGTCCATGCCGGTGGTGTAGGCGAGGGGTGTGCCGAGCCGTTCCGCCAGCACCACCGCCGCCCGTTCGTACACCATGAACTTCTCCGCGCCGTCGGCGTCGTAGGGGCGGTCGAAGCTGACGGCCAGGGAACGGGTGGCGTACGCGCCGGAGGCACCGGCGTAGAGGCTGTAGCCGCCCCACCGGTTGTAGGCCTGCCAGGTGGCCGGGGCGTGGATCAGGACCGTTCGGCCCGTGCCCTGCGCGGAGCGCACGATGAGCGGGATGTAGCGCTGGTGGCCGCTGTCCGCCTCCAGCCGCAGCAGATACGCGCCCTCCGGCCAGCCGGTCGTGCCGAAGGTGAGCGTGCGCGGCCAGTCCGCGCGCACGGTGCGGGTGTCCGGCAGGAAGCGGGGTTCCGGCTGGGCGCGGCCACGTACGGGCTTGGACGACCATACGAGCCGGGCCTGGGTGCCGCCGTACCAGCCGACGCGGAAGGCCGAGACCCGGAAGGACGACGCGGTCGTCGAGACGTACAGGCCGCACTCCTCGCCCGGTGTCATGCTCACCCGGTCGGCGTAGCCGGCGACGGCCGGGGCAGGACCCCGGGACGTGATACGCCAATCGGGTGTCCCGGACCGGTCCCGTTCCGCTTCGGGCCGGTGGGAGGACGCAGCCGCGGAGTGTTCGGGTGTGGGAGTGGACGCGTCGCAGGCCGCGGCCGTCACCGAGGCGAGCCCGAGGCCGGTGCACGCTCCGAGAAAACGCCTGCGTCCGGGCTGCCCCGCGTGTGCTGTCCCGTGGTCCGGACCCCCTCGCGTGGCAGGACCCATCTCCATGACGCCTCCCGTGGTCGCGGCTCGCGTGTCAGTCGTCTCTCCGGGCCAAGGTGGCACAGCCATACGGGCGGCGCGCCCCGCACACGGCCGCCGGACGTCACGGGGGGCGCGGACGGGACACGTCAGCCGGCGTCGCTGCCCACAACCGCACACCACCGCGCACCACCGTCAGCGGACGACCGGACCGACGGTCCACCGGCCAGCAGCGGTGTGCGGAGGTTCACCGGGACTTCCGGGACTTCCGGGACTTTGCCGCCGCACGTGCGGACCTCTGCCCGGCTGGCTTAGCGCAGGCCTGCCGCGCGAGCGACAGGGGCGCCTGACCGCCGGAGGTGGCTTGCGTGCCGCGGAGCGTCATGCGCCGGTGATGGCGGTCACGCAGGCGCTCCACTCCTGCTGGTGCCGTCCGCCTGCCGGGTCGGGGACGACGAGTGTGGCCCGGAAGGTCAGCCGCGTGCCGGGGTGGAGGGCGGTGCACGAGGCGAGCGGGGACGCCCTGGGGCCGCTCACCTTGTCGAGGGTGGCGTTGCAGGCTGCGGCCGGCTGCTCGCCGGGGACGTACGTGACGAACACGTTGTTCCAGGGCAGGAACTGGGAGTCGGTGGTGAGGCAGCCGCCGCGCTGCGGGCGGGCGTAGTCGTTCGTGATCAGCCGGGCCTCGTGCGGCCGGCCGCGCAGACGGTCCAGATCCTGGCGGTACAGCGGCGAGCCGAGCGCGCAGAGCTCCTCACCGCGCACGCAGTGCGGGGAGCGTGGCCCGTCGGGGAGCTTGAAGCGGGCGTCGAAGCACCCGGAAGGCGGGGGTGGTTCCGGTAGGGCCTGCGGCGGCGCCGAGTGGACCACTCCGGTGATCGAGGGGGCCGGGCCCGCGGCGGACGCGCCCGTGTGTGAGGGCTTGCGGGACGAGGGCCTGCGGCGGTCGGGCTGTCCGGTGGGCGGTGCAGGCCGAGGAAGCCCGCGGTCGCCGGCGCGGCGGCCGTCGTGCCGGCCGCCGCGGCCCACCACCACCGGCGCTGGTGCGAGCCGCCCTCGGCGGGCCAGGCGTCGCTGACCTTCCACCTCGGCCGCGTCCAGGCGCCAGCCACGGTGTTCTCCACGTACGCGCCCAGCACGTGTGCGGTCGCGCCCACTGAGGACGGCATCAGGGCGCAGCCCTCCTCGGCCAGGCCGCGCGCGGACGGACGGGTGGCTGGATCGGGATCGGCCGCCGCACGGACGAGAGCGGCGAGGCGGGGCGGCAGGACGGCGTCGTCCCGTCGTCCTGGAGTGGGTCTGCCAAGGCCGCGAAGGCACAACCCGGGTGGACGGCCGAGGCCGTGGCTTCCGTTCGATGAACCTCACGACGACCCGCGAGCGCTGGGTGTGCTGTCCGGCGGATCTTGCCTGATGGTCGCCCGCAGGTGTGTGACCAGGGGGTTGTGGTCGCTCTCACGCCAGGCGACGGCCACTCGTGTACGGGCGGTGTCGGGTTCGATCCTGCGGAAGGCGACGCCTTTGAGGCGGATGCGTCGGATGCTCGCCGGGGCCAGGGAGACGCCCAGGCCGGTTTCCACGAGGGCGCACACGGTTTGCCACTCCACCGCGTGCTGGGCGATCCGCGGTGTGAAGCCCGCCGCGGTGCACAGGCCGATGATCTGGTCGTGCAGTGTCGGGCCTACCGCGCGGGGCAGCAGCACGAAGGGCGAGTCCGCGAGCTGTGCGAGCTGTACGGTCCGGTGGGGGGCCAGAGGATGGGTGGACGGCAGCACGGCCACGAAGGGCTCGCTGAGTACGGTACTGAAGCCGAGCCCTGTCTCGTCGGTGGGGGGTTCGCGCAGTAGACCGATGTCGATGGTCCTGTCGTGCAGGGCGGCGATCTGCGGAGCGGTGGTCATCTCGTGGATGTCCAGGTGCACGGCGGGGAACCGCTGCCGGAAGGTGCGCAGCAGGCCGGGCAGGACGGTCAGGGCCAGGGAGGCGGCGAAGCCGATCCGTAGGCGGCCGGCCCGGCCGCTGCCGACGGCCCTGGCCGTGGCCAGGCCGTCCGCGAGGTCGGTGAGTGCCCGCCGGGCGGCGGGCAGCAGTTCGCGGCCGGCCGGGGTGAGCGTGACACGTCCCGGTTCGCGGGTGAACAGCGCGTGACCGACCTTGTCCTCCAGGCGGCGGATCTGCTGGCTCAGCGGCGGCTGGGCGATGCCCAGGCGGTCGGCCGCGCGGCCGAAGTGCAGTTCCTCGGCGAGCACGACGAAGGCGTGCAACTGCGGGAGGGGAAGTTCGGGGCGCTCCATACGCCTAGAGATATCAGGCCATGCCTTCAGCTGTATTAGACGTATTTGTACGAGGCACTTAGCGTTCGGCGCATGACAGAGCGACACGCGATCCTCAGCGGCTCGACCTTTGAGGAGCAGATCGGCTATGCCCGTGCCGTGGTCGACGGTGACTGGGTGCATGTGTCCGGGACGACCGGCTTCGACTACACCACCATGACGATCTCCGACGACGTGGTGGTGCAGGCCGAGCAGTGTCTGCGCACCATCGAGGCCGCGCTGGCCGAGGCGAAGTGCACCTTCGCCGACGTCGTGCGGGTGCGCTACTTGCTGCCCGACCGCGAGGACTTCGAGCCCTGCTGGCCGGTCCTGCGCCGCTGCTTCGGCGACGTCCAGCCGGCCGCCACGATGCTCGTGTGCGGTCTCGCCGACCCGCGGATGAAGATCGAAATAGAGGTGGACGCGCGGCGGCGCGTCCCGCCTCACGGTGGTGCCGTGAGCGATCACTCGGTAGCTCGTGTCGCGCCCGTCGAGGCCTACGAACCCCCTTACTACGTGGCTGTCTTCACTACGGTGCGGACCCCGGACCAGAGCGGCTACAGCGAGACCAACGCACGTATGGAAGACCTGGTGAAGGACGTCCCCGGGTTCCTGGGGATGGACCACGCGCAGACTCCTGGCGGGCTGGGCATCACTGTCGGGTACTTCCGTGACGCCGACGCCCTCACCCGGTGGCGGACCGACGTCGAGCACCGCGCGGCGCAACAGCGCGGGCGAGCCGAGTGGTACGAGAGCTACACCCTGCATGTGGCGAGAGTGGAGCGGAGCCACGGGTTCACGCGCGCCGAGACTCCGTAGTGCCCGACAGCAGGCTGGAGAGGCCCTCTTGTCGCAGTGGGTTGCCACGGCTCGAAAGCGAAGGCGAGTGGGCGACGCCCCCCTCACAGCGAGGCGGATCTTGCAGGTGAGCCCACTCCGTGAACGGCCCGGAGCCTCATCCGATCGGTGCCGAGCCGGTCTGCTGATGTGGAGTCCACGCCGACCGCGCTCCAGTCGATCCGGCCTTCGGCATCGGCGTCGGCCTGGATCACCCGCGTCGTCCGCGGTCCGCGGCCGGCCGGGCGGTCCCGGGGATCCAGTACACCGTCTCCAGCGTGTCCCTCCGCGCACCGTGGCGGGGCGGGGCGGGACATCGGCTGGCTGTTCCTCGCCGTCTGAGGGTAGTTGTGCCGTCGGCCGCGCTCGGCACACTGCCTGCCCTGATGGGGCCGGAGCTTGAGCAGCCCCGACTCGCCGAGGCAGAACGCCATCCCCGAACGGAGCGAGGTTCAGGCAAGGTGCTGCTCGAAGAAGGAGGCAGCCTCCCCACCCACCCGTACACGGACGGCGGGGTTGGCAGGTTCCGGCAGGAAGAAGTCTTCGTGGCGAACGTCGGGGCCGGCTGAGCAGCCCATTGCCGTGGGGATGTGATCCAGGTACGGCCGGGTGTCGACCTCGTAGGGGTTGACCGTGTCCGCTCCACCCCAGCGAATGCCTACCGGCACCCGCACCGTCGACAGGCTCTCTCGGGTCACGAGACCGCCAACTCCGGGAGCCACTTGGAAGACCGCCCGGACCCGGGGATCCGAGAGGTCGGCCCCGGCGCTGTTGAGCGCGTGCCGCAACGACTCGTCCAGCGGGTACTTCTTCCGCAGCGCCTCCAGTGCGCCGGGGAACTCGGGAATCTCCGGCAGGGGAACCGCCCCCGTCATCACCGCCCACAGAATCCGCGGATCGACACGAACACCGGCGAGTGCCACCGCCGTGTAGCCGCCCAGGGAGAAACCCGCCACACCAACCGGCCCGAGGGGCTGCTCGCGCGCGAGTACGTCGAGGACGAAGGAGACGTCGCGAGGCCGTTCCCACACATACAGGAAGCCTTCCGGCTCGTAGCCGTCGATGAAGTTGTTGCCGTGGTGGTCCAGGGCCACGACGCGGAAACCTGCCGCGTGCAACGGTCCTACCAGCCACTCCATACTGCTGCCGGAGCCTCCGGTGCCGTGCGAGACGACGACCAGTGAGGCGAGGGGGGCCAGCGGATGACTCGGCTCCCACAGGTAGATACGGACGGGTCGCGGACGAGCCGGATCCCGCAGGTCACTGCGGGACTCGTCGTACAGAACGCGTATCAGCGGCTGCTGCCCAGAGATCGTCATGGCGACATCGTAGGTTCGGCGCGAACGATGAGGATCAGGTCACTGCCAGGGGGACGAGGCACGGGGCGCGCTCACGCCGGACCGGGCACGGGCCTGGCGTGAGCGCCCAGGGGCCTACGAGCTGCCCCGACCGGCGGACGGTCGTACATTCGGATACGTGGAGGAGATGCCTCGGCGCATCGACCCTTCGACGGACCGGGCCGCAGCCGCCGTGCTGCTCGGATGCACTCCGAACCAGGTCGGCTACTGCGCGCGCTGCCAGGGGCTGACGCGCCGCTACGGGCCCACCGCGCAGGTCGTGTGTGCGGCCTGCCGCGCGGCCGAGGCCGCCCCGTCCGCCGACGGTTCCGCCGGCTGACGTCCGCCCACCCCCTGGGCCCTGGGCGCGGTCCACGTCGGCCCCCTGCGGCCAGGAGCGGGCTCACTGGAGCCGTCAAGGGCCGGTAGGACAGTGGTCCCGTGGTCCTCGGTCCCAGTGCTTTCTTCTCAGACACGTAGCGCCCAGAGACCGATCCGCTCCCGTCCGGGCCTCTCTAGGGTGGTCGGCATGGGGGACACAGCGCGCAAGACGCCCCACGACCGCGCGATGGACGTGGTCCGGGGCTCGTGGACCACGACGGCAGCGCGGTCCGAGAGGCGCTGGAGAGTCTGGACGCGGGCGGCGCGTTGCAGGTGTACGCCATCCTGAACGGCCTGGTGCGTTCCACCATCAGCATCATGGAGCTCACCGGCAGGCCGTAGAGGTTGGACGACCTGGTGCGGCAGGCCGACGAGGTCGCCGTAGTCGCCCCGCCCCACTACGAGTTCGCCGTGGCCGAGGCGGCGCGGGCGTGGGCCCGCGGGGACCGGGCGGCGATGCGCGCGGTGTCGTGCCGAGACCTCACCGGGGCCGTCCACATCACTGCTGTAGGTGTCACCGTTCTGGGGCTGACGCTGTGGGGCCGGACCGGATTCCTCGACGTTCTCGCGGAGTTCCAGGAGGCAGCCACCGCGCTCGCGGAAGCCTGACCGCTCGGAACCCGGTGCCCAGAGCCCCCGTACTCTCGTCGGCTTCGTCGTCGGTGCCCACCTGCCCGCGAAGCCGGCGAGAACCCCGCCCAGGCCTCCTCATGAACTTCGGGACCCCGTTGTCCGCCCTTGTCAGCGCTGCCTTCGATGAGGTGTACAGCGGCGCGATGACGTGCGACTCGGGCCGGTCGGGGTCGTGCGTGAGGGCAACGGCGGGCCGTGGGTGGGCCAGGCGGTTGAGCACCTAGGGTACGGGGAGGTTCCGGCGATCGGCTGCCCGTCGCTGCTCCCTGCCGGTGGTCGAATCCGGACGCGCGTGATCTGGTGAGCGCGGGATACCAGCAGGTCATGAGGTTGCTTGCCGCAGTGCGCGAAATGGACCGTCGTCTGACCAAGCGGATGGCTTCCTGGCGGGAACCCGGGCTCCACCGGACGCTGTCGGTGGTGGAGGAATCGGCGAAAGCCACCAAGTTGTGGTGCGGTGCTGCCGCGGTGATGGTCTGGGCCGGCGGGTGGAAGGGTCGTAAGGCGGCGGTGGCGGGTCTGGCGGCTCTCACCTTGGCGCAGTTGGTGTGCAACGGTGTGTGCAAGCAGGTGATCGACCGTCCGCGCCCACCCGAGGAGTGGATCCCTCACGATGAGGTGGAGGACCGGCCTGATTCCTCGTCGTTCGCCTCCGGGCACACCGCGGCGGCGCTGGCTTTCACCGCTGCGGTTGCCCCCTCGTGGCCGTCGGCCGGGGCGGTCTGCGCGGTGCCGGCCGCGCTGGTGGCCGTGGAACGGGTGCAGTCAGGTGCCCACTACCCCAGTGACGTCGTCGCCGGTGCCGCCATCGGGCTCGTCAGCGCCTGGCTGGTCAGGCACCTTCCCCGGCTGGGGCTGCGCGTGTGGCGGTGACAGGGCCCTCCGCTCGGGCAGCTACGTCGCCGACCACGTGCTCACCGAGGAGGACCCGGCGCTTGAACAGGGGTGTCGGCCACGTGGTGCTCGGGGTCTCGTCACCGTGGCAGTGACCTGTCGTCTGTCCGACCGTTCTACGGCGGGGCGGGTACGGTGCTCGCCGCCAGGCGCCGGCCCAGTGCGACCGGGTTCTCCGTCGGGCCGGCCCTGTTCATGATGCCGATCGCCGTCACCGAACCGCGGGCCTCGCCAGGACGGCCGGCCTGCTGGCCTCCCCGCTCAACACGGTGCGGTCTCTCCTTGAGTTGGCGGGCTCGGCGGCCGTAGTGGCCCCGATCGTGGCGGTCGTACGCCGTGACCGTCCGGCGCCGTCGGCCGCCCTCGAACTCGCCCCGCCGTCCACCGGGGCCGCCCCGGAGGCACAGCGGCCGACGCCGCCACGGCGACACCTGACCGCGGAGTCGGACGGCGGTGGCGGCCCGGCCACCTGCCCCGCCGCACGTGCGTCCGGTCCCCGGGGTGGGGCGTACGACGTGTGGCAGCACAGCCGCACCGAGGGCATGGCGGCGAGCGTCTTCCGGAACCTCCGAGGAGTCGACGTCCGGGTGGCCGGGCGGTCGGCCGTGTGTCGTCGCCCCGGTTGCCGTCGCTGCCCGGGCAGCCGTTCGCCGCCCCCTCGGGCGTCTCACCGGCCCCCGCGGGTCGGTACCGACGGTGACCGCCGTGTCATGCGGCTTCTCATGGCGGACGCGACCGGGGAATCGACCGGGGAATCAGGGTGCGCCGTCTTCCACTCCCCCTGCCGCGGTTTATAGTTCAACCACATTCGGTGCCACGAGGAGGTCGCACCATGGCGGAGCTCGGTCTGGCCGACACGGTCGGCATCCTGCGGCAACCCGGTGTGCGGACGCGGCACAGCAGCGCCGGGCTCGGGTGGGAGCGGCTGTTCCTCTCCACCCAGGAGGAGCAGCCCTACCGTGCCGCCTTCGACCCGGCACCCACGCATCTGCTGATCCTGCACCTGAGCGGCCCCGTCACCGTGCGGCGGGGGCGCGGGGCGGGCACCCGGTCGCGGACGATCCCGGCCGGTGGGCTCTTCCTGCAACCGGCCGGCCGTACTCTCGCCGTCGAACTCGGCGGCACGCTCGACACGGTCCACGCCTACCTCACCGACGACGCGCTCTGCGAGGCGAACGACGGACGGCCCGTGGAACTGTCCGAGCAACTCGGCACCACCGATCCCCTGGCCGAGCAGCTTGTGCTCGCGCTGGCCGGCGCGGTGCGCTCGTGGGAGCCGTCGGCCCGTACCTACACCGACCACCTGACCGGGATGCTCGCCGCACAGCTCGCCCGCCGGCACGGCGTCCGGGAGCCGGCGCCGGCGGAGAGCCGGTCCGGGCTGTCCGTGCGCCGGCTCGCCGCCGTCCGCGCGCTCATGGAGGAGCGGCTGGCCGAACCGCTGCCGATCGCGGACCTCGCCGACGCGGCCTCGCTGAGCCCCAGCCAGTTCACCCGGCAGTTCCGGAAGAGCACGGGACAGTCGCCGCACCAGTTCCTGCTCTCGCTGCGTCTGGAGCGGGCCTGCCGGCTGCTGCGCACCGGTACCGACCCGATCGCCGAGGTGGCCGTCGCCTGCGGGTTCTCCCACCAGGAGCACCTCACCCGGGTGATGCGCGCCCGGCTCGGCACCACCCCCGCCGCGCTGCGCCGCTCCGGCTGACCGGGGCGCCGAGGCTCTCAGCGCTCCAGCACCGGCACCAGCGCCTGGGGCGCGTGGGCCTCGTTGAGTTCGACGGTGTGCAGGTCGACGGGTCGAGGTCCGCCCTGGCGAGCACCTTGCGGATCGCGTCGACCGGCTTGATGCCCGTGATCGCCGCCGCCCGCACTCGCGTCGGCGGCTCGCCTCCGGTCACCGCGCTCCCTTCCTCGTCGACGAGCAGCAGCGCGCGACCCCGTCGTTGAGCGGCGAGGCGTTGCCGGCGGTGGTGGGTACCGTCCGCACGGAGCATCGGTTGACGGAGGAGCCCGTGACCCGGCCGATGCCTCCGCCGTCGGCGGGGCGCGGAGGTCCCGCCCGACGGCCCCGCGGTTGTGCGACACCACCGCGAGGCCCATCGCCCCTGTCGCGTTCAGGGCATCGCCGAGGACCTCCCCTCGCAACCTCCCCTAACGCGCCAGGACATGGCGGAGCGCGCCGAGGAGGTCTTCCTCTGCCGCCTCGGTGGTCTCGGTGGCGGTGGTCCGGCGCCAGGCGACGTGTCCGTCCGGGCGTACCAGCAGTACGCCGTCCTCGGCGATCTCGCTGAGGCGGCTCCATTCGCCGTAGGCGTCACGGTAGTTGTCGTCACCGACGCGGACCACGCGCAGCGGTACGCCGAGGGCGTCGCCGCAGGCGTGCGCGGCGGTCTCCCAGACACCGCCGGACAGACCGGTCAGCACGGTGAAGACACCGCGGCCGACGACGTCCAGCGTGGAGACGCGCTCGCCCTGGGCGTCGACCAGCCAGGCGTGCGGGAGTTTGGCGCCGGGCCGGGTCGTCGGCTGGTGCACCAACTCGCGGTCGCCCGCCCACACTTCGTCCGGGCTGTCGTCGGGGAGCACCGCGGTGGAGACGTACCGCTGGTTCATCTCCACGCCGTGCGCGTTGAACTCGTAGTTCTTCAGCTGGATCGCCTCTTCGAGCTGCCGCCTCTTCTTGGCGCCCTCGGGTGTGCGCTCCCGCATCGCCGCGATCCCTTCGGCGATGCCCTGCGCGTCGCTGCCGCCGCCGACGCCGAGCACGTCGAAGATCGGTCCGAACTGGTCGCGGCTGAGGTTGGCCCGCTCGACGATCTGCCGCCCCACGGGGGCGCGTTCGGCCGTGTAGCTGTCGAGCAGCGCGGGTCCCGCCTCGCCGCGGATCACCATCGCGAGCTTCCACGCGAGGTTGTACGCGTCCTGGACTGAGGTGTTGGAGCCCAGTCCGTTGGACGGCGGATGGCGGTGCACGGCGTCTCCTGCGCAGAAGACCCTGCCGCTCGCGTACTCCTCGGCGTAGGCGTGGTTGACGGTCCACAGCGAGGTCGACGTGATCTCCACCGGCAGGTCGGGATCGCCGACGAGGTCGCGGACGATCGTGCGCGCGGCCTCCTCGTCGACCCGCGGCGGCGGCTGCTCTATGTCGTAACCCCACACCAGCAGCCACTCGTTCCACGGGCGGACCATCCGGACCAGGCCCATGCCGATGCCCCCCGTGTCCGCGCCGGGCTGGAGGACCCAGTACAGGACGCTCGGACGGTGGGCGCAGTACTGGGCGAGGTCGGCCTTGAAGACGATGTTCATGCTGCCGGCCTTGGCCATGCGACCGGCGAAGGGCAGGCCGAGTTGCTCGGCGACCGCGCTGCGCCCGCCGTCGGCGCCGATCAGGTAGCGGGCGCGGACCGTGAACTCGTCGCCTCGGACCCGGTCGCGCAGCAGCGCGGTGACTCCGTCCTCGTCCTGTTCGAAGCTGATGAACTCGGTGTCGAAGCGGACCTTGGCGCCGCGGGCCGCCGCGTTGTCGACGAGGATCGGCTCCAGATAGGTCTGCGGCAGGTCGATCATCTCGCAGGGGCTCTTGGCGGAGTACTCGGTGGCCGTCGCGGGGCCGGTGCCCCAGCTGCGGATGCGGCCGATCTCGTCGCCCGTCAGGGCCGTGCACAGCACGGTGTCCCCCATCAGGTGCGAGGGGCTGCCGAGGGCCAGCGCCTCCGACTCGACGCCTAGGTCGCGCAGGACCTCCATGGTGCGCTGGTTGGTGATGTGCGCCCGCGGGGTGTTGGCGAGCCACCCGTACTTCGTCACCAGCAGGGTGCGGATGCCGTAGGTGGCCAGCAGCAGGGCGGCCGAGCCCCCTGCGGGGCCGCTGCCGACGACGAGGACGTCGGTGTCGTAGGCGTCGAGCGGGTCGGTGGTCGTCATGTGTGTGTGCGCTCCTCGGTCATCCGGCCTGGGGGGCGAGACGGAAGGTGTAGTCGAGCCGGCACCACTGGCCGTCGACCGGACGGCCGTCGGGGGTGGGGCCGGACCCCGGTGTGAAGTCGACGACGAGTTCGTCCTTGACTCCGAAGACGGTGTCGCTGTCCAGGTACGCTCCGCCGGCCACGAACAGCTGCGTGACGAGCCGGCGGTGGCCGGGCGCGTCGAACATGAAGTGGAGGTGGGGCGCCCGGTAGGGGTGGCGGCCGACCGCGTCGAGCATCTGCCCGACCGGTCCGTCGGCGGGAATCGGGTAGTGCGCGGGCAGGATGGACCAGAACGTGACCCGCCCCTCGCTGTCGCTGCGCAGCCGGGCCCGCAGCACCGGTCCGTCCAGATCGGGGAGCTGTACGTCGTAGAAGCCGTCCTCGTTGGACTGCCACACGTCCACCACCGCGTCCTTGACCGGCCGGCCCTCGCTGTCCGTGACGCGTACGTCCACCCACAGCGGGGTGCCGTGCAGGCCGCCGGAGATGTCGCTGCCGAGCGCGGTCTCGGGCGGGCCCTCCACGTAGAAGGGGCCGAGCACCGCGGACGGGGTGGTGTCGGGCGTGCGGGAGTTGGTGAGCAGGTCCACGGCGCTGGAGACGCCGAGCGTGTCGGACAGCAGCACGAACTCCTGGCGGGTCGGGCCGCAGAGCTGTCCGGTGCGGGTGAGGAAGTCGATGGCGTACTGCCATTCGGCGTCGGTGACGTCGTTGGCCGCGACGAAGGCGTGCAGGTGCCGGACGAGGTCGCTCATCAGCGTACGGACCCGGGGGTCGGGGGCGTGCGCGAAGCTGGCGACCACCTCCTCGGTGAGCCGGGCCAGCTTCGCCTCCGTCGAGGGCGGGCCCTGCGGGCGGCGTCCCTGCCAGGCGCCGGCCAGCAGCTCGCCGATGCCCTCGGCGGTCAGTTCACGCGGGTTGGGGTACGGCGTCGAGGTGGCCAGCTCGGCCGCACGTGCCAGGTCGGATTCCGCCATGCCGAGCTCGCGCAGCGAGGTGGGGCCGCCCAGGGAGACGATCAGGTCGTACACGCCGCTCGGTGCGTCGGGTACGCCCAGGGCGTCGGCGATGCGGCGCATGACCTCGGGGACGGCGGGTGCGTTGTAGGCCATGGCGTGCGCCAGCACGACGGTGTGGGTCTCGGCGTGCGGCAGGCCGAAGCTGCCGCCGAGGGTGTGGCACAGCTTGTGGTGCAGGCCCATGCCGACCGTGGCGAGGCAGGTCCCGGCGAGCCAGGCGGCGTGCAGCAGGTCGGCCCGGGCCTCCGGGTCGGCCGGGTCGGCGGCCAGCCGGGGCAGCGCCCTCGCGATGCCCGAGATGGCGTCGAGGGCCTGCCGGTCCGTCACCGGGTTGGCGTCGGCCGAGTAGAGGGCCTCGACGGCGTGCGCGAGGGCGTTGACGCCGCTGGTCACCGTCATGGGCAGCGGCAGCGTGAGGGTGAAGTCGACGTCGTAGACGACGGTCTCGGGCAGGATCGCCGGGGAGGACTGGGTGACCTTGCGCCCGTCCCGGGTCTCGCCGAGCACCGGGGTCACCTCGGAGCCGGCGTAGGTGGTCGGCAGGATCACCTGCGGGAGGTCCGTGCGCAGGGCCAGCGCCTTGGACAGGCCGGTCGTCGAGCCGCCGCCGACGGCCACGATCACGTCGGCCGAGGCGTGGGTGAGCACGTCGAGCGCCTGCTCGGTCACCTCGACCGGGGTGTGCATGGCGGCGCCGTCGAACTCCGCCACGACGAGGTCTCCGAGCGCCTCGCGGACCCGGGTGGCGGTCCGGGCCAGGGGCCGGCCGGACAGCAGCAGGACACGGGAGCGGCCGAGCCGCTCGACCTCCTCGCGGAGCCGGCTCACCGTGCCGGATCCGAAGACGACCCGCGAGGGACGGGATGTGTGGACGAACGTCCGCATTGAGTTCTGCCTCCGCCTGTCATCCGGTGTGCGTCGATGGCTTGGATCACCGAGTGTGCGGAGGAGGACGGCACGTCGTCCTGCACAATGCGCGCGCCGCGCTGCACGAAACGCGCGTGTGTTCCGGGGCCGGCGCACCGGGGGCTTGCCGCGCCGGTGCACCGCGTCAGTGCGATCTGGTGGAGCCGGTTCGGTCAGCAAGGAGCCGCGGGGGCATCGTGTCGGCGGTCCAGTCGACGCCGTCGCCGGCAAGTGGGCGGTCCTGAGCGTCGAGGCCCCGGGTGAGGGCACCCCGCGCTTCAGCGAGCTGCGCAACCGGGTCGAGGGCATCAGCCCCAAGCGGCCGACGTGCTCCCAGGTGGCCCGTCGCTCGGTGACAGGTCCCGGACATCGGCCCGGCACCGCTGGTCGTGCCTGCCGACAGGAGCCTCGACGGCTACGTCAGTCGTCGGAGACGACGGTTCACCCGCCCCCCGGCACACCCCGCTGCCCACGGTCCCGGGTCCCGCGCCAGGTCGGCGCGGGGCCGGGTCGGCGCGGGGCCGGGTCGGCGCGCCATCGGGCGGTGCCCCTCCGGTGTCCTCCGGCCCCGGCGCGTCACTGCGAGCAGCCGGGGCCTGGGTGGTCAGGACGCGGCGGGGACCACCGCGTCGAGGCCGTGCGAGGCGACGAGCTGTGCACTGCCGTCGGCCAGGCGGTAGCACAGGCCCACCACGGCGGCCTGACCGGCGGCGACCTTCTCGGCGAGCACCCGGGAGCGGTCCAGCAGCAGGTCGACGGTGTGCCTTATGTGCTCGGCGAGAATCTGGTCCGGCTCCACCCGCCCGGCGGCCCGCGCCGCCAGCACGCTGGGGGTCACCCGTTCGACGACGTCCCGGACGTACCCGGCCGGTGTCATGCCGTCCTCCAGCGCGGCGCACGCCGCGCCGACCGCGCCGCACGAGTCGTGCCCGAGGACCACGACCAGCGGGCAGCCCAGCACGTCCACGCCGTACTCGATGCTGCCCAGCACCTCCGAGCCCACCACGTGGCCCGCGGTGCGCACCACGAACAGGTCGCCCAGGCCGCGGTCGAAGATGATCTCGGCGGCCAGCCGGGAGTCCGAGCACCCGAACAGCACGGCGAAGGGCTGCTGGGACGGTGCGATCTCGGCGCGGCGGGTGGCGTCCTGATTCGGGTGCTCGGGGGTGCCGGCGACGAAGCGCTGGTTGCCGCTCAGCAGCAGCTCGAAGGCGTCGCGGGGCGTCGAGGTCTGGATCTCGGTCATGACCGCAGCTTAGAACCCGGCCCCGGTCGTCGCACCGCCTGGCCCCCTCGGTCATCGCCGGGTCGGGTGATGCCCACGGCTCGGGCGTCGTTCCCAGGCGCCGGCCCGGGGTGGCCGCCCCGCTGCGGAACCTCGGCGCGCGGCGCTGCCGCCCGGTCCCGTACGGCCGGCCCGCTGCCCGCGCCGGAAGCGCCTACCGGCCGTCACGGCTCGGAGCGGTCCTGTCATCCGCCGCGCCCGTACGCCGGGCGAGGCGCTGCCGGTGCTGTCGGCCGAACGGGGGGGGAGCCGCCACGCGGTTCTCCCTGGTGTGTGGCCGGGCGGGGGGGGTGAGGGGGAGGAGACGGCGGGCGCGGGCGGAGGACGGACCGTAAGTCGAGGGTGAGGGCTGTGGGGGCCGGAAGGGAGTGCCGCCGGTGGCATCGCGGGTTGATCACGCGGCACTGTTTCGCCGCCACACCGAGCCCGTACCCGGTACTCGGCCCGAACCTGATCATCGTCGATGGGAACCAGGCCCATCTGGAGGCCACCGAACGCACCCGCGAGGACCTGCTCGGCCTGCACACCTTCACCGCGTTCCCCGACAACCCCGCCGACCCGGAGGCCGACGGGGTCCGCAACCTCGACGCTTCCCTGCACCGGGTCCTGGCCACCAGCCGGCCCGGCACGATGGGCTTGCAGAAGTACGACATCCCCGTCATGGACCGGCCCGGTGTCTTCGAGGAACGGTGGTGGTCCCCGGTGAACACTCCCGTCCTGGGCCCGGACGGGCAGGTCGCCTACATCATCCACCGGGTCGAGGACGTCACCGCCTTCGTCAAGGCCCACCAGGCCGCGCAGCCCGCCGCCGTCCGGGTGGGCCAGTACCTGGAGGACACCCAGGCGCTGGAGGCCGAGCTGTACGCACGGGCGCGGGAACTGCAACGGCTGAACGAGGAACTGCGCCAGGCCCACACGCGGGAACGCGAGGTCGCCCTCGCCTTGCAGGAAGCCGTGCTCCATGCCCCTGACCTGGCCCAGCACCCCCCGATGTGACCGTGCGCTACCCGCCGCCACCGGCTCCCTCAACGTGTGCGGTGACCGGTACGACGTCGTCGACATCCCGCCCGACCGGCTCGCCTGGCCGTCGGCGACGTCATCGGCCACGGCCTTCAGGCCGCGGCCGTCATGGGCATGCTCCGCAGCGCCCTGTCCGCCGCCACCCGCGCCCTGGAACGCCCCGCCCAGACGCTGGAAGTCCCCGGCCCGTACGCCCGGTCCGTCGAGGACGCCCTGGGCACCACCGCCGTCCAGGTGCTCGCCGACACCCGAAGCCGCCTGATCACCTACAGCAACGCCGGCCACCCGCCGTGGATACTCCTCCACCCCGACGGCGACCGGGAGCTGCTCGACCAGGCCACCGACCCACCGCTCGGCGCCCGCCCCCAGCACGTCCCCCGCCCACAGGCGAGCCTGCCCTACAGACCCGGCGACACCCTCGTGCCGTACACCGACGGGCTGATCGAGCGCCGCGGCGAGGACATCGACGCCGGCCTGGGACGCCTGACCGACGCGCTCAGTGAATGCGGCCGGCTCGGCACCGAACGACTCGCCGACACCGTCCTGGCCCGCCCCGGCGTCTCAAGCGGCGGTCGCGACGACATCGCGCTGGTCGTCGCCCGGCTCTGACCAGCGACCAGCCTGCCCGCCGGCCCCTGTCGGCGGACGCCCGGCGACGAGGACCTGGCGCTCACCGTCGCCACGGCCACGCGGACCGAGGAACTCCCAGGGCCGGCTGGTCGCGGCTCCCCGTCCGGAGGCACGCGGATGGCGAGCGGGCCGATCACCACGGAGGATGAGTACGCGTCGCCGGTGGCAGATCTCCCGGTCCGCTGCGGGTCTGTGAAGGAGGCACACCGTGGACAGCGTGGACACGGGCCGGTTCGGAGCCGTGGGACTCTTACCGGCGGTGGTCTGGTGAAGATCTACGGCAACTCACCCGCCAGCTCGCACCAGAGGGCGCAACGGACGCTGGCGAAGGCAAAAGGCAGACCGTCGCGGATCTCCTTGGCGTTGATCGTGCTGGTTCTCCTCGCGACGACCGGGCTGCTGGGCTGGTTCGGTATCGACGACTTCGTCGGGGCGCTGACCTTCGCCGGGCGCATCACCGGTGCCGTACTCATCGCCGTCGCGTTCACCACGCTGCTGGGCACCGTCGCAGCCGCTGACCACTGGCTGTGGAAGAGCTTTCGCTACTCCGGACTGGTGACGCTGATCGGCTCGTTCGCGGCCTTGCTGACCAACTTCCTCGTGCTGGCGGAAATTCTCAAGGATGGCGATTCCGCGTTCTTCAAGGCGCTGTTCGGCGCGCTCACGGCGGGCTCGGCATACGCTGTCTGCGCGGTGTGCCGTACATCGGTCGACATCCCCGCTCCGAAGCGGGTGGCCGCGACACTGATCGTCACCACGGTCATCGCGGTGGCGAACTTCGGCTACCAGAACCTCTACCTGCCGTCCCAGCGCGAAGTACGTCCTGTCCTCAGGTTGTCCGTGGGAAAGCCGATCACGAATCCGGATCGCAAGGCGTTCTCCGTGCCGGTGGACATCACGATCGAGAACCGCAGCGATGCGGCCTTCTACGTCCTGGGCACCGAATTCCACGCCATGGCGGAGCGGGTGCCGCTGAGCTCGCAGGACCGGCTCCGTCAGCAGTGGCGAACCGATTCCGAGCAGTGGGCGAAGTTCGAGGAGGTCAATCCGGTCTCCCGCAGGGAGATGCACCAGCCCGGCGAGTTGGTGTCAGCGCAGCCATGGATGCCGTACGGAGGTTGGATCTACGCCAGCGACACGTTCTCCTCCCGAGTGGTCGTGCAACTTCCCATGAACACCCCGTACGACCAGCTGGCGTTCTATGCCAGCGCGCACCTCACACGCAAGGACCGATCCCGCCTGGAGAACCTCAGGTTCATCGGGTACAGCTGGCGTGGTGCCCAGATCCCCCAGTGGCTCAGGACGCGCAAGGATTTCGACTCCATCGTCTACGGAAGCCGTGTGCACGAGAACAACGCGATCGACGACAAGACGAGAAAGCCTCGGTACATGACCGTGTACTGGCGGTTCGGCACCCATGGCGTCAACTTGCTCGAAACCATCAGCACGGCGGACGGCAAGGACGAGTCCCAGGAAGCGGTGGAAGGCCGGTACGGCGTCCGTCAGGTCGAAACGGGCCCGGTCGAACGACCCCTGTCGGACATCAAGAACCCACCATGACCGGCACGGTCGCGCCGGGTGCCGCGGCACGCTCGTCCAGCAGTCCCTCAAGCCACACCACCAGAGCGAGCGAGCCGTTCATACGGTCCCAGGAGGCGGAGTCGCCCATGCCGAGCTGAGCCTCCCGCACCGCCTGGCAGAGTGTGTCGATGTCGAACATCTCCGCGATGAGCGGGTGCCGTGCGGAGCGGCAGAGGTCGACGAGGTCGTCGCCGTGTGCCCGCAGACCATGGACGTACGGCTCGTTGAAGGGGATCTTGTCCGTTCGGCCGCGTATCCGGGGCGGGAGCATGTCCGCCATGGCCTCGCGCAGAACCGCCTTCGGACAGCCGGGGCGGAACGTGGCTTCGGTGGGCAGGCGGCGCATCGTGGCGACGACCTCCGGGTCGAGGAAGGGGTGGGAGAGGAAGAAGCCGTTCCGCGGGGCGCAGCGCCAGGACAGCGGGTCGGGCGCGGCGAGGTAGTTGGCCGCCTCGTAGAGCGACTGCTCCGGCTCGCGCCCGAACAGGAACCGGCTCTCCGCGGCGCCGGCCGCGCGGTAGCCGTGCGCCCGCGCGAATCCGCGCCGCAGCCACGGCGGGCGGGTGAAGTGGCCGAGGCCCCCGAGGACCGTGCCGCGGTGGACCAGCCTGTTGATCCGTTCGCAGGTCAGCGGAAGCGCCGGCTGTACGACGTGGGTGCGGACGATGTCGCGCACTCCCTGTTCGCCCGCCGCGGCGCGGGCCCGCGCCTGACTCGTCATCTCCCGGAGCCGTCCGGAGCGGGCCAGCCGGTGCAGATGGAACGGGTTGGCGTCCACGATCGGATCGGCTCCGCATCCGGTCAGGAGGGTGTCACAGCCCAACTCGGCCGCGGCGGCGTGCAGCCTGCTCCAGAAGGGGGCGCGGAAGGCGTGGGCATGGGGCTCGTCGGCGTCCCCGGCATGGTGCGGGAAGTCGTCGAAGTCGGCGACGTCGTCGGCGTCGACGATCACCGGGCGGGCGCCGGGTGCCAGTGCGCGGACCGCCTCCACCGCCTCGTCCAGGTACGGCCGCTCCCCGGCCAGCTCTCCCCCGCCGAACCGCCCGGCGAGCAGGACCAGGTCCCCGGTACCGCCCTCTTGGCCCGCGGCGAGCAGACGGGCCGTGAGCAACGCGACGCTGGTGGAGTCGGTGCCGCCGGAGACATGGCAGGCGACCGTCCGGCCGAGGCGGCGCCCGACAGCGCGCTCCAGCGCGCGGCGCAGCTGCTGCCCGGGAGTGCATCCGTCCGTCACCGCCACCGGCGGGCCGACGGTGCTCCCGGCGGTGCGGCTCAGCCGCCGGCCGCGCATCCGCCCGGTGACGGAGAGCTCCACCACCTCGCCGCCGAGGATCCGGCGCACCCCGGTGAACGGGCTCAGCTCCGTGTGCGGTTGCGCCATGTTCCCGGTCAGGTACCGGCAGAAGTAGCGGCGTTCCAGCTCCGCTGCGCTGCCCAGGCCGCGCGCCGAGGTGCTCACCGCGCTCACCCGGCCACCGGACTGCCTGGCGAACAAGGGGATGCGCGCCTGCTCGTCCCGTATCAGCAGGACGCGGTCCCGGCACACCAGGACTGCCGCGAAGTCGCCGATGGGCAGTGCCGGTTCGGGCCCCGGCCGGGCGAAGGCGCCGAGGAGGGCGCGGGCGCCCGCCAGGCGGTCGTGGACCGAGCCGGCCCAGCCGACGACCGCGGCGGTGCCGGCCGGTGAGGACACCGTCGTCACCAGTCCCCGCCGCACCATGGCCTGGTCCGTCCGGAGCCGGGGTGCGTCCCCGGTGAACTCGACTCGGAGCGCTTCCACGCCGGCGCCCTCAGCAGCCGACCGAGAGGACCGGTGTGAAGGCGTGCCCTCGCGGATCGGCGTCCGGGATGCTCAGGCCGGCCGCGGACGTCCAGGCGTGCAGGGCGAACGGGTGCTCGCGCACGCCCACGTGCAGTACGGCCTGGAAGCCGCGCCGCCGCAACAGGACGAAGGCCGTGACGGCCTCGGTCTTGCAGTCGCCGTTGACCAACCAGCTTCTCCGACCGGCTGTTTGCACCGCTCGTTTCAAGCGCGCGACGTCCGCCGTGGACGGGGTGTCCGTTCGGGCGTACTGAGGGGCGACCAAGGGCAGGAGCCGCAGGACGCGTCCGAAGCCGAGCGTCCGGATCAGCAGGTGTCCGCTGCGCAGCCAGAGCCCCACCTCGGCGTCCGTATCCGCCTGCCGACGGGCCTTCGCGCATCCGGCTCGGACGAGACCGGTGACGAGTTCCGCGCGCTCCTCGGAGCTTTCGGCGGCGAACTTCTCGACGTCCGCCGCCGTCATGCCGAGAAATCGCGTGCGCTTCCAGTCGGCGATGAGCGCCCCTGAGGGCAGCCTGGTGACGCGGCAGTGCGGTGACAGGATCCGTGTCATGGCGTCCAGGGCGTCAGGGTCCTGTGTCACCGCACGACCTCCCTCGCCCCGGCGCACGGTGTCAGGACTGATATCCGTGACCGTCGTAGTCGCCGCCGCTGAAACCCCGGATCAGACGGCCGCCGCCGAGAAGGACAAGGCCACGCGGCATACGGCGCCGCAGGAATCGGATCAACATCGCCTACCTCCAGAACCGGGTGGCGTCGATCAACTCCAGGCTACTCCGGCCCGAATGCCTCGCAACCCAGGTGATGGCGCTCCGCCCCGATCCCCTCGCGGGAGCATCACCGCGACCGGCGCCAAGGCTGGAGCCGGTCGCGGTGATGGCTTGTCTCACACGCGCAGACAAACTCGCGTCGGACTGTCGCCCTCCGTGGTGACGGTGGCCTCGCCGGTCCTGTCGTCCGGTGTGCGGCACTGGAGGATGCAGGCGCCACCCCCGCACGGAGAGGGTGAAGCTGCCGTCCGCCCCGAGAGCGCGGCGATGCCGTAACGGCTGCCGTTGACGAGAGGGATGATGATCGCACCGCAGTCGTGGTTCTCGTCGCCCGACTCGGTCCATCACCGCACCGAACGGAAAGGGAGTGGACCGGCTTGACGGCACCGCAACTTGACATCCTCTTCGTCGCGATACGTCTGCCCGGGTGGTGCCGCACCAGCGGGCTTCAGGCGATGGCGTCCACGGTCGTCACCACCGTGTGAAGGGCGCAATCCGCTGGTCGGCATCAGGGGCGACGGGGTGGGCGGGGCCGGTCGCCGCGCCGGTGGAGTTCCACGGCCACGGGAGCGGCGGTGAAGACGGAGGAGTACGTGCCGACCGCGAGGCCGATGAGCAGGGCCAGGGCGAAGTCGGTGAGCGAGGACCCGCCGAGCACGGCGAGGGCGGTGAGGATGAAGGCGGCGCCCATGCCGGTGTTCACGGTGCGGGGCAGGGTCTGGAGGATCGCCTGGTTCGCGATGCCGGACAGCGGTCTTCCGGTGGCTTCGCGGGCGAGTTCCCTGACGCGGTCGAAGAGGACCACGGAGTCGTTCACCGAGTAGCCGATGACGGTGAGCAGGGCTGCCAGGAACACCCCGTCGACGGGCTTGCCGAGCCAGGCGAAGACACCGACGAGGATCACCACGTCGTGGGCGAGGGCCGCGACCGCGGCGGTGCCGAAGAGCAGGCGGAATCGCGCCGTCAGGTAGACGAGCTGTGCGCCGAGGGCGACGGCGAGCGCGATCAGGGCACCACGGCGCAGCTCCTCCCCGAGGCTGGGGCCGATCAGTTCGTCGCGGACCTTGTCCGCCCCGCCGGCGAGGTCGCGTACGGTGCCGGTCACCTCGGCCTCCTCGGCGTTGGTCAGCGGGTCGGTGCGCACGGTCAGGCCGCTGTCGCCGGAGGACTGCACGACGGCCCGGGGGAATCCGGCCTCCGCGAGCGCGGTGCGGGCCCGGTCGGCATCGACGGGGGCGCCGGTGGCGTACTCGATGAGGCGGCCACCGGTGAACTCCACTCCGAGGTCGAGGCCCCGCACCGCGATGCCCGACGCGGCCAGGACGAGCACGGCGGCGGACACGGCCAGCCAGCGGCGTGGGTGGCGCATGGGGTGGGGAGCGCGTCGGCTGAGCCGGTCGCGGACGGCGCCCGTGGTCGCGATGCCGGTGAGGTGGGGGCGGCGGCGCAGGCCGGGACGGCCGGCGGCGTACTCGGCGAGCACCCGGGTGATCACCAGGGCACTGAACATGGAGGCGAGCACGCCGATGCCGAGGGTGACACCGAAGCCCCGCACGGGCCCGGACGCGAGGAAGAACAGCAGAGCGGCGGCGATCAGGGTGGTGATGTTGGAGTCGGCGATCGCGCTGAGGGCGTTGCGGAACCCGGCTGCCAGCGCCGAGCGGGCACTGGGGCGGCGGGCCGCGTACTCCTCGCGGGCCCGTTCGAAGACCAGCACATTGGCGTCCACGGCCATGCCGATCGCCAGGACGAAGCCGGCCAGGCCCGGCAGGGTCAGGGTGGCGCCGAGCACGGCCAGAGCGGCGTAGGAGACCAGGCCGTAGCAGACCAGGGCGACGGCGGCCAGCGCCCCCATCAGCCGGTAGACGACGATGATGAACAGCGAGGTCAGCGCCGTACCGATGGCCGCCGCCCAGGCACTTGCCGTGATGGCCCGCGCGCCCAGGGTCGGGCCGACGGTGCGCTGTTCGACGGTCTCGACCGGCACGGGCAGAGCTCCGCCGTTGATGAGGAGGGACAGCTCGCGGGCTTCCTCGGCGCCGAAGGAGCCCGTGATCTGTGTGGCGCCGTCGCGGATGCCGGTCCCGCACGCCACGGACGGGTCGACCTGCGGTGAGGAGATGACCTTGCCGTCGAGGACGATGGCCACCCGCCGTTCCGGGGCACCAGGCGGGTGGCAGGCGGCCTCGCCGGTCAGCCGGGCCCAGCCGTCCCGGCCGGCGCCCGCGAACCCGACGGTGACGTGCCATCCGGCGCCGCCCTGCTGGTCGAAGCGGGCGGCGGCTTCCTTGACGTGCGCGCCGGTCAGGGCCGAGGCACCGAGGCGCAGCGGCGTGCCGGACTCATCGGGCAGGACGGATTCCCGGGGCCGCTCGGGCAGGGGCCGGGAGCCGTCGTCCACGCCGGCGGCGGTGCCGAGCACCGGGTGGAAGGTGAGCTGCGCGGTGCGGCCCAGGACGTCGGCGGCCTTCTTCGGGTCCTGCACGCCGGGCAGTTCGACGAGGATGCGGTCGTCGCCGGAGCGGACGAGGGTGGGTTCGGCGACGCCGAGCGCGTCGATGCGACCGCGCAGCACCTCCAGGGTGCGGTCGGTGACCGCGCGGTCGGCGTCGGTGGTGGCGGTGGACCGGGTCTGAAGCACGATCTGGGTGCCGCCGCGCAGGTCGAGTCCGAGGCGGACCGGCACGGTGACGGCGATGTACAGCGATACGGCGATCACGGCGAGGGCGAGCGACGCTCTCACCCGGGGAGAACGGGTCAACGGGGGCCTCCGGCGGGCACACCACGGCCACGGCGGCGGCCGGAGACAGGCCGCGGCCCGGGGGCGAGGTGCGCGGTGAACGAAAGAGGGGAAGGGTCAGGTGCCGGATGCCTGGGGCGGTGCCCGTCCACGGTCACGGGGTGCGTGAGGGTCCGAGGAGAGGATGCGCCCGGCCGATTCCATGAGCCGTGCCGGGCGGGGCGGGGTGACGGCCGTGCCCTGGGGACAGGCGCCGAGGTGGCAGCGCGGAGCCGGATGCTCGCGGTGCTGCTCGTGGCGCGGTGCCGCCCGGACGATGCAGAGGGCGTCACACCCGTCGTCGGCGCGTGGCGCGGCGTCCCAGTGGTGGCCCGCTACTGCCGCCGGGACGGCCACGGGGGCGCTCGGGGGCGCGGGGTCGCTCATGACCGCAGGTCCGCTCGTGCCCGCAGGTCCGCTCGTGCCCGCGGGGCCGCTCATGACCGCGGAGCCACTCACGGCCACAGGACCGCTCATAGCCGCAGGGCCGGTGAGGCCGACCGCGGTCAGCAACATCGCGGCGACGGTCGCCAGTACCGCGACGACGGAGAGCCGGGCACTTCGTCGGCAGGGGGCGGTGCGCGCGGGGTGCTGCATGCCCCTCCCCTCTCGTCGTGGTGTGCGGGTGCCGGCCGGGCGCAGGTGTCGGGTCCGGGAGCGGGCGACTGCCGGCGGGGACCGGACGGGGGATCAGGGTTCGATCAGGCCGACGCGGATGGCGTAGCGGGTGAGGTCCAGGCGGTCGCGCAGACCGAGCTTCTGGAGCAGATTGGCGCGGTGCCGCTGGACCGTCTTGACGCTGATGAACAGCAGCTCCGCGATCTCCTTCGACGAGTGCCCCTCGGCCACCAGCTTCAGGACCTCCTCCTCGCGGGGGGTGAGGACCTGATCGGGGGCTTCCTCACCGCGTCGGGCCCGGTCCAGGTAGTTGCGGATCAGGGCGGTGACCGCGCCGGGATACAGGAACGGTTCGTCCCGCATCGCGGCCCGGCACGCGGCGACCAGGTCCCGGTCGGCGACCGACTTCAGCACGTACCCGCTCGCGCCGGCCTTCAGAGCCTGGAAGAAGTACTGCTCGTTGTCGTGCATGGTGAGCATCAGGATCCGCAGACCCGGCTTGAGGACGGCCAGTTCCCGGGCGGCCTGCAAGCCGGTCATGCGCGGCATGGCGATGTCCAGGACGGCCAGGTCGACGTCACGGGTGCGGGCCAGTTCGACGGCCTCGGCGCCGTCACCGGCCTCGGCGACCACCTCCAGGTCCGGTTCCTGGTCGAGGATGAGCCGCACACCCCGGCGAACCAGCGCGTGGTCGTCGGCGAGCAGGATGCGGATCGTGCTCCGGGACGCCCTCCAGGGCGGTGTCCCGGTCGGGGAGGTCGTGGCGTCGGGCATGGTCAGGGCTGCTTCCTGGGAACGGACGCGGTGAGCTGGACGCGGGTGCCGGTACCGGCTGCCGGGGTGATCTCAAGGCTGCCCCCGATGAGCAGGGCCCGCTCGCGCATGCCGCGGATGCCGGCGCCTTCGCGGGGGGCCTTGATGCCGGAGCCGTCGTCGGTGACCGTCAGCACCACGCTGTCGTCGGCGTGGCGCAGGGCGACCGTGACCCGCTGGGCGTCCGCGTGCCGGGCGACGTTGGTCAGCGACTCCTGGGCGACGCGGTAGAGGACCAGTTCGGTCTCCGGCGCGAGGGCGGGCAGGTCGGCGTCGAAACGGCGGCTGACGCGCAGCCCGGTGTGCGTGGCGAAGTCCTCGGTGAGCGAGGTCAGCGCGCTGACCAGACCCAGGTCGTCCAGCACGCCGGGCCGCAGCCGGCGTACCAGGCGACGGACCTCGTCGAGGCTCTCCCGGGTGATCTCCTGCGCCTCGTGCAGCTCTTCCCGCAGTGCCGCCGGTGCGTCGTCCGCGGCCCGCTTGAGCCCCAGCAGGATCGCGGTCATGCTCTGGCCGACCTCGTCGTGCAACTCCTGGGCGATGCGGCGGCGTTCGGCCTCCTGGGCGAGCAGGGCCCGGGCGCTGCTGGTGGCCCTTTCGTGTTCCAGCCGCTCCAGCATGGCGTTGAACGTGCGGATCACCTCGGCGACCTCGCCGCCTCCGGAAGCGGGCAGACGCTGGCCGGGGCGCAGCAGGTCCACGGTGGTCATCAGCTTCGTGAGCCGGTCGAGCGGGGCCAGGCCGAACCGCAGCAGCGCGGCGTTGGCGACCAGCATCACGACCAGGCCGCCGACCAGGATGACGGCCTCGGTGAGCAGGACCGGCACGGAGACGGTCACCGGGGCCCACAGGAGCAGCGCGGTCGCCGTGCCCAGCACGACGGCGTTCAGGGCGAAGATCCGCCAGAACAAGGACACCGGCCCGACGCCTCCCCTTCTACAAGCTCGCTCCACCTCCACTGTCGCCATCGCGCAGCCCCACCGCGTCCACGGTACCGGGGCGCTCGGGTGCGCCTGCGGCCAGCGTCCCCCGTCGCGCGCGCCGCGTCGATGGGGCCTGGACCCCATTTCCCGGGGCGCGCACCACCCATGGCCCGTCCGTATGGGTCGCGTGACCCGGCGTAGATGGGGCCCGCGCCCGATAGGTGTCCGCCGCCGGCCCGGCCAGGGTGGGAGGCACACGATCACCGACCACGACAAGCGCCGGCTCGGCAACGCCGCCGCGCTGTGCGCCGCCGCGAAAGGGACCGACCATGTCACTCGACGTCACCCGGGCCGAACCCCATCCGGACGAGGCCCGACGGCACCTGGAACACGCCCGCGCCTCCCGGCTGGCCCAGCTCCAAGCCCTCGACGAGACCGGGCAGACCACGGACGCGTACCTGCTGTCCGAGCAGAAGAGCGCCATGAAGCGGGTCCTGAAGGAGATCGAGGAAGCCTTCGCCCGCATCGACGACGGCACCTACGGCACCTGCCAGGACTGCGCCAAGCCCATCCCCGCGGAACGGCTGGAGATCCTCCCCTACACCCGCTGCTGCGTCGCCTGCCGGCGCCGCGCCACCTGACCACCGCCCGCGCCGACCCCCAGCCCCCCTGCCCCCGAAGGGGTGAAGTGGTGAACCACCAGACCATCGGCCAGAGCACGACCCACCTGTCGGCCGAGGACCTCGCCGCACTGCGCCGGCACCTCCAGGACCAGCGCCTGTTCCGCCAGGAGCAACTGCTGCAACTCGCCGGACCGGTCACCTCACGCGCCGAGGACCGGCTGCAACGGCAGGCCGCCGCGCAGACAGAGGTCCGCGTCAAGCTCTCCGCGTCCGCCCGCATGGTTCTCGCCGACGTCGAGGCAGCCCTGGAACGCCTGGACGACGGCTCGTACGGCACCTGCCACCTGTGCCGGCGCCCCATCGACCGGGAACGGCTGATGATCGTGCCGCAGTGCCGCTACTGCGCCCGCTGCCAGCAGGTCAGGGAGGCCATCCCATGACCGGCATCGACCTTCCTCTCAGCACCGCTGCCGGGCACCGGCCGTGGCCGCTGTGCCGGCGCTGCTGTGGCATCGCCCTGGACATGGGGAGTGCCCGCACCCGGGCCTGGATCGCCGGAAAGGGCGTGGTCGTCGACGTACCCACCGTGACCTTCCCGGGCTCCGGCGCGGTCCACCCCATCCAGCGCGGCGCCATCATCGACACCCCGGGGTGCGCCCGCATGCTGCGACGCCTGCTCGCCCACCGCCTGCCGCGCTTCGTCCGCCCCCTGGTCATCGTCACCTCTCCCGTCCTGGACGGCGTCGCCTACCGCACCCAGGCCCGCACCGCGGTCGACGTGCTCCGGCCGCGCGGCGTGCTGACCGTGCCCAGCGCCCGGGCCATCGCCGTGGCGGCCGGCGCGGACATGTCCCGTCCGCTGATGGTGGTGGACATCGGCGCCCACCTCACCGAGGTGGTGCTGCTGGGCGACGGTGACATCACCGACGCGCGCCGCACCGCCCTGGGCACCAGCGATCTGGACGACACGACCACACCGGAGGAGATCGCCGGGGCGGTGGCCTCGATGCTGAGCGCGATGCTGCGGCAGGACCGCACCTCGCTCACCGCCGACGCGGTGCGCCGCGGCATCTTGCTGGCCGGTGGGGGTGCCTTGCGTGCCGAGATCACCCGCCACCTCACCGAGCAGCCGCACCTGCCGATGCGCGTGGTCCCGGCCCCGCACACCGCATCGGTCCGCGGCGCCGCCAGACTCCTGCAAGCCGCCCACACCCACCCCTCCGCCTCCGGCCCGCTGCCGTCGGCTGTCCGTCCCCACCAGGCCCCTGGATGATCCGCGAGACACAGCCTCGGGCCGCGCCCGCACCCCCGGGTTCCCCGGCTCGGCATCCGCCGCGTCCACCGCCGGGAGGAGGACACGTGCCCGGCCGCATACCGCCACCTCACGAGGAGTCGTCCGTGGTCATGCCCCGGCGCCTGAGACGCAATCCCTTGTGCCGCCGCACCGACCTGGTCCAGGCATGGATCGGTCTCGGCCTGCTGCTGGCCGCGCTGGCAGCCACCCCCGCCGCCATGGTCCTCGTCGGCGACGCCGCCCACCGCCACTACGCCCGCACCGCCCGGCACCAGGCCGCCACCCGCCACCACACCACCGCCATCCTCCTCCAGGACGCCCGGCGCCACCCCGAACCCGGTTCCGCCGAAGCCAGGAAGACCCGCTACCCGGCCGAGGTCCGCTTCACCGACGCCCATGGGCACACCCGCACCGCCACCGCCGAGGTCCGGCCCGCGCTGGCCAAGGGCAGCGCCGTCCGCGTCTGGGTCGGCACCGACGGAACGCTCACGGACCCACCGCTGAGCCCCAGTGAGATCCGCAGCCGCGCCATGGGATCGGCCCTCATCGCCACCCTTGGCGTCCACGTCACCGCGGCCGCCGCCTACGGCGCCGCCTGCCGCGTCATCCAGCGCCGCAACCTCGCCGCGTGGGACACCGCCTGGGCCCGGACGGCACCCCGTTGGACCACGTCGCCGTAGCTCCCGGCCGGCCAAGGGGGCTCGTTGGTCTCCCGTGCCGGCCACTGTCAGTGGGAGGCCGTCGGCCGCTCGCCGCCGAGGCACTCGACCGAGTGGTCGCCGAGACGCCCGAACTCACCGAACTCGCCGAACTCCGTGACGAGACACCGAGTCGTGGGAAGCGGCGGCGGAGCGTCGGTCGCCTTCGCGCCGTCCCGGCGGCCGAGTTCGGGACAACCCGGTGTCACTCATCACGGAACCCGGCTGCGTCGCACGGCGGCCTGGCGTACGTTCGAGGCCATGACACGCACCCGGGAATTCCGGCCGGTGAGCCGGTGAGCGGCTGGTGGGCCTGTCTGGAGGAACGGACTCGCCGGGAGGTCGACGCCGACGTGCTGCGGGACCGCCGCCTGCCGGCGGTCAGGTCCGTGTGGAACGCCCTGCGCCCGTCGGGGTTGGGCTTGGCCGACGCGGAGCGGGTGGTCCACGCGCGCTACGAGGTTCTCGCCGACCAGGTGCGGCGCACACCGCCCGATCCGCTCGACGTCCCCTCACTCGCCGCCCGTGCCGCGGCTCTCCCGGGCCGTGTGGCCGCGATCGAGGCTCTGTGGGACGGCGACACGGTGCACGACTGGTTCGTGCTGCTGATCGCGGTCCTGGAGGATCCGGACGGGGAAGGCCACTTGGCGACCGTCCACCACCGTCGTGACGCCCCGCCTCCGCGAACCGCCGCCGCCGGGGCCGGCCGGGCGCCGGCCGGCCACCTCGGCGTGCCGTTCCGCTTCCCCTCCCCGGACGTCTCCGACGACCAGGCCCCGCGTCGGCGGGCAGTGGCGCGGCCGGCGGAGTGAGCAACGGACTGCTCCCCTTCCTCGCGCTCCTGGACGCGGCGGCCGGCGAACCGGGACTTCGGCGGCTCTTCCCGTTCTTCACCGGGGCAGGAGAGTTCGGTGGGCTGATCTCGTACTCGCCCCGCATGAGTCGCGTCGACGCGGGAAGCCGGTGATCAAGTTTCGGTGACGCTGGAGGAGATTCTCCGTGGACAAGGGCAAGTGGATAACGGGCAGCGCGCGCAAGGAGTTGGCGGAAGCCTTCACCAGGGAGTACCGGGAGGGGCGGTCGATCCGCGCCATAGCCGAGGCTCATGGCCGGTCGTACGGCTTCGTGCATCGCGTGCTCACCGAAGCCGGCGCGCCCCTCAGGGCACGGGGAGGCGATGTCCGCTCCGGCAGCGCCCACTCGGCGCGATAGCGGCCACGTCGGGCATCGGCGTGGCGCGCGGCTGCTTCGCCTCGGCCCGGCAGCGGCTGGACCATCGGTTTCCGGGTAGCCGAACCTCGTGGGGCCCCCAACGAGAGCAGGGCACCCCTGGCGGAAGGAGTGTCATGTCTGGAGTTCTGCAACGACTCAAGCAGTTCGCGAACAGTCCGCAGGGTCGGCGCACGATCGAACAAGTACGCCGTACCGCGGCCGATCCGCGCCGTCGGGCCCAGGCCCAGCGACTCTTCGGCAAGCTGCGCGCCCGCCGGTCGGGGCCGGGGGTGTGACCCAACCCCGATGAGCGGCAGGCCGGTTCGGCGCCGGTACCCGCCATGAGCGAGTCGCGGCCCGGGTCCGTCACGGCCGGCAGGACGGCGGCCCGGACGTCGGTCAGAGACCGGCGCACTCGGACCGGGCGGTCTTCAGTTCCTTCCGCGCCTCGGGCTCGGAGAAGTCGGCGAAGCGGACCAGCCGGTTCTGCACCCGGCCCATGGCCTCGGCCAACGGCTTGAACTCGGGATCACCGGCCGCCGCCGCGGTGGACAGCACGCCGGCGGCGCCGAGGCGGTTGAAGGCGATGTCTCTCTTGGCCCCGTCGGCCGCGAGGTCCGACTCGTGAAAGCCCTGTAGAGCCTCGCACGATCGGCGGGCGTCTCCGGCCGCGCCGCTGTCGGCGGAGCCGTCCCCGCCGCTGAGCGCCCAGGCGGTGCCGACTCCGCCCGCGCCGAGCACGAGCCCCGCGACCAGGGCGACGGCCAAGGAGCGGTGCGACCGGCGGGCCGGGGCGGTGGGGACGGGGGTGCCGGAGGGGACGCCGTATGCGGGCGGTGTTGGCGATGACATGCCAGAAGCGTACCGAGCGCGGCCCGGCGCACGGACCTACCCGGTCCACCGGCGTGGAAGACGCGCAGGCTGTGCGTCCTGCGACGCCCCGGTCAGGCGGTCGTCCCCTCCCGGTCGGAGGAGGGCCACACGTAGGGCAGGTCGTCCGGGACGCCGGGGAACACGGGTGCGTAGGTGTCCCGGTCCTTGCGGACGAGCGCGGACTGGTGGCTGCGGTGGAAGGTCTCGTCACCGAGCCACGGCGGGAGTTCGCCCGCGGCGGCGAGAGCGGGCTGGTCGCGCACGTGTGCGCCCGGACGGCCTGCGGCGTATCCGGCGACCAGTGACGCGGCACAGCTGTCCTGGTGCCCCTGCTCGCGCCAGACCCGGCACACTTCGAGCCCGTAGCGGACGAGGGCCTCCTCGTAGCCGCTCCACATGCGTACGGCCGGGTGCCTGCGCCAGCCGTACCCGGGAACGGTCAGGCCGCGCAGCACCTGGAGTGCCTCGACCCGCTGCTTGCCCAGGCGGCGACGGTCCAGGATCAGGGCGGAGCGCCGGAAGTCGGCGTCGGGCAGGAACGTCTGCATGGTCCCCGTCCTGGAGCGAGTGCGGAGGGTTCGGATGGTGCGGGGTCGCTCGGCGGGTCGCGCCGCCTCGCCCGTGGCGGTCAGCCGTCCGCGGTTGGGGGACCCGCCGTGCGGCCGGGCCGCCCGAGGATGCGACGCCCCTCCCTCATCTCCGCCTCGTACAGGTGGTCCCGGCCCTGCGCGAGTGCGTTCACCACGCTGCGTTCCAGTTCCTGGAACGGCCGGTAGTAGGTGTCGTTGTATGCCTCGATGATCTGGAACGTCCAGTGACCGGGGATGACGTCGCGGCCCAGGATCTCGGCCTCCGCCTTCGCCGCCCACTCGGCGTGCCCGGCCGCGCGCAGCAGCCGTACCGCCCGTTCCAGTTCGAGGTCGGCCCCGCCGGTCAGCTGGTGGAAGCTGTACAGATGGCCGCGGGCGCGCTCGGTGGTCTCCAGTGCCTTCGACAGCGATCCGAGGGCTTCGACGGTCAGGTCGTCGACACCTTCCGGGCGGCGGTACCGGTGGTCGGGCCCGCCCTGGTACTCGTTCATGGCACTCCCTGGGTGCTGTGGCGCCTTCGGTCCCCGCATCCCTTCCCGTCGCGCCGGGTGACCGTGTGCGGCGTGGGCCGGACGGGTGACGGGGCGTCGCGTGGGGGTGGCCGTGCGCTCCCCCGGGCTCACCGCCCGCCGACGGGCGTTCACCGAGTGCCGGGGCCCCGGGCGGCGGCGCCGGCCAGGCGCCGCGGTACGGCGTTCCGGCCGTGCCGTGGGACCGTCCACAGGGTCACTCCCCGCACGCCCCACCGCTCCAGCAGGGCGCTGGCCGCGAGGAAGCCGGCCGTCGCGGCCCGTTCCATCAGGGCCACGGGCAGGCCGGTGCGGACCATGTCACCGGCCACCACGAGAGGGGGTCCGGGGTTGCGGACGGTGGGCCGGTCGCCGTAGCCGCCCACCGGGAACGGGGGGCAGTCGTCGCGCCATTCGTGGCGGGCGTCGACGATCGTGGCGTCGCGCGTCTCGGGGTAGACGCGGTGCATCTGTTCGATCAGACGCTTCTCCTCGACGTCCCGGGCGGCGTCGGCCGGTACCGCGCAGGCGTGCGGTTCCACCACGGACCCCCGGTGCGCGCGGCCCAGTAGGCGGCCTCGTCCTCCCAGCGCTCCAGGACACTGACGCTGTCCAGGGTTTCGAATCCGCCGGTACCCAGGAATCCCGGTCGTTCGGGGGCCACGGGGCGGTCCAGCCACAGCCTGGTCACCAGGAACGGCGGGGCGTTGCGCAACCGTGCGATCCGCTCGCGCCACCGGGCGTCGCCCAGCAGGTCCGAGCGGGCGACGAGGTGGCGCAGGCCCACGGTGTCCAGGGCGAGGACCACGCTGTCGTGGTGCCGCTCGTCCCGGTCCGAGGCGACCTGGTAACCGCCGGTGTGCCCCGGCGCGATGTGTTCGGCGGCCGTGGCGGTGCGCACCTCGGCGCCGTGCCGCCGCAGGTAGCCGGCCAGGGGCTCCCACAGGGCGGGCCGGGAAGGGCGCGCGGGGCACATCGAACAGCAGGCCCTCCGCCGAGCCGAGGAAGTGGATGTGGAACATGAGCGCCATCTCGGCCGCCGAGAGCTGCCGGGGTCGGCGAAGAGGCTGCGCGAGAACACCTCGGAGGCGAGGTGCCGGGCCTTCTCGGGGCAGCGGACGGCGTCGGGGAACGCATGGGCGCTGACGTGGTCGAGCCGGTCGTGGATGCCGGGGACGCGGACGTCGAGCAACGGCAGGGCCGCGACCGGGTCCATGCGGCACAGGTCCCGCACGGTGAAGGCGGGGCTGAGCGCGGCGAAGCCGAGCGCGCTCCACGGCGGCGTGCGCGGGACGTGGCGGAAGCTGTCGCGGATTGCGCCGGCGTGCAGCAGCGGGTGGTCGGGCAGACCGGTCTCTCGCCGCAGGCCGGGGTCGGTACGGCGGAGCAGCCCGCGCAGGTTGGAGTACTGGCGGAAGAAGGCGTGGAAGCCTCGGCTCATGGTCACCGGGGTGCCGCCCCGCAGGGTGGTCGGCCGGCCCCGGCGCGCCTGCCGAGGTACGGCTGCCGCTCGTACACCGTCACGGCCACCCCGCGTTCGGCGAGTGCCGTGGCGGCGGCGAGGCCGGCGAGGCCGCCGCCGACGACGGCGGCGGTGGGGCGGGCCCCGTCGACGCACCGCCCGCCGGGGGCGCCGGCAGTATCCGGGCCCGCCGGTCCCCGGCCCGGTCGGGTGCCGTCCAGCGGCTCGGCCGCGGTCATCAGCCGCTCTCCGCGCGCCGTGCGACAAAGGTGTGGGTGATGCCGGTCTGCCAGCCCGGCAGGGGCAGGGCCCGGACGCGTTCGAAGCCGGCCGCGCGGACGCGGGCGGCGAAGCGGTCGACGGTGTCGAACTCGACGACGCTGCGCCACAGATGGCGGTACAGCCCGCCGTCCCCGAGGGCGGACGCCGCGGGCTGCACGAGGCCCCGGCACACCACGGTCCACACCGCCCGGTCGACGCGTCGCCCGCTGAGGGTGTACTCGTGCACGCCGAGCCGGCCGCCGGGCACGAGCAGGTCCCGTACGGCGGTGAGGACGGCGTCGGGATCGGACACGTTGCGCAGCAGGTAGGCGGCGAAGACGGCGTCGAACGGTCCGGTCACGCCCGCATCGGCCAGGCGTTCCGCCGGTGCCCGGACGAAGGTCACCTCCCCCGCCCAGGGCTTGGTGGCGGCCCGCCGCAGCATGCCGTCGGAGGCGTCGACGGCGGTGATGCGCGCGGCCGGCAGGACGGCGCGGAGCGCGGCCGTCGAGGCGCCTGTGCCGCAGCCGAGGTCCAGCAGGCGCAGGCCCGCTCCGGCCCCGGGCAGGCCGAGACGGCGTACCGAGCGCCGGAGGTGGGCGTGGTAACCGGGGTTGGCGGCCACCAGCGCGTCGTAGCCGCGGGCGGCGTGGTCGAACGCGGCGGTGAGGTCCTCGTCGCGCAGCAGCGTCATGCGGTCTCCAGGTCGGTGCGATCGGGGTGATCGGTCGAAGGGGCGGCGAAGTGGGACGGGTGCGTCAGTCGAAGGGACGGCGGGGCAGGAGGGGCAGTTCGAGCGCCGAGCGGAGCATCGGGCCGACCGGGGTGCGCAGGCCGACGGCGAGGTCCTCGCGCAGGCGGGTGCGTCCGTCGAGGAAGCGCAGCAGCCGGGGGGCGGGTACGCGGGCGAACAGGCGGCAGAACAGCGCGGGACCGTCGACCCGGCCGGTGGCCAGGGCGCGCAGGAGTACGGCGTCCATGGCGCGGGACCGGGCGGAGTGGGCGGGAGGCGGCACCGGCCGCTGTCCCCGGCGCAGGGCGGCGGCGACGGACCGCGTCTGGCGTTGCAGACCGGCGAAGGTGTAGCCGGTGGACGGGCGGGTGGCGCCGCCGGCGGCGCCGATGCGGAAGACGGAGGCTCCGACCTGCCGGGGCATCGGCGCGTCCGTCATCGGGATGACGCCCGTCTCGGTGGAGAGGACCTGTGTGTCGCCGAGGCGCAGCACGTCGTCGACGTAGTGCCGCACCGCCGCCTCGTAACCGCCGGCGGTGAGGGCCCGGGGTGAGAACTCCGTGTACTCGACGAGGGCTTCGTGCGGTCCGACGGGCAGGACGTAGCCGAAGGAGAGGCCGTCGGCGGGCTGGGGGGTGCGGAAGTCCATGAGGTCGACGGTGCCGGGGTCGAAGACCGGTCGTGCGGTGCGGACGAACCACCCGTGGAAGTGCTGGAGCAGTGTGGTGCGGGCGGCGGGCAGGCTGCCGGGCGGCCGGGAGTCGAACACCCAGCGGGCGGTGAGCACACGGGTCGCGCCGTCGGCGCTCCGCACCCGGACGCGGGCTCCGCCCTCGACGTCCTCCACCGTCTCGACGGCGGCCTCCAGCCGCCGCACGTTCGGGCTGCGCGCCAGGTCCCGCCCGACCAGGCCCTCGAAGTCGTCGGACCGGATCATCTTGTACCGCAGCGGCGCGAGGTCCCCTTCGATCGGGCCGCCCGTGGGGGGCCGTACGCGCAGGTGCTCCCAGGAGGCCGTCAACGCGGCGTCGAAACGCCCGTGGCCCGGCTCCCAGAAGCACCAGGTGCGGCGCGGTGCGCGCAGGGGGCCCGGCGGCGCGTCGACCAGGACGACGGTCGGCGTCCGCAGCCCCCGCACGTGCCCGGCCAGACGGTGGGCCAGGGACAGGCCGGCGGCTCCGCCGCCCAGAACGGCCACCTCCGCCTCGAACACGACGGCTCCTTCCGTGCTGTACGTGCACGTGCCCTGCGACTCTTCCCGCCACCGTGCCCGAGCGGACGCGGGTCACCCGGATGCGGCACGCGGGGTCACGGCGGGCGGGCGACGTGGAAGGCATCGCCGCAGCGGGCCGGCCGCGTCGCGGCCGGTGCCGCGGGCCCGCCCGGCGAAGACGTGGTGACGGAGCCGCTTGTGACCACGACGAGAGGAACAGGATGCGCCCCACACAGGCGAAGGAACACCATGCGGTCGCGCCGCCCCCCGCCCCGCGCCCGGCGTTCTCGCCGGGATCCCCCGTCCGGGTGCGCCGGGACGGCGGAACCGGCGCGGGAGGGCGGCGGCGCCGGCTGCCCGCTCGCGCGGCCGGTGCGGCGGCGGCCGGTGACGGCAGGCACCCTCGCCCCGGGCCGGATCGGGGCCGAGGACAGGACCCGGCGTCTCCAGGGCCCCTGTCCCCGGCACGCTCCCGGGCGCAGGAGACCGGCCGGTGACGCGCACGCTACCCGGACGCACCGACCACGTCGTCGTCGTGGGGGCCGGCCTCGCCGGGCTGTCGGCCGCGCTGCACCTGCTGGGCGCCGGTCGACGCGTCACCGTCGTCGAGCGGGACGCCCTGCCCGGCGGCCGGGCCGGGCGCCTCGGTCTCGGGGGCTACCAGGTCGACACCGGTCCCACCGTGCTGACCATGCCCGAACTCGCCGACGAAGCCTTCGCGGCCGTCGGCGACAGCCTGCACCGCAGGGTGGAACTGCTTCCCCTGCACCCGGCCTACCGGGCCCGCTTCGCGGACGGCAGCACGCTCGACGTGCACACCGACGCCGACGCGATGGCGGCGGAGGTGGAGCGCTTCGCCGGTCCCGGTGAGGCGGCGGGGTACCGGCGGCTGCGCGACTGGCTGGGCGAGCTGCACCGGGTGCAGATGCGCCGATTCATCGACGTCAACTTCGACTCCCCGTGGAACCTGCTGAACGCCGACCTGGCCCGGCTGGCCGCGCTCGGCGGCTTCGGCCGGCTGGACGCCCGGATCGGGCGTTTCCTCACGGACGAACGGCTGCGCCGGGTCTTCTCCTTCCAGGCGCTGTACGCGGGTGTGCCGCCGGCCCGCGCGCTGGCCGCCTACGCGGTCATCGCCTACATGGACACCGTCGCGGGCGTGTACTTCCCCCGGGGCGGCATGCACGCCCTGCCGCGGGCCATGGCGGACGCCGCCGCCGAGGCCGGCGCCGACCTGCGGTACGGGCAGGAGGTGACCCGTCTGGAACGCTCGGGCGAGCGCGTCACCGCCGTCGTCACGGACCAGGACCGCATCCCCTGCGACGCCGTCGTGCTCACCCCGGACCTCCCGGTCGCCTACCGGCTCCTCGGCCGTTCCCCCCGGCGTCCGCTGCGCCTGCGGCACTCACCGTCCGCCGTGGTGCTGCACGCCGGAACGGACCGTACCTGGCCGCAGCTCGCGCACCACACGCTGTTCTTCGGCGCGGCCTGGCACACCACGTTCACCGAACTCACGCGCACCGGCCGGCTGATGAGCGACCCTTCCCTGCTCGTCACCCGGCCCACCGCCACCGATCCGCGGCTCGCACCGCCGGGCCGCCATCTGCACTACATCCTCGCGCCCTGCCCCAACACCGACATCGGGCCGGATGCCGCCGCGTGGCGCCAACTCGGCCCCCGCTACCGGCAGACGCTGCTGCGGGAGCTGGAGCGGCGTGGTCTGGACGGCATCGAGGCCGGCGTCGAGGAGGAGCGTCTCGTCACCCCGGCCGACTGGCGGGCCGCCGGCCATGCCGCGGGGACGCCCTTCTCGGCTGCCCACACCTTCGCCCAGACGGGGCCGTTCCGGCCGCGGAACCTGGTGCGGAGCACCGAGAACGCCGTCCTCGCCGGCTGCGGCACCACGCCGGGCGTCGGCGTGCCGACCGTGCTGCTGTCCGGGAAACTCGCCGCCGCGCGGATCACCGGTCTTCCGCGTCCCGCACTCTCCCGGCCCTCCGCCCCTCCCCCGCGCGTGAAGGAGACCACCACATGACGGACCGTGAACTGTGCGCGGCGGGGATCGGCGATCCGGCGCTGCGTGCGGCGTACCGGCACTGCCGCGCCCTGAACGCGCGGCACGGCAGGACGTACTTCCTCGCCACCCGGCTGCTGCCCGTCGACCGCAGGCCGGCCGTGCACGCCCTGTACGGCTTCGCCCGCTGGGCCGACGACATCGTCGACTCCCTCGGCACCGGCGCGGACACCGGGCGGCGCGCGGCGGCCCTGACGGAACTGCGGCGGAGCCTGGGGCACGGACTGCGCCATGGGCACAGTGGCGAGCCGGTGGTCCTGGCGCTCGCCGACACCGCGCACCGGTACGGCATCGAGCACGCGTTGTTCCATGACTTCATGTCCGCGATGAGCGCCGACCTCACGGTGACCGACTACGCCACCTATGCCGACCTGCGGGGCTACATGCACGGCTCGGCCGCGGTGATCGGGCTACAGATGCTGCCGGTGCTGGGCACCGTGGTGCCGCGCGAGGAGGCCGCGCCGTACGCGGCGGCGCTGGGCGTCGCCTTCCAGCTCAGCAACTTCCTCCGGGACGTGGGCGAGGATCTGGACCGCGGGCGGGTCTACCTGCCCGCCGATCTGCTCGCGGGCCACGGAGTGGACCGGGAACTGCTGCGGTGGAGCCGGGACACCGGCCGGCCCGAGCCTCGCATCACGGCCGCGCTACGCGAGTTCGAGGCGCTGACGCGCGGCGTCTACCGGGAGGCGCTCCCCGGCCTCGGCATGCTGGACCCGGTCTCCCGTCCCTGCATCCGCACCGCGTTCGTCCTGTACGGCGGCATCCTGGACGCGGTCGCCGGGGACGGTTACCCGGTGCTGCACCGCCGCGCGGTGGTCCCGCACCGGCGGCGCGTGGCGGTCGCCGCCGACGGCCTGGTGCGGGCGGTCGGCGCGCGGCTGCGTGCCGGGCGTCCGTTCCGGCGACCCGCGGCACCGCGCCCGATGCCCACCCCGGAGCTCGGCGGATCATGCCCTCCGGCGGCGGCGGAGGTCGTGTGAACCCCGTCCCGCCCGGCCGCCGCGGTCGTCTTCCGCTGTCGCTGCGCCGGCGGCCGGTGCCGTGGGAGCGTCAGCGGCCGACCTGGCGCGATGCCAGGCCGGGGGTGATCGCGGGGGCGTTGAAACGGGCGCGGGCCCGGCCGTCCGGCAACTGGTACGTCGTCGGTGCGTCGGGCGGCCTCCGCGGCGACCGTCCGCTCGCGGGGACCGTGGCGGGCCGGGAGGTGGTCGTGTGGCGCGGTCCCGACGGCCGTCCGGTGGGCGGCCCCGGTGCCTGCCCGCACCTCGGGGCGCCGTTGCGGGACAGTCCCGTGCGCTGCGGCACCCTGAGGTGCCACTGGCACGGGCTGGCCCTGGACGGCAGCCCGCACGCGGGCTGGGCTCCGCTGCCGGTGCACGACGACGGCCTGCTGCTGTGGGTCCGGCTGGACGAGGTGGGCGGTGAGGCCCCGTCGGACGCACCGGTCGTCGTGCGGCGGCCCGAGCGGGCCCGCGCGCTGACAGCCGTCTACACCGGCACGGGGGTCTGCGAGGCCGAGGACGTCGTGGCCAACCGCTTGGACCCGTGGCACGGCGCGTGGCTGCACCCGTACTCGTTCGTCGATCTCGCGGTGGCCGGATCACCCGACGGCTCCGGGAACGGCACCGAGGACGCCTTCACCGTCGACGTCTCCTTCAAGGTGGCGGGGCGCCTGGTCGTACCCGTCCGCGCCGTGTTCACCGCCCCGGAACCGCGCACGGTCGTCATGCGCATCACCGAGGGTGAGGGCACGGGTTCCGTCGTCGAGACCCATGCCACACCGCTCGGTCCCGACCAGCGGGGCCGGCCGCGGACCGCGGTGACCGAGGCGGTGGTGGCCACCTCCGACCGGCCGGGCTTCGCCGTCGTCCGCCGTGCGGCGCCACTGCTGCGACCGCTTGTGCGCGCGGCCTCGGGGCGCCTGTGGCGCGACGACCTCGCCTACGCCGAACGACGCTGGCAACTCCGCTCCGCGGGACGCCTCCCCGGCTGACCGCCGCCACCGGCGCGACGTGCGCTCACGGGGCGCCGGGCCGGGCGCACCGGCGGTGCCGTTCCCGGCGCGGCGGAGAACGACTGCGCTCCGCCGCGCTTCGTCACCCCGGCGGAGACGCCCCCGCACCGACGTCCCGCACCGACCGGGCCGGCTACGGCGGGCACGTCACCGCCTGGGCGCCCCGGCCGTACTCGACTCCCGTCGGCGGACGTCTGCCACGGGCCCCCAGTGCAGCCACCAGACCGCGCGCCCCACGCCCTTGAGTTGCCGTCGCAGTGCCCGTTCGGCAGCGATCGACGGCGTGCCGGAGCCGAGCCGTTCGGGATGGCCGGGGGCCGGCCCTTCGTCCGCCGTGCCCACAGGCACGGACACCCAGATGGATCCTGTGGCGGCAAGGCCGCGCATCACCAGGCCGGCCCAGCCCCGGATCCTGGTGCTCGTGCCCCACCGACCACATCGGCCTTCGGCACGCACCGCCGTCAGCCCCCTCGCTGGTCCGTTGTGAACGTCAGCACCGAGGCGCCCGTGGGGGTCGGTACGGCGGTGCGCAGGGTGATGCCGGCCGTGGCCGCGAGGGCGCGGAAATCGTCGAGGGAGCGTTCCCGGCCGCCCGCGGTCAGCAGCATGCGCAGATCCATCGCGGTCGCCCACGGCTGCTTCACGCCGTCCTCCTTCAGCCGTTCGATCACCACGACGTGGCCGTGCGGCGCGGCGGCCGTGGCACAGCGGTCGAGGATCTGCGCGGCCCGGCGGTCGTTCCAGTCGTGCAGGACGAAGGAGAGGACGTAGGCGTCGGCACCGGAGGGCAGGGGGTCGAAGAACGTGCCGGGGACCACCGCGCAGCGGTCGGTGAGGCCGGCCTCGGCCAGCCGGCGGCGGGCGTTCTCGGCGGTGCCGGGGAGTTCGACCAGGGTGCCGCGCAGGTCGCGGTGCGCGTCGAGGATGCGGGTGAGCAGCTTCCCCGTTCCCCCGCCCACGTCGACCACGTGGCCGACGCCGCTCCAGTCGTAGGCGTCCGCTGCCGCCTCCACGTTCGCCAGGTGCGTCTCCATGAGGGCGTCGAAGGACGCGGCTCGTGCGGGATCGGCGGCGAGGTCTTCCCAGAAGGACGCGCCGAACCGCTCCGGGTAGGCCGGTTCGCCGGTGCGGACCGTCGTGAGCAGGCCGCTGAGCGCCAGGTCGGAGCGGCCCATGCCGCCGTCGAGGTCCAGCCATGCACGGGTGCGCGCGGGATGGTCGTCCCTCAGGACGGACCCGAGGTCGGTGAGGGCGTAGTGGCCCGGCTCCGGCTCTTCGAGGAGACCGCTGGCCGCCAGGTGGTCCAGGAGCCTGCGCAGGGCGTCGGCGTCGCTCCGGGTGCGTTCGGCCAGGGCGTCGGCCGTGGTGACGCCCTCCGCGATGAGGTCGGCCACCCCGAGGGTGGCCGCGGCACGGATCGCGTACGGCGTGACCAGGTCGGTGAGTGCCGCGAGGCGTGCCACCGCGGGGTCGCCCGGGGTGGCGGAAGGAACCGGTGTCCGCGTCGTGCGCGCCGAGGTCGTCGTGCTCATGCGTTCGCTCCGTCGCTGGTGGTGGTCCGGGTCAGTACGCAGGCGTACGCGGGCAGGCTCATCGCGTCCGTCTGGAGGTGGAACGGCAGCAGGGGGCCGACCACGAAGCCGAAGCGGACGAACTCGTCGGCCAGACCCTGCGCGGTGAGCGGCTTGAACGGGAAGCTGTCCACACGGCTGCCCCTGAGGTAGAGGCAGCCGCCCGGACGCAGGACACGGGCGGTCTCGCCGGCGTACATCGCGCGGTCCTCCCCGCCGAGGTGGTGGAAGCAGCCGCGGTCCACGACGACGTCGAAGGTTCCGTCGGGGAACGGCAGGTCGCGCACGTCGGCCTGCCGGAAGGCGGGCGAGGCGCCCTCGGGGGCTTCCTCCGCGGCGCGGGCCCTGGCCAGGGTGAGGGCCTCCTCGCTGAGGTCGATGCCGGTGGCCCGGTATCCGGCGCCGGCCAGGGCGATGGCGTCCCAGCCGGTGCCACAGCCGATGTCGAGGGCGGTGCGTCCGGCGCCCGGCCCGCGGGCCGCCAGGAATCCGACGAGTTCGGCGGAGGGGTGGCTGAGTTCCCAGTAGGTGTGGTGGTCGCCGTTGCGGTAGCTGCGGTTCCAGTCGAGCGCGGTGGTGGGCGTCGTCATGGTGGCGCTCCGTCCGGGGTCGGGTACGGGAACAGTTCGTCGGCCCCGTCCCACCGCACCCGGAACCCGTGCGCGTCAGGGCCGGGCGGGTGCGGACGCGGTCAGGGTGATGTAGGTGTCGGTGATCACGGGTGTTTCCCCGGCCAGGGCCGGGCTGCACGCGTAGACGTGGTAGCGGGGCCAGGCGGGGACGAGCGAGGTCGGGTGCGGGCCGGCGGCCGGGGGCAGGGGTGCGGCCGGTGCGGGCCGCCCGTCCTGCCCGGCGGTGGGCCTGTGGTGGAGGAACGGTCCGTGGCCCATGACGGTTTCCATCCTGGCCCCGGGCACCTGCGCGAGGTCGTCGGCGGTCACCTCTGCCGCGAGCCTGGAGGACGGGATGGACAGGCAGGCGTCGAAGCGGCGCGACGTGCCCGCGTCGTAGTGGACCTCGATCGCCTTGGTCTCCCTGGTCGCGAGGCCGCAGGAGAAGACCAGAGCGGTCAGCCGGCGCCACGTGTCCCTCCACGTGTCCGCTCCCCCCGGGTTCCTGAGGCTGAGAACGAGCAGGGGCTGGGCCCGTACCACCGTCCAGTGAGGGACGTTGGAGGCACCTGGCTCCATGGGCCGGTCGTGGGAACGAAGGAGTGTCGCGTTCTGCACTGGAGGTCCCGTCGGTGTCGCTGCCGGCAGTTGTGGGCACGACCCTATGCGTCGGCCGTGAACTCCAGCAGGCAGTATCCGGACGGCGTGGGGTGGACGGTCCGCAGGGTGAGCCCGGCCGTGCGGCCCAGCGTGCGGAACTCGTCCTCCGTGCGCTCCTTCCCGCCCAGCAGGGCCATGTACAGGTCGAGGGAAGGCACCAGTCGCGGGGCTCCGCGCAGGAATTCGGCGACGACGACGCGGCCGGCCGGGCGGGCGGCATCGGCGCAGCGGCGCAGGATGTCCGCGGCACCTTCGTCTCCCCAGCCCATCACGGTCGACTTGACGAGGTAGAGGTCGGCACCGCGCGGCAGCGGTTCGAACATGGATCCGGCGACGGCCGTGGCCCGGTCGGTGACGCCCGCCTTGGTGAACCGCTCGGTGGCCGTGCTCACGGCGCGGGCGTCGTCGACGAGGGTTCCCCGCAGGCGCGGGTGCGCTTGCAGGAGGCCGGTCAGGAGCGCGCCGCTGCCGCCGGCGATGTCGGCGACGTGGCCGACCGTCGTCCAGTCGTAGGCCTGGAGGATCTCCGGCAGGGTCCAGGCGGTGAGTGTCGCCATCAGTTCGTCGTAGGCGGCGCCGCGGCGGGCGTCACTGTTGAGGTGTTCGAAGAAGGACCGGCCGAAGGTGGGTGTGTAGGCGTCCTGTCCGGTGCGGACCGCGGTCAGGAGCGCACTGAGACCGATGTCGTACTGGCCCATGCCGCCCTCGATGTCGAGCCAGGGGTGGACGGTCATGGGGTGGTCGCGGCGCAGCCGTTGGGAGAGTTCGGTGTTGCGGTACCGGCCGGGGCCGTCCTGTTCGAACACGCCGCGGGCCGCGAGGTGTTCGAGGAGGCGGCCCACGGTGTCGGGGTCGGCGTCGGTGTGCCGGGCGAGGTCCTCGACGGGCACGGTGGCGTCGCCGATGTGGTCGGCGAGCCGGAGGGTGGCCGCCACCCGCATGGCCCAGGGCGTCACCAGGTCCGTGAGGACGCCGAGTTGTTGTGCGACGTCTGTCGTCGTGGTGGTGGAACTCGCACTCACGTGTGCTCCTTTGCTCACGGTGATGTCGTCGTGCGTGGTCCGCGCGCCGCGGTTCACTGCCCGCCGCCCGCGGGTGTCAGCAGGTGCAGCAGCCGTGTCTCGTGGCCGATGATGTCGTGCACGGCGTCGTGCAGGGCGGTCGCCAGGTCCTGGCGCAGCTCCGGGACGGCGGCGACGGCCTCCTCGCGCAGGGCGGGCAGGCGCGCGGCGACGGCTGACGCCTCCACGTGGCGCTCGGGGGTGCCGGAGAGGATGTGTTCCTCGCGTGCGCGGTGCGCGTCGGCGAGATCGCCGAGTGCCGTGCCCGCGGGCAGCAGGGTCGCGATCAGGTGCTGCCAGGCGGCGGCGTCGGCCGCGGCGAGGGGGATCGCGTCGGTGAGCCGCGGATCGTCGAGGAGCGTGGCGGCCTCGTCGAGGAACGCGTGGAACATGCTCCGGAACCCGTCGCCTCCGGTTCCGGCGAGGTGGAGGTCGACGAAGGCCTGGACGAGTGTGTCGGTGACGGCCTCGGGCGTGGCCGAGTCGCGGACGGTGGCGACAAGGCGTTCGGCGAGCATGTGCAGGCCCTGGAGGCCGAGGGCGGCGTTGGCCGGCTCCAGGCCGGCGCGGGCGGCGGCGGCCAGGGCGGAGCGGATCCGGTCCTCGGTGGGCGGGACAGCCTGGTCCCACGGGGCGCGCAGCAGGGCGTGCCGGGGCGGGAAGGGCTGGTGCCGGGAGGCGCGGGCGGCGGCCAGTTCCTCCGGAGCGAGTGTGCACGGCCGGGCGGGGCGGTCGGAGATCCTGAGCCAGCCGCTCTCCTCGTCGGCGCCGAGGACCACGAGGCAGTGGCCGCCGAAGTGGTGTTCGGCGCTGAGGTACGACAGGTAGTGCATGTCGGCGTAGACGACCGCGAGGCCGTGTGCGTCCAGTTCCGCCGCGAGTTGGTCACTGGCCGCGTGCGGGTCGGTGGTGGTGGCGATGTCGAGTTCCAGGCCGACGCCGGTGGCCATGCGGCGGGTGAAGAGCGGGAAGGGGTCGTTGCGGGTGGCGAGGAACGGTGGCATGCCGGGGGCCTTGGGGACGTACATGAATCCGATGCCGCCGCCGAGGCCGAGCAGCATCTCCTCGCTGATGTCGAGGCCGTGGGCGTGCAGGGCCTTGCGGAACGCGGAGGTTTCGCAGTGGGCGCCGCCGAAGAGCGGCGGCCTGAGCTTCCTGCCCGGCGGGGCCTGTCGTTCCTTGCCGCCGGTGGCCGGGGCCGTCGCCATGCCGGCTCCTCTCCCCTGATCGGTGCGGGCGCTGGTGGGCTGCGTCACGGATCCGAGAGTTTTCCAGCGGTGGTGGCGGTCGCCCAGGGACGGCGGTCCGGTTCTGCGTGAGGGTCACCTGGAACCGCCCGGCGGTGTCCGGGAGTTGACCCGCTTGCTCATACGGCCGGGTGCGGGTGCCGCCGCGGGCGAGGTGGTTGCCGGTCCTGTCAGGCGACGGGGAGATGGATGTCGATGCGGGCGTCGTCGTCCGGGGCGGCGCCGAGGCCGGATCGGTAGATCTCGTAGAACGGCGGGTTCAGGCAGGGGGCGACGACGCCCTGCTGCTGGAAGGCGGTGGTGTCCAGGGCACGCCGATAGGTCTCGGACAGGGTGCCGAAGCGACCGCGGTGGGTGGTGCGCCAGCACCATACGGGGCCGAGGGTCTCGTAACGGACGGGCAGTTCGCTGTCGGCCGGCAGCGGGAGCCGGCGCAGTGCGGCTTCGGGAACGGCGACGCAGGCGTCGTAACGGAGGGATTCGGCCGGGACGTACGCGGGATCGTCGTAGACGACTCCGACGAGTTGTATGCCCTGGGTCAGGCCGCAGGAGTCCGTGTAGTCGATGAGATTGCGCCAAGTCCGCGCGAGTGTACGGAAGGTGCCCGAGTGACGGAGGGAAATGACCGGCAGCGGGCCGAACTCGACAAACGTGAAGATGCGCTGTCCGGACGTCAGCACGGTGTCGCGTGCGGGCGTCGCTCCTGTCTCGGTGACGTGTCTTCCGGCCATGTCCCCTGCCTTCGCGAGGTCGTCCGGGATACCGGAGCGGTATCCGTGCACTGCCTGACTGTATTCCCGCACTTGGCCTTGGAACGACTTTGACGCTATTCCGTCATGTGGCAGGATCCGCCCTCAAGTGACTGCGCGGGCCGCCCTCTCTTCGGGGTGGCGCCGCTCATTCCGGATACGGGGGCTCCGAGTGCCGGAATATCTCTCTGGCGTGGGCACGGGTCGTGGCGGCATGCGTGTGACGACGGTGGCGCTTCATGACAGCAGAGTGCTGTCCGCCATTCCGCACATCGTCGCCAGGCTGCGCGACGCCTCGTCCAACGTGGACATTGATGTCATCGCGAAACAGGTGCACACGGCTCCGCACTACTTCCGGAAGATCTTCCGGGACACCACCGGCGAGTCGGTGCAGCGGTACGTGCGCCGGTACCGTCTCGAACTGGCGGCCTACCGGCTGGTGTTCACGAGCTGGCCGGTGCACGAGGTGGCCGCCCGGTGCGGCTATTCGGCGCACGCGCCGTTCACGCGGGCGGTCCGTGAGGCCTTCGGGAGCACGCCGGCCGAACTGCGGCGCCGGGAGCCGAGCGCGCCCTGGCCGACGTCCGGGCCGGGCTGCTCCGGCCTGGTCGAGGTGGACAGCGGCAGTCGCGTGGTGGCCTTCCTGCGGCACTTCGGCAGTCATGCGTCACTGGCCGGCCGCTGGCGGCAGATGCGGGACTGGCTGGAGGTCCACGGGTACGAGCCGGATGCCCAGCAACCGGTGGAGATCACCCACGACGACCCGGAGCTCTACCAGGACGCGTCGATCCGCTTCGACGTGGGCACGGTGGTGCCGCTGGCCTTCGTGCCGTCGGACGGCATCGGGCTCCAGGTGGTTCCCGCGCAACGGCGGTTGCAGATCACGCATACGGGTCCCGTGCAGCTGATCCCCTACACGTTCATGCATCTGGCGGTCAGCGCGGTGATGCTGGGGCTGTACGACGGCGACCGGCCGCCGATGCCGTATCTGGTGGAGTACGAGCGGATTCCGTGGTGCCGGCCGGAGGTCAGGACGCTGGCGTGGGTGAGCCTGCCGCTGGGGCCCGCGCCGGCGGCGCCGGCGCGGGCCTGAGGGTGGCGCACGGCCCGAGTCAGCCGCCCGCTTCGGCGGCCATACGGCGCTTCACGGGGGGCATGCGGTCGATCATGCGGAAGGTGGCGCGGGTCAGCGCCCGGCTGACGGCGTTCTCGGCGAGGGAACGCTCCAGGTTCTTCTTCGACTTCAGGACCGCGTCCGAGGCGTAGGCGCGCATCGCCGACTCGTACTGCCCCACGGCCTGTTCGAGCCGCTCGTCGTCGTGGGCGGCGGCGGCCAGGTGCCGGGTGAGCAGTTCGGCGTCGCGCAGGGCCATGTTGCCGCCCATCCCGCCCAGCGGGGTCGCGCAGTGCGCGGCGTCGCCGAGGAGGGTGATCCGGGACGGCTGCCAGGCGGGCACGGACTCGGCGGTCCGCACCGACAGCGCGGTGAGGGTGTCCGGGTCGGCGTCGGCGACCACGCGGCGCAGCAACGGGTGCCAGTCGTCGACCAGGCTCCGCACTGCCGGGGCCAGTCGCTCGGGACCGGGCGAGGTCCGCGCGGGCAGGCCCAGGCGCTCGGGTGTGGCCGTGATCGCCCACATCAGGTAGTCGGTGTCGGTGTCGAAGAGCAGGTCGCCCCCGGCGGCGGGCAGGCCGAGTGCCTTGCTCGGCCTGGTGCGGTACTCGTGCGTGGCGGCGAACATCCGGGAGCCGTGGGGGCCCATCACGATGTGTGCGGACGCCAGCAGCGGCGGGTGGATCCAGCCGCGGAGCCGGTCGTCGAGGGGCAGCTTCCCGGCCACGCCCATCGCTCCGGTGTCCGACACGCGCACCTGGGGCAGCCGCTGGCTGCGCACCCGTGACCGGCAGCCGTCGGCGCCGACCAGGATGTCGCCTTCGGCCGTGGACCCGTCCGCGAAGTGGGCGGTGACGCGGCCGTCGCCGCGCTCCTCGTACCGCTCGTACCGGCGGCCGAAGCTGACCGCGTCCTCCAGGCCACGCAGCAGGAGGTGACGGAGCGTCACCCGGCACACGGACCGGTGGTTGCGCAGCGGGTGCTGGTCGCTGGGCCCCTCCAGGCTGAGCAAGGGGCTCAGGCGGTGGTCGGTGAAGCACAGGCCCCGGCCGCCGCTGCCGCTCGTCTCCAGGAACAACTCGAACAACTCGTCGCTCAGGCAGGCGCGTAGCGCGCGGGTCCCGAACGGGTTGACGTGGATGCGGAATCCCTGCGAGCGGTCGACGGGGGTGACGTCACGTTCGAACACCTCCACGTCGACGCCCTGTCCGCGCAGCCCCTGCGCGAGGGTCAGTCCGGCGAGACCCGCGCCGATCACCAGTACCTTGAACGCCTTCCGCGGCATCGGGTTCTCCTTCGGCTCGTGGGCTCCCGGCGTGGCCGGTCCGATCTGCGAAATGGTTCGTACGGTCTTGCACAAGATGTGGCCGTGCGGCACGTGGGCGGAAGCCGGGGCGGCGAGGATCTGCGCGACGGTCAACTACGGGTGGGCCCGCGGCGGCGAAGTTGACCAACCGCTCCTTCGCGGGGGTCCCGGCGGCACGTGCGGGCGTCCTGCGCTAGCGTCCGCCGTCATGACGATCGTTTCGCTCAAGGAATTACGGGCCGAGTTGCGGGATCTCGCGGAGCCGGCCGTGCGGGCGCAGCAGGAGCGGGTGCTCAGCCGTGCGGAGGACGACGAACTGCTCGGCGTGCGCGTGCCGGTGCTGCGCAAGCTGGCGCGCGCCTACCGCGGCCTCTCCCTCGACGACGTGGACGTACTGCTGCGCAGCCGTGTCCACGAGGAGCGCTTCGCCGGGCTGCTGGTCCTGGCCGAGCAGGTGCGCACGGCGCGCGGTGCGGACCGCAAGGCGCTGGTCGACTTCTATCTGGCGCGTACCGAGTGCGTGGACAACTGGGACCTGGTCGACGGTTCCGCGCACGTCGTGCTCGGGCCGTGGCTGCTGGAGGGGGACCTGCGGGTCCTGGACGAACTCGCCGCGTCCGCCTGGCTGTGGGACCGGCGGATCGCGGTGCTGGCCACGCTGGCGCTGATCCGCGAGGGACGGTTCGAACCGACGTTCCACCTGGTGCTGACGTTGCGCGAGGACCCGGAACCTCTGATCCACAAGGCGCTCGGCTGGATGCTGCGGGAGATCGGCCGCCGGGACGAACCGCTCATGGTGGCCTTCCTCGACCGGCACCTCGACGAACTGCCGCGCATCACCGTGCGCTATGCGACGGAGCGGCTGGCGCCGGCCGAGCGGGCCCGGTTCGTGAAGGCGCGATAGGGCGGGAACGGGCGATGGGCCGGAACGGGCGACGGGGCCCGGACAGCCCCCCGGCAGCGGCCCGGATCGTGCCCCCCGCGCCGGCCCTCGGGTGGGCCGACGCGGGGAGCGCCGCAGCGGGCCGGCGCCGGGTCAGTCGACGTCCGCCGTCCGTGGCTCGCCGGAGGACGGCTGTTCCGCCGGCGCCGCCGCGGGCGGGGCCGGTTTGATGGCGAGCGCACACAGGGCGCCCGCCGCGAGGACGGCCATCTGGATGAACATGCTGACGCGGATGGCTCCGGCCAGGGTCTCGTGGAAGGCGTCCAGGGCCGCCTGTGTCGGCCGGCCCGCGGCTTCCACGGGACGGCCGGTGGCGATGTTCTGGCCCTCGCCGAGGCGGACTTGCAGCACCACGCCGATGGCGGCGCTGGCGAGCAGGCCCCCGAGCTCCTGGACGGTGTTGACGGTTCCGGAGGCGACGCCGCTGAGCTGGGGCGGCACCTCGCGCATGCCGACGCTGAACATCGGCGCGAACGTGAAGCCGGTGCCGACGCCGGCGAGCACCAGTGGCCCCGCCAGCTGCCAGACCGAGGCGTGGGCGGTGGCCTGCGAGGCGATGAGTCCGAGGCCCGCGGAGAAGCACACCAGGCCGCCGAGCAGGACGCGTTTGGGACCGGCCGTCTCGATGACCCGGCCGCTGATGACGGCGGTGGCGACCGACGCCAGCGGCATCACGGCGATCACCAGTCCGGCCCTGGCCGCGGACAGGCCCTGCACGCTCTGCAAGTACAGCGTCAGCGGCAGGAACGCGCCGACGACACCGAAGCCGACGGTGACGGCGATCAGGTTCATCAGGGTGAAGCTGCGGGCACGGAACAGGACGAACGGCACCAGCGGAACACCGGACTGCCGCCTGCGCTGGTCGGCGAAGAAGGCGGCGAGCAGCGCCAGGCCCACCACGATGATCGCCCAGACCGTCGCCGCCCAGTGCAGCCGCTCACCCTCGACGAGGCCGAAGACCACGGCGCCGACGCCGGACAGGAGCAGCAGGACGGAGCCGATGCCCAGCGGTTGGCGCAGTCCCGGCCTCGGGTCGGGCAGGAAGCGCAGCACCAGGAAGAAGGTGAGCAGGCCGATGGGCAGGTTGACGTAGAAGATCCAGCGCCAGGAGGCGCCGGTGACCAGGAATCCGCCGACGAGCGGGCCGGCCAGCACGGCCAGTCCCGACAGCGCGCCGGTGAACCCGAAGGCGGCCCCCCACTTCTGCGGCGGGAACAGCGTGGTGATCATGGGCATGAGCTGGGGGACGAGGAGCGCTCCGCCGACGCCCTGGAGCACCCGTAACGGGATCAGCTGCCAGGGGGCCTGGGCGGCGCCGCACAGGAGCGACGCGGTGACGAAGACGGTGAGGCCGATCAGGTACATCCGCCGCGGGCCGTGGAGGTCGCCGAGTCGCCCGGCGAGGATCAGGGTGGTGGCGAAGGCCATGATGTACGCGCTGAAGACCCAGACCGCCTGGTCGATCGAGGCGTCGAACGTCTCGATGAGACTGGGCGTGGCCGAGCTGACGATCGTGACGTCGAGCAGGGTCATGAAGACGCCGAGGCAGAGCATCCCCAGCGCCGCCCACGGATTGGTACCCGTGGGCCTGGGGTCCGATGGTGAGGTCACGTGTCTTCTCCAGTCACTGTTTCTGTCATGAAGCCGAAGTGCAGCGGCTTCACCGGGCACCGCTCGATGCCCGGCCGGTCCCCCCGTTCCTCGGCCAGCTCCGCGGCCCGGGCGTACAGGGCGCCCGCCGCCGGTTCGCCGGATGCCTTCGCCGGTCCGTGCGGGTCGCTCCACGCGAGGTGTTCGGTCAGGAAGGGGCCGTGCAGGTTCTCGCCGGCGTACAGCGCGGGCGCGCCGGGGGCGAGCAGTCCGGCCCGGGCGAGGGCGTCCCAGTAGCTCGGCAGCAGCTCGGCCAGCCGCTCGGTACGGCCTTCTCGTACCTGGTAGGTCGTCAGCGTTTGCAGGGGTGTGTCGGCGGGAGTGTCGTGGGCGGCGCCCCCGGTGAGCCGGGTGACGGCCGGCCAGTCGACGGGCGGGCGGGCACCGCGGGCTTCGGTGAGGGCGAACATCTCCTGCCACAGGGAGTTGATCTCCGGGTCGAGGTACGCGCGGTCGACGGCGCCCGGCACGCCCCAGGTGACGAGTTCGACGATGAAGGGGCCGTCGCCGCCCTGTCCGTGGGCGATCCAGGAGGGTTCGCCGGTGACGAGGCCCTGGCGGCGCAGGAGCGGCCAGTGGCGGGCCAGGACCCCCAGGGCTGCCTCGTGCCGTCCGGGCTTGAGAAGGTATGTGGTGAGCATCTTCTGCTCGTGGGCCCGGTCCTGGTGGCCGGGGGCGCGGTGGTGAGCAGGCATGATCGTCCACCCTTCGCTTCGTTCCTCGGTGATCGGATGCCGGGCGGTCGCCCGGACGGCGGCCTCAGCGGGGGCGGTGTCCCCAGACGCTGAGCACGGAGCTGGACGGCTCGGCGAGGTCGTCGTCGCGGAGCCGGGACACGGCGGCCTCGAACTGGGCGGCGGTGAGGTGTCCGCGGCCGAGCAGCCGGGGCCTCAGTTGCTCCAGAGTCAGCCGTGAGAACTCCGACGCCGCGCTGCCCGGGCGGAAGGGGTAGACCCGCATCTGGGCGCCGCAGTCGGTCAGTCCGTGACGGACCAGCGGCTGGGGCGGGTCGACCATCAGGTCGCGCACCCACTGCGGGTCCGCGCCGGCATCCCGGCTCAGCACCCGGGACACGGCGTCCAGGGCGCCGCCGACCACCGTGGTGGGGTCGTACGGGGGGAATCCGGCGAGTTCCTCGACGACGATGCAGCCGCCGGGCGCGAGCCAGCCCGCGAGGCGTCCCAGGACCGCCTGGGGATCGTCGAGGAAGATCAGTACGGAGCGGCAGTGGATGAGGTCGACGCCCCGCACGGGGGCCGGGTCGACGGCCGCGTCGTGCCGCAGCGGGACCAGGTTGGGCAGACCGCCGCCGTCCAGGTGGCGCAGGTCGATGTCGGTCGCCCAGACCCGGGCGCCGGGGTGGCGGCGGGCCAGGTGGCGGGCCACGGTGCCCGCGCCGGCTCCGATCTCCACGATCTCGCGGGGGTGGTCGGGCGCGCAGGCGTCCAGGATCTCGACGGTCGCCGGGTCGGTCATGGCCGCCAGCATCTCCAGACGCAGGCGCTCGTGTTCCCAGGCCGGATCGAGCGCCAGCGAACCGTTGTTGTCGCGCGGGGCTGCCTCCACCGTGTCCCCTCTCGTCCGCGTGACGGTGACGGCACCGCGGCCGTCCGTGCGGCGGAGTCTTCCAGCGGTCGGGGGCGTCGGCCCGCGCCCGGCGCCAAGGCGTCCGCGAAGGTCACTTACTTCTCCGGGGGTCCCCCGGGAGTTGACCGGGATGGCGAATCGTCACGGACGCGGGGTGGAGCGGAAGACTCCGCAGGGTGGGCCGGGACAGACGCGCTCCGTCGCCTCAGGCGTCGGGCTCCGGGCGGACCGCGCACCGGATCCCCCGGAAGTTGGACGAGCCCATCTCCTCGTTCTCGTCGTCGTCGCCGGTGAGCCGGTTGAGGTTGCTCTCGCGCCAGCCGCCGTCCGCGCCGCGCTCGGGGTACCACCAGGTGGCCGCGGCCACGACGACGTCGGGGGCGATGGTGTCGGTGACGCGTGCGCGCATCCGGACCGTGCGACCGCGGGCGGAGACGAGCACCCAGGCGCCGTCCTGGACCCCTTCGCGGGCCGCGGCCTCGGGGTGGAGTTCGACGACGGGGTCGGGTTCCTTGGCGCGCAGCGGCCCGAGGTTGCGGAACTCGGAGTTGAAGAAGAACGGCGAGTGGGCGGAGGTGAGCAGGTACGGGCCGTCTTCGGGGCGTTCGGCGACGGGGCGGTGCACGGGCAGCGGTGCGTAGCCGAAGGCGCGGAGCGCGTCGCAGCGGATGTTGAAGCGGCCACTGCGGGTGGCGAAGCCCTGGGTGCGGTACTTCTCGTACGTCAGCGGTGTGGCGCGGTAGTGCTGGTCGGTCAGGGCTTTGAAGTCCATGCCGATGGGGGCCAGCCGGGCGTCGAGGGAGTCCGCGGTGGTGTCCCAGAAGGTGTCGCCGAGTCCGAGACGCGTCGCGAGCCCGCTCAGGATCTCCTCGTCCGAGCGGCACTCGCCGACCTGCGCGAACCTGCGGCGCGCCGCGACGTAGTGGGCGTGTTCGACGATCTGGTCCCTCTCCAGCCAGCCGCCGACCGGCAGCACGATGTCGGCCATGGCCGCCGTGGGGGTCAGGTACAGGTCGGCCACGGCGAGGAAGCCGAGGCTGTCGAGCGCGGCGTGGACGCGGTCGGAGTCCGCGTAGTTGACCAGCAGGTTGCTGCCGTGCACGAGCATGGTCGTGACCGGGTAGGGGCGGTGGTCCAGGATCGCGTCCCAGACGGCGCGGGGGTGTGCCCAGCCGGCCATCGACAGGATGCGGTGGCGGTCGGCACCGAGCCGTTTGGGGTGCTGCTCCGTCGGCAGCGCCTCGGTGAGGGGCAGGGTGCGGCGGCCGATGATGCCGGGGGGCTCGAAGATCACATCGCCGCCCCGCCGGTCGATGTTCCCGCAGATCGCGGAGAGGATGGCGAGGGCCCGGCTGACGTGGAAGGAGTTGCGGTTCTGCTGGGCGCCGGTGCCCAGTTCGATGGCGGCGGCGGGCGCCGAGGCGTAGGCGAGGGCGGCCTCGCGCACATCGGCGGCGCGGACTCCGGTGAGGTGCTCGGTCTTCTCGGGGGCGTAGGCGGCGACATGGTCGGCCAGGTCCTCGAACCCGACGGTGTGGTCCCGGACGAAGTCGTGGTCGTAGGCGTCCGCCTCGATGACCGTGTGGATCATGGCGAGGGCGAGCGCGGCGTCGCCTCCCGGACGTACCGGAAGGTGGTGCTGGGCCCGGTTGGCGAGGGCGGTGCGCCGGGGGTCGACGACGATCATGCGGGTGCCGCGGCGCACGGCGTCCAGGAGCCGGGTGCCGATCACGCCGTCGCCGTGGGTCATGGACTTGTTGCACCCCCACAGCAGGACGACGTCGGGCGAGCCCTCGTAGTCGCAGAAGGTGAAGGCGCCCATGGTGAGGATGCCCGCCATCACCCGTGGGTAGAAGCAGACGTGGGCCGGTCCGAGGACGTTGGGCGTGCCGTAGCTGTTGGCGAACCGGAACAGCCACTCCTGGTAGTTGCGGTCCGTGCCCTGGGCGACGACCAGCGACTCGGGGCCGTGTCGTGTCCGGGTGCGGTCGAGTGCGTCGGCGACGCGGTCGAGGGCCTCCTCCCAGCCGATGGGCCGGAAGCTCCCGCTGCCGCGCGGACCGGTGCGCAGCAGCGGCCGGGTCAGCCGGTCGGTGCCGTACAACTGGTCGAGGGACGCGCGGCCCTTGGCACACAGGAATCCGCGGTTGTTGGGGTTGTCCGGGTCGCCCTCGACGCGGGTGAGGCGTCCGCCCCGTACGTCCACCAGGGCGCCGCAGCCGCCGTGGCACATCCGGCAGACGGTGCGGTGGACGCCGTCCTCGACCAGGGTCGTCACTTCGGGGTCGGTCACTGGGGTGCCTCCGGGCGTCGGGTGGGCGCGTGGCGCCGGCCGCGGCGTGGATGCGCGGCGGCGTGCGCGGCGAGCAGGGGGGCGCGTGCGTCGTCGGGCAGCCGCTTGAGGGCCTCGCGCACCGTGAGCGAGGCGGCCCGGGACAGCCGCGGGGTGAGCCAGCCGGTGACCGCCGCGGCATGGTGTTTGGTGCCTTCGCGCAGGGTCCAGCCGATCGCCTTGCGGACGAAGAACCTGTCGTCGTCGAGGAGGGGATCGACGGCGGTGGTGAAGACGGGGAACCAGCGTGTGAAGGTGTCCTCGCCGCGCAGGGCGGGGAGGAAGCAGAGGATGCCGCCGCGCCGTACCCACTGTGCTTCGTCGGCGGTCCACCGGAGCACCGCGGGGGTGGTCTGGCGGGGGTGGCGCAGCAGGAGCCGCCCTGCCGCGAAGGGGGCGAGCAGGTCGGTGTGCGCCCAGGTGGCGCAGGTGCGCAGCAGGTCCTCCAGGAGCGCGGTGTCGTCGGGGCGCAGGAGGGGGGCGTAGGCGTCCAGGAGCAGCAGGGCGGTCGAGCGGTGCTCGTGGACGGGCTCTGCCCACAGGTCGGTGACCAGGTCGACGAGCTCGGCGTGCCCGAGCCCCTGCCCGCTGCGCCGGGTGAAGGAGCGGACCACGCCCCGCATCGCCGGCAGGGGTACGCCGATGTGGTGCAGGTCGCTGCGCAGGTACCGCTTCTCTCCGGCCGCCCGGCCGGGGACGGCGTTGTCCTCCAGGCGTGCCAGCAGTTCGGCGGCCAGGGCGGCGGGGGGCGGGGCATGCATGCGCGGTTCCTTCAGCCTCGGGCGAGCGGGATGCCGCCCGTGGTGGTCCGCAGGGCGCCGGCGGCGCGTGCGACGCTTCGGGCGAGATCGTCGATCCGGTCGTACAGGTCCGGGTCCACGGGGACACCGCCGTTCAGCGCGGTGCGCCCCTGGGGTACGGCGACCTGGCCGGGCACCATCCAGGCCCGCAGCCAGCGGGCCGTGATCCTGAGGTCGTTGAGGGCGTTGCTGTTGCTGCGACCGCCGAGGGCCACGATGGCACCGAACACCTTTCCCTCGGCGTGTTCGAAGTCCAGCAGGTCGATGGCGTTCTTCAGCGCGCCGTTGACGCCGCCGTGGTACTCGGCGCCGCTGAGGATGATCCCGTCGGCGGCGCGGACCGCTTCCCGGAGGACGGCCACGTCGGGGAAGTGCGGCCAGGGTTCGCGCTTGTCGCCGTTGCAGAAGGGGAGTTGCAGCTCGCGCAGGTCGAGCAGCCGTACCGGGTGGCCGTCCGCGGCGAGGGTGCGCAGCGCGCGGCGCAGCAGCGTCTGGCTGGTGGATCCGGGGCGCATGCTGCCGCCGATGCCCAGGACCGAGGCCGGGGCCGTGGGGGTCATTCGTCCTCGCAGATGGCGTCGGCGGGGCAGCAGTCCATCGCCTCGTACACGGCGTCCTCGTCGTCCTCGGTCTCGGGCTGGCGCAGCACGTAGGAGTAGCCGGCCTCGTCGTTGCGGGCGAAGAAGTCGGGAGCGACGCAGCGGCAGGTGTCGCAGTCGGTGCACTCCACGTTGACGTAGAACCGGCCGGTGGCGTTGTCCGGTACGCGAGCGGGGTCCTGGACGGTCATGCGGGTCCTCCCGGCTGCGCCCCGGCGTGCACGAGTTCGAGGACGCGGTCGGTGTCCTCGCGGACCAGGTGCCCGTAGGTGTGGCCGAGTTCGTCGGCGGGCGCGTAGGCGAGGAGGCGGATGCCGTCGAAGCTGGCCAGGAAGTCGAGCAGGGGCCGCACATGTCCGGGGGAGTCGATGCAGAGACCGAAGTGCGACATCAGGCTGGTCTTCTGCTCGGCCGGCCGTTCGGCCCATATGTCGCGCCGACGGCAGGTGAACAGTTCCACCTCGTTGCCGAGGTCGGTGCGGAGGTTGATCCAGTGGCCGGGTGTGCCGTACGCGCGGGGCGCGATGTGGGAGGGACCGGTGCTCACGTGGCCGACGCGCGGGCAGGCGCGGACCGTTTCCAGCCAGTCCTCGAAGTCCGCCTCGTGGCGGTAGTCACCGATGTAGAGCGCCACGTGGTGCAGCCCGGTGATGCGCAGGGTCCGCGCGTCGAGGGGCTGGCCGAAGAAGGCGCCCAGCACCTCGGGCACGGGGGTGTCGTGGGCCCCGTCGGCCCAGTCCAGGAACTTCTCCAGGACCGGCTCCCGGTCGGCCCCGGTGGGAATGGCCTCGCTGACAGGAAACAGCACGGTGTGGCTCACCTCCGGGTGAGGTAGTCGCTGAGCAGGGTTTCGAGGTCCTCGTGCCCGGCGTACGGCTGCTGGAGACCGCCGTAGAGTTCGGGGCGGCGGCCGTGCAGGCAGAAGTAGAGGCTGCGCCTGAACGACAGGTCGACCTCGCGCATGGTGCGCAGGTACTCCAGGTCGAGCCGGGCGGTCAGGACGGCCTCCTCCTCGTCGAGGCTCGCCAGGAGCTCCTCGGGAGCGGCCACCGTGCTGTGCCCGGCGACCTCGATGGAGACCTGGCGGCCGGCCCGTTCGCCCGTGACGCCGCCGACGGCGCTGGCGAGGAGGGTGTAGCAGACGTTGAAGGAGGAGTTGGCCTGGAGACAGGGCCGGGTGATCTGGATGTTGCCGCGCAGCGCGGCCCCCGGTACGGCGATGATCTCGGCGCCGCGCAGCGCGAGCATGCGGGGCACCTCGGGGATCCAGAAGTCGGAGCAGACGCAGACGCCGAGCCGCCCGAACGGGGTGTCGACGAGGGCGAACTCGTCGCTCGGGCTCACCGACACCATTTCGGCGGCGAAGCGGTGGGTCTTGCGGGCCTTGACGACGATCTCGCCGTGGTCGTCGAGGAGCACGGCGGTGTTGTAGTAGCGGTCCCCGTCGCGTTCGACCACGGTGCCGCACAGGATGTACGCGCCGATCCTGCGGGCCTGTGCGGCGAGCCGTTCGAAGACGGGGCCCGGCACGGTCTGGTCGATGACCCCCTTGAGGTGGGCACGGCCCGGGAAGTAGAAGGGCGGGCCGAGGAAGAACTCGGGCAGGACGACGAGTTCGGCCGCCTCGACGGTGTCGAGCAGGGCCATCGTCCGTTCGAGGTTGACGTCGGGGTCGAGGTCCCACAGCGTCTGGAGGAGGGCGACGCGGGGCCGCGTGGTGGGCTTCACCGGGGGTCTCCAAGGGGTAGGGCGCCGGGCCGCGCGGAGGCGGCGATCAGCGCCTGGCCGAGCGGCGAGCGGCGGAAGTCGGCGGGAAAGGGCGCCGCCGCCTGCATGCGGCGCAGTTCGTGCAGGTCCAGGTCGGCGCTGACCACGCACTCCTCGCGGTCGGCCTCGGCCAGGACCGGTTCCTGACGGCGGAAGTCACGGGAGTAGGCGCCGATCGCCATCGGGCTGCGGACGACGGCCGTGCGGCCCATGTAGGTGAGGCCGGCCAGGGTGTTCTCCCCGGTGGCCCCGGCGAACAGGACGTAGGCGCAGTTCTCGGCCGCGCGGGCGAGCAGCATCTGCCGTACCGGCTCGGCGAAGGGCCGCAGCAGGATCGACGGGCACACGACGATCTCGACGCCGTCGGCGAACAGACCGCGCAGCACTTCGGGGAACTGGATGTCGTAGCCGACGACGAGGCCGATGCGGCCCAGCGGTGTGTCCACGACCCGGGTGCCCACCTCCCCGGTGAGGAAGTGGGCCTCCAGGTCGTAGACGACGGTACGCCGGTAGACGTCGACGAGGCTGCCGTCGTCGGCGATGAGGACGGCCGAGCTGTGCACCTGCTCGCCGTTGCGTTCGAGGAGCCCCGCGGCGATCCAGACGCCGTGCCGACTGGCCCGTTCGGCGAGCCATTCGGTGACCGGGCCCGGTACGGGCTCGGCCACCTCGTGGCTCTTGGGCAGGTTGAGCGCGGTGGCGAACGCCTCCGGCAGGACGACCAGTTCACAGCCGTCGTCCACGGCCTCGTGCACCAGGGCCTCGGCGCGCCGGAGGTTGTCGGTGCGGCGGTTGGTGGCCACGGACAGCTGGACGAGGCCGACGCGCAGCCGTCTGCGAAGGGTCATGGGAGGCGCTCCTGGGTGGCGGACGTCCGGTGGCGGGGGGCGGAGGCCGACGGGGGTTCAGCCGGTGAACACCGCGTCGTAGATGCCTGGTTCGCCGACGCTGTAGCCGACGTGCAGCGGTCGCGAGGAGGTGATCAGGTTGATGTTCTCCTTGGCCACCGTCCACGAGCCCAGGCCCCGCTGGTCGAGCAGTTCGCGCATCTCGGGTTCGCTGTAGGAGGCGCGCAGCGACGTCATGAACGCCTCGGCGTCCCCGTCCGCGTACTGGAGCACGAAGGAGACCATGCCCTCGTCGGCGTCCCGCGCCAGGTCGTAGAGGACCACGATGCCGTCGGGCCGGCACACCCGGGCGCACTCGCTGACGATCCGGTCGGGCTTGTCCCAGCGGGCCACGGCGCAGAAGCTGAAGACGACGTCGAAGGAGTCGTCGTCGTACGGCAGCCGGGTCAGGCGGGCCCATTCGCAGGAGAAGTCGCCGCCGTAGCCGACCAGGTTCGAGAAGATCGTGTTCTCGCGGGCCACTTCGAGGAAGGCGTCGTTGCTGTCGACGCCGGTGAAGAGGGCGCCGGGGTGCTGGGCGGCGAGCCGCAGCGAGATCAGGCCGCTGGCGCAGCCGACTTCGAGGATCTCCTTGCCGTCGCCGCAGTGGGGGCCGATGAGCTTCATCATGTGCTGCATCGGGATGATCATCGAGGTGCGGATGTTGCGGTCGTAGGCCCGGCACTGGTCGACGTCGTCGAACGTGTCCTTCTGCGGGACCCGTTCGGCCAGGTCGAAGATGCGGCCGCGCGGCCGGCGCCGCAGTTTCGCGGGAGTGGTCTCAGAGCTGGACAACGGGGAGCCCCTTCCGTCCGTCGGCACGGTCGATCTGCCAGTTGAGGATCTCGGTGCTTGCCGACGTGGGCTGCGGCAGGCGGTAGTTGGCGTCGGAGTAGAACGTCTTGCAGATGTTGTCGATGTAGTACCAGCCCTTGGGGTACGTGACCTGGATGGCCTCGTCGGTGATCTCGATCAGGCCCTTGGCGGCCAGGTCGTCGCACTTGTCCTTGAAGTACTCGTAGGGGTCGACTCCGTGGCGCTCGCGGTAGACGGACCGCTTCATGCGCAGCAGCTTGAGCCCGAGGACGAGGCTGCGGCAGCGCTGTTCGTGCTCGTCGGTGTAGGCGCCCATCACGATGGGCAGCCGGCCCGCGTTGCAGGTCTCGATGTAGGCGTTGATGTCGGGCTCGGTGAGGTACATCCGGTTGTTGAGGTAGCCGTAGGCCCCGGAGCCCATGGCCACCATGTCGCCGCACCGGCCCCACACCTGGGAGAGGTGGTCGGTGAGGTAGAAGGTGTCGGTCTCCAGGCCCCGGTAGGGCTTGGAGCCGTCGGTGAGCACCGGGTAGGTCTTGACGCCCTTGGCCTCCCACTCGGGCCTCATGGGTTCGATGAAGTCGTTGTAGGTCAGGGCCAGGTACCCGGCGTCCATCAGCGTGGTGTGCAGGTACTGGTACATCTCGTCGGCTTCGTGCGTGCTGGGGCAGGGCGGGGTGGCCCCGGACTGGAGCGCGAAGAACACCTCGGAGCCCGGCAGGACCGCGTAGTTGTACACCGAGAACGACGTCACGGGCAGGTCCATCAGGGTCCTGATGTCCTGCGCCCACAGCTCGTGGGTCTGGCCCGGGATGCCGATCATGTAGTCGATGCAGAGGTTCTCCATGCCGCTGCGGTCGATCAGCTCGATCGTCCGGGTGGCGGACTCCCCGGTGTGCGCCCGGGCGCGGCCGAGGTAGCGCAACAGCGGGTCGTGGAAGGTCTGCACGCCCAGGCTCATGCGGTTGACCCCGTGCTTGAGCAGGACGTCGAGCTTGTGCTGGTCCACGTCGACGGGGGTGGACTCGATGGTCACGGAGCAGTCGTCGCTGAAGTTGAGGCGCTGCTTCATGAAGCCGAGCAGGTCGTCGAGCTCCTCGGCGCGCAGGGTGGTGGGGGTGCCGCCGCCGAAGTAGCCGGAGGTGAAGACCACGTCCTTGAGGTACGGCAGCCGGGAGTACATGTCGATCTCGGCCTTCAGCGCTTCGATGTAGCGCCTGACCAGGGTGTTGCGGGTGTTGAACTTGTTGTACGGGCACGAGGTGCACACCTGGTTGCAGAAGGGGATGTGCACGTAGAACGAGGTGGTCTTGGGGAACTTCTCCTGCTGCGCGTACATCGCGTCGGCGGTGAGGGGCCTGACGTCGCAGGGGTACCAGCGCACGAACTCGATGTCCCGTTCCGGGTATTCGCGCCAGAAACTGGGTGTGTCGAGGAAGTTCCTGGTGATGGTGGTGTCGGTCACGGGTTCCTCCCGTATCGGATGGCGAACGTCATGGGACCGTCCGCTTCGGCCCGCCAGTCGTTCAGGCCCGCGGCGGTGAGCAGGGCCCTGGCCTCGGTGAGGGTGTATGCGCCGCGCAACGAGGTGAGGAAGGTCCGCAGCCGGTAGCGGCCCGCCTCCGAGGTGTCGTCGGCCATCTCCCTGAGCGAGTATTCGAGGATGAACGGGTCGGGGTCGCGCCTCAGATCGCTGACGAGGACCTGGCCGCCCGGTAGGAGCAGTCGGGCCAGCCGGCGCAGTGCGGCGGCCGGGTCCGGCCAGGCGGCGAAGGCGTTGGCGCTGTAGACGGCGGCGAACCGCCGGGTGTTCCAGGGTGGTCGGGCGGGGTCCGGCACTCCCCCGGGCACGCTGTGGACGGTGGCCCGCAGGCCGGCCTCGGCGAGGCGGTGCTCGTACAGGGCGGCGGCGTGCTCCGACTCGCAGACCGCGTGCAGTTCGGTGCGGCCCAGGCGCAGCAGTTCCACGCCGAGCCCGCCGTAGCCCGATCCGGCTTCGAGCACCGGGCCGGTGCCGGCCGCGTCCATGACCTCGCGCAGGAACTCGCCCTTGTACCGGCCGCGTTCGGCCAGGTAGCGGTCGTAGTCCTGCCGCTCCTTGTCGCTGGAGCGCGGATGGCGTGCGGGGACGCGTACGGCGAGCGAGGGGGCCGTGGTCATCGTGCGGTCACACCTCCTTCAGTACGTCGAACAGGGTCTCCTCGGTCCTGACGACCCGCTGCGCGGCCGAGCGGAGCTGCCCGGAGAGCTGCTCGCGCAGCGGGTCGAGTCCTTCGGCGGCGGCGGTGCGCAGCTCGGGCAGCCGGGCTCCGAGGGCGGCTGCCGCGTCCTGGTCCTGCGTGCCGCCGCGCAGCAGTCGCTGGTCGCGCTCGTTCAGGGTGTCGCGCAGTTCGGTGAACGCGGGGGTCCAGGACGGCAGGAGCAGGGCGAGGAAGTCGTGCCAGGCGTCCACGGCACCGCGCGCGAGCGGCACCGCCCGTTCGAGCGCCTGGTCCGCCGTGCGGGTGGCCGCTTCGGCGAGGAAGTCGGCGAACATCGCCCGGAAGCCGCAGCCGCCGGTGCCGGCCAGCTCGAAGTCGACGTAGGCGCCGCTGAGGGCGGTGACGACGTCCTCGGCCGGGCTGCGCCGCACGAGGTGGTCCAGACCCGCGCCGTAGGCCGCCAGCCCGCGCAGTCCGAAGGTGGGCACCACCGGGTTCCGCATGGCGGCGCAGGACACGCGCACCCCGTGCCGGATGTCGTCCGCGGACGGTTCCCGGGCCGCCGCCCAGTCGGCGCGCAGCCAGGCGTGGCGGGGCGGGAACGGCGGGTGCTCGGAGCCGCGGGCGGCGGCCAGGTCGTCCAGGGAGAGGGTGCGCGGGGCGACGCACCGGTCGGAGACGGTGACGGTCCCGGCGTCGGGGTCGTGGTCCAGGACGACGAAGGCGTGCGCGCCGAAGTGCCGGGTGGCCTGGTAGTACGGCAGGTGGAACAGATCGCCGTAGACGATCACCGGGCTGCCGAGGGTGAGTTGGCCGCGTACCTGTTCCCACGCGGTCTCCGGGTCGGGGGGGAGCACCACCTCCAGGCGCAGGCCGACGCCGGCGGCCATGCGGCGGGTGAAGTCGGGGAAGGGGCCGTTGCGGCCTCCGACGAAGGCACGGCCCTCCGGGCCCTTGGGCATGTGCATGAAGCTGATGCCGCCCGCCACGCCGAACAGCAGCGGCTCGCTCACCTCCGTGCCGTGGTGGGCGAGCACCTTGTGCAGGGCGGCGGTCTCGCAGTGGGCGCCGCCGAAGCGGTTCAGGGTGGGGGCGGTCGGGCTCTCGCGGCCGACTGCGTGGGCGGTCATGCGCGCGTTCCCTTCGTTTCGGCGGCGGTCGCGGGGACGGTCCGCGACAGGGGCCGCGGGTGGGCCTGCTCGGCCGCGAGTTCCGCGAGCACCGAGCGGGTGTAGGAGTTGTCGGGTGCCGGCGGGTGGTCGAGGGCCGTGCCCGCGAGGACGTTGCGCACGGCGGCGCGGACGAGGAGGGGGTCCACGCCCCGGGCCGAGAGTTCGTCGGCGAGCCCGTCGCAGGCACGCAGCGCTGCCTTGGTGGCGGCCCGGTTGACGGGGCCGACGACGCTCTCGTCGCCGACCAGGAGGGTGCCCAGGCCGGAGGCGAGGTGACGCAGGTCGTCGAGGCGGCCGGTGTCCTGCGTGACCAGGACGGTGGGCACACCGCGGGCGAGGGCGGCGAACTGGCACACCGGTTTGAGACCGACGACGTCGATGCCGAGCAGGTCCGGGGACCGCGCCAGGAGGGAGCGCAGGCGGGCGGTGGGCACGCTCGTCGCCAGGCTGACGAACAGCGGCCGGCGGCCGGCGCGCGCGGCGCGGCGGGCCAGGCCCAGCAGCGCGTCGTCCGTCTTCTCGGGCGGCACGCACAGCAGCACCGCGTCGGCGGTGACCAGGGTCTCGGCGTCCGTCACGGGCAGGGCGGTCGTCGCGGCGGCGCGCCGGGCACAGGCGCGGTCCGTATCGTACAGAAGCACGGCGAACCGGTCCTTCAGACGGGCGGCGAGCACCGTGCCCAGGCGGCCCGTCCCGGCGATGCCGACGGTCCGCAGTGCGGTCGCGCCCGTCATGAGGCCGCCGCCGCGAGGTCTTCGAGGGTGAGGCTGCCCGGCTTGAGCATCCGGTCCATGGCGCGCCGGACCAGGGTGCGGTCGATCGGCTCGACGACGGGCGTGATGCCGATGGCCGCCGCGACCCGCTCCGCCACGTCGGAGCACAGCCGCGCGGGGTCGCCGGCGTCGGCCTCGACCCGGATCTCCAGGCCGGCGCCGGTCACCCCGGCCGCCCAGTACAGGCCGGAGCCGGGGGTGGACAGCACGATGTCCTCCAGCGCCAGCTTGTTGATCCGCCTGCCGTCGACCACGAGTTGCTCGCTGACCCGCCCGTGGTGGTCGAGGGTGCGGCGGGGACTGCCGCAGGCGCACGGCGCGGACCGTACGGTGACGAAGTCACCGGTGCGGTACCGCAGCAGCGGCATGGCCCGGCTGACCAGGCTGGTCAGCACGAGTTCGCCCGGGTGTCCGTCGGCGACGGGCTCGGTGGTCTCGGGGTCGATCACCTCGAACAGGTGCCGGTCCTCGGTGAGGTGGAGGCTGCCTTCGGCACAGGTGAGCCCGAGCGAGTTGGTCTCGGTCGAGCCGTAGGCGTTGGACAGGCGCACCCCCCACAGGTCCGCGATCTTGGAGAGCTTGGCCGGCGAGCAGGTCTCCCCCACGTACATGAAGGTGCGCAGGCCCACCTCAAGGGGGTCGCGTCCGCTGTCCTTGAGCAGGTCGTAGAGCCGCAACGCCCGGCTGGGGGTGCACACCAGGCCGGTCGGTTTGACGGTCCACATCATCTCGACCATGCGCTCGAAGGGGCAGACCCGGCTGAGCGTGCCGACCGCGACCACGCCGGCACCCGCCTGTTCCAGGGCCCGGTCGAGGTCGTAGGAGGCGAAGGCCAGTTCGTAGGGGATGGCGATGAAGACGAGGTCGCCGGGGCCGAAGACATGGCTGACGGAGCGCTCGACGGCGACGTTGCCGCGTATCCAGTCCTCGTAGGTGATGACGGCGGACGTGGGGCGGCCGGTGGTGCCGGTCGACTCGCCATAGCGGATGATCTCCCGCCGGTCGGCGGCGACCAGGCCGAACGGATAGGCGTCGCGCAGGTCGCCCTTGGTGGTGAACGGCAGCTTCCGGATGTCGTCGAGGGTGTCGAACCGCGTGCCGCTGTGCGCGGCCCAGTTCCGGCGGTAGTGGGGAGAGGCCGTGAGGGCGTGCGCCACCGACTCCCGCAGCCGGCCGAGCTGGAGCTCGGCCGCCCGGTCGGGGGTGAGCTTGTCGAACGCTTCCAGGTCGGCGCAGGCCGCGCGGCGGATCTCGTCGTAGCGCAGGTGGGGCGGGACGGTGGTCTCGGTCACTGGTCTTCCTCCCCGAAGACGATCTGGGTCTTGATCCGGGCCGCGGCCCGTCCGCCCGTCACGGGGGCGGCGAAGGCCTGCTCGGCGGCGTCGGCCGGAAATCGGTGGGTGACCAGCCGGGCGGCCTGGTCCCGGTGGGCGTCGAGGAACGCGTGGACGGCCGGGAAGCTGCCCGTGCCCCCGATCGACCCGATGAGCGTCAGCCCCTTGACCACGAGCAGGTCCGTACGTATCTCGGTGCTGCGGCGCAGGCCGAAGCAGAGGACGCGGCCCCCCGGCCGGGCGAGGGTCAGCGCGGTGTTCAGGCCGGCCTGGCTGCCGGAGCACTCGACGACGACCGGGTGGTCGGCGCCTTCGGCGAGCCCGGCGTAGCCCGTGGCCCGGTCGTCGGGCGGGGGCGGGGGCTCGACCAGGGCGGCGGGGAAGAGTTCCCGCACCCGCTGTGCCTTGGCGGGGTCCGCTTCCAGCAGCCGCACGGAGCGGACCCCGTAGTGGCCGGTCAGGATCAGGTAGGAGGCGAGGCCCAGTGCGCCCGCGCCGATGACGAGGACGTCGTCGTCGGCACCGGGGGCGAGGCGGCGCAGGCCGTGGTCGGCGACGGCGAAGAACTCGGTGAGGGCGAGCAGCCCGGCGCCGAGCGCGCAGGTGTCGGGGTAGAGGTAGCGCCGGTCGACGACTTTGCGGCGGCTGGAGAATCCGTCCACGGTGATCCCGAACTTCTCGATGTGCCGGCACAGGTTCCGGTCGCTGGAGCAGCCGGCGCAGTCGCCGCACCAGCGGGAGCAGTCGCCGGTGACCCACTGTCCGAGCAGCGCGGCGCCGTCGCGGCCGGTGTCCACCACGCGGCCCGACCACTCGTGGCCGAAGCGGATCGGGTAGGCGCGCGGGCCTCCGTAGGTGCCGTCGTAGAGGCGGTGGTCGCTGCCGCACAGGGTGATGCGGTCCACCTCGACGAGGACGTCGTCGGCGCCGAGCGCGGGCAGCGGCGGCACCCGGTGCGCGGTGTGGAGTTCGCCGGGTGCGGTCAGCACGAGGTCCTGGACGCGGCTCATCGGCCTTCCTCCCGACGGGTGGTCAGGGCGGCGGGCAGGGGGGTGGGGCGGCGCTCGGGCAGATGGGCGAGGAGCTCGGCCTCGATCCGCTCGCTCTCCTGGCGCGCCATGCGGATGCGCTCGCGCAGGCCGATGGTGCGCAGGCCCCACCACAGGTACCAGTTGTCGTTGGCCAGCACCCGCTCCTGGATCTCGTCGAGGAGGGCGCTGTCCTCGATGACGTCCCGGGACACGTAGTACTTGGGCACGATGAACCGCTCGTCGCCGGTGAGCAGGCCCTCCTCGACGGCGGTGGTGTGCAGTGCGGTCCCGCGGCAGACGCGCAGGCCGAGGGTCCAGTAGGCGTGGGCCTCGGGAGCGCCGGGCGGCACCAGGCCGGACATCACGTCGAAGGTCTCCCGCACCGAGTCCCGGTCGTCTCCCGGACTGCCGATGAACAGACAGTGCTCGACGCGGATCCCGGCCTGCTCGAACTGCCGGTGGGCGCTGATGATCTGCCGCTGGCGGAAGTTCTTCTTCAGCCGGCGCAGCACCCGGTCGTTGCAGGAGTCGGTGCCGAACTCGACGTAGTAGCAGCCCGTGCGGACCATGAGGTCGACGAGTTCGGGGGTGACGTTCCCCGGGTTGATCATGCAGGACCAGGGCATCTCGATGCCGCGCCGGACGAACTCCCGCAGCACCTCGACGGCGTAGTTCAGGGGCAGGTTGAAGACGCCGTCGACGATCTCCAGGACCTCCAGTCCCTCGTCCCGCAGCCGCTCCACCTCATCGGCCACCCGTTTGACGTCGTCGAACTTCACCCCGGTGCCGTCGACCAGGAAGTTGCTACAGAACACGCACTCCAGCACGCAGCCCTTCTTGGTCTGGATGGTGGCGGGCACCTTCTCACTGCGGTCGTGGGTCTCGTAGGAGTAGGTGAAGTAGCGCGGGTCGTACAGTTCGGGGTCGGGCCGGGCGGCCTTGCGGTAGTCGATCTCGAAGACCGGGTCCCTGCGGTGGTAGGAGCCGTCCGGCGCGCGGAAGATCACGCCGGGCACGTCCGCCGGTTCGGTGCCGCGGTGCAGGTGGGCGAGGAACGGCACCATGGACTCCTCGGCGAAGCCGGTGATGCCGTACTCGGCGCCCACGAAGTCCATCAGGTCGTCCGGCACCGTGGAGAAGCCGGGGCCGCCGAGGACGACGGTCACACCGGGCCGCTCGGCACGCGCCCAGTCGGCGACCTCCCGGGCGAGCGGTGTGTAGATGACCGGCTCCAGCATGTTCTGCGAGTCGACGTTGCGGATGGAGATCCCCACGACGTCGGGCCGGAAGGCGGCGACCGCCTCGCGCACCGCCTTCTCGTCCTCCTCCTCCCACATCAGGTCCAGGACGTGTACGTCGTGCCCCGCGGCCCGCACCTGGGTCGCCACGGTGACCATGCCGATGGGCAGCACCGGGCGGAAGGACTTGAGCTTGTTGACGGAGACGAACATGACCCTCATCCGGCGCCGCCCCCGATCTCACGGTCGGCGTCCGTCAGGGCGGCGACCAGCGCCCGCAGTTGCTCCTCGCTCTGGTGCCAGTGCACGACCAGGCGCAGGAGTCCGTAGCGGCGGGCGACGGAGGCGATGAACCCCCGCCGTTCCAGTGCGTCGACGAGCTGTCCGGGCGCCGGGTGGCGCACGGTGACGACGGTGAGGTCCGGCGCGGGGGCGACGGCGAACCCGGCCCCGCGGAGCAGGCCGAGCAGGAGCTCCCTGCGCTCGAAGACCGAAGCGACGAGCGTGCGGTAGCCGGCGCGGCCCATGGTGTGCAGCGCGGCCCAGGTGGCGAGCACGGCGGCGCCGGGGCGGGTGCCGAGCAGACCGTGGTGGTCGTGGGTGCCGCGGTAGTGGGAGGCGACGCGCAGCCGGTCCAGGTCCGCCGCGTCGCGCACCAGGAGCTGGCCGGCCGGGATGGGCGCGCCGCCGTACTTGTGCGGATCGAGGGTGACGGAGGTGACTCCCGGGACATCGAGGCCGACCGGCGGCAGTGGGTGGCCGAGGTCGCGGGCGAAGGGGACGAGGAAGCCGCCGGTCGCCGCGTCGACGTGCAACGGCACGCCCAGGGCCCGGGTGTGCTCCGCGATGGCGGGGACGTCGTCGACGGCTCCGGTCTCGGAGGTGCCGGCGGTCGCGACGACGAGCGCGGTGTCCTCGGTGACGAGGGACCGCAGTGTCTCGACGCAGACGTGCAGGTCGGGTGTGAGCGGGGCGTACACGGGCTCCACGCCCAGCATCGCGAGGATCTTGTCGAAGGAGAAGTGGGCGCTCTCCGGCAGCACGATCCGCGCGGGACGGCCCGTGCGGGCGCGCTGCCCGTCCCGGCGCAGCGCGGCCAGAACCGCCAGGAGGTTGGCCTCGGTTCCGCCGGAGGTCGCCACTCCCCCGGCCTCGGGAAGCCCGAGGAGGTCGCCGAGGAGCGCCGTCACCTCCGCCTCGGCGCGCCGCAGCGACGGGAAGATCCGGTTGTCGCCCATGTTGGTGTCAAGTGCCTGGGCGAAGACCTGCCGGGCCACCGGGAGCGGCGCGGAGCAGATGGAGTTGAACACCGTGCCGTCGGCGTAGTCGCGGTCGTCGCGGCGCAGTGCGTCCAGGCCGGCGAGGACGGCCGCCGTGTCCCGGCCGTGCTCGGGCAGGCCCGTGGGCCGGGCGGGTGCCGCCCGGTCAGCCGATCCGGTGCGGGATGTCGAAGAACCCAGCAGCGTTTCCATGAACGAGAGCCCTCACGGTCTGTTCCGGAACGCCTCCGAGGCGGAGGCGATGGACGGTCTTGCCGAGGCCGAGCGGGTCGGCGGAGCCGAAGTGGAAGCCGGTGTTGAGCATCAGGCGCTCCGGCCCCCGGCTGTCGAGGATGCGCATCACCTCACGGTGGGTGACCTTCTGGCGCACGGCGAACAGCGCGTCCGTGCGCGGCGAGACCGGCAGGCCGTAGCCACCGAGCCCGTCGAAGCCACCGTGGTCGTGGACCAGGCGCAGCTTGTGCTCGTCGAGGTCCATCACGGCGACACGCCCCGGATCGATGCCCGAGCGCTCGATGGCGCCGGCGAGCAGCGGCAGCATCGCCGTGAACGCCTCCAGCGGCGGCGGGGTCTCCACCATCACCGGTGTCCCCGTGTCGGCGGCAAGCCGCAACTGCCTCTCCAGCAGGGTGACTTCGTCACTGGTGTGGTGGCGGAGCGACACCTCGCCCAGGGCCTTCACCCGGGGGTGGCCGAGCCGCTTGTGGAGTTCGTCGACGCCCTCCAGAGCGCTGCGCAGATCGCTCATGTCGGCGGCGTGCACGGCCAGCCCCACGTACAGGTCGATGCCGTACACCGCCGCACGGGCGGTCTCGACCTCGATGAGCCGCTCGAACCGCGCGGCGAACGCGTCGCCCGACGAGCGGCGCTCGTGGGAGCTGGAGCAGGGGGCGAGCGCACTCGTCACACCGCTGACCGCCATGAGTTCGTAGTCGTCGGCGTTGCGCAGGTCGCTGTGGATGTGGTGGTCGAAGAGCGGGACGAGGCCGGGTCCGTGCGCGCCCCGGGGCGCCAGGAGCTGTGGCGCGGGGGTCGCACGGCCGGCGGCGGTGGCCGGCCGCACGGTGGTCAGTCTTCCGAGGAGGACTCGGCGGAGGCCGCGGCCGCGGTGAGCACCTCGTGGCTGCGGCGCAGGGCGTGCCGGTAGACGTCGCTGTGGTTGTACAGCTCCACGCTGACGTGCCCCTCGTAGCCGCCGCGGCGCAGGATGCGGAAGAACTCCACGAAGTCGATGTCCCCGTCGCCGGGGATCTCGTGGTAGTGGGTGCGGCCCTTGATGTCCTCGACCTGGAACACGGGGGTGATCGGCAGGTGGCGTTCGACGGAGGCGAGGTAGTCCTCCTCCACCACCCGGCAGTGCCCGAGGTCCTGGGCGAGGGCGAAGCGCGGGCTGTCCAGCTCCCGGGCGAGCTGGGCGACCGCGGCGTTGGTCTCCAGGAAGAACTCCGGTTCGGGTTCCATGGCGAGGGTGACGTCGCTGTCCGTGCTGTCGAGGATCTCGGTGATGCCCTCGACGAGCCAGCGTCGCGCGTCGGCGGGGTCCACCTCGGGCTTGCGCTTGCCGGTGGCGAAGTTGATCAGCGGGATGCCGAGCATGTCGGCGATGCGTATGGACCGTTTGACGAGGTCGACGCGGCGGGCGCGGCCGGCTGCGTCGGGGTGGACCAGCGACGGCTCGAACCTCTCCTCGCTCAGCAGGTTGTCGGCGCCCGCGGCCAGGCAGCAGGCCTCGATGCCGGTGCGCTCCAGCGCCTTGCGGATGACCGACGCCTCGTTGTCGGAGAAGGAGAACGGGTCGATGTGCGCGGGGTGCAGGGAGAGTTCGATGCCGTCGTATCCGGCCTCGGCGACTTCCTCGACGGCCCGCTCCACGGTGAGGTTACGCAGACCGTTGGCGTTGTAGCTCAAGCGGTGCACAGGGGCTCCTTCGCAGGGTGGGGCCGTCACCGGGTGGCGATGGCGTGGGTGTGGAAGTCGTGCCAGGTGCGCAGGTCGATCTGCTGGAAGCCGGCACCGCGCAGCATCTGCTCCAGCTCTTCGAGGGAGAAGCGCAGATGGCGCTCGTCGGGTCCCGCGCCGTCGGGCTGCCGCGCGTACCAGGCCTCGATCTCCCGGTTGCGCGCGACGTCCGGGGTCTTGCGGTAGTCCGCGATGGCGACGCGGCCACCGGGTTTGAGGACCCGGTGCATCTCGGCGACCGCCAGGGCCGCGTCCTCGGCCAGTTCGTGCAGAACGTAGGTGCACAGCACCAGGTCGACGCTGGAGGTGGGCACGTCCAGGGGGGCGAGGGCGCCGACCTGTGTGGTCACGCGTGCGGTGAGCCCTTCCTTCGCGGCGCGGCCTTCGAGCACCTTCAGGAGCGGGGCGCTGCCGTCGACGCCATGGACGCTGCCGTCGGGGCCGACCGCGCGGGCCGCGGGAATCGTGGCGTACCCGGTGCCCGCGCCCACGTCCAGGACCCGCTGCCCCGGCGCGGCCTGTGCCGTGCGCAACAGTCCCTGGACCTCGCCGAGGGCCCAGCGCAGCGGCCCGTCGAGACGGTAGATCGTCTCCTCCACCTCGGGTGTGTGGTGCACTGTGGTGTTCATGAGCCCATCCCTGTGGTGTCGGTGGATCAGGCCTCGGTCAGGACGCTCTTGAGCAGTGGTTCGGCGACGGGCGTCTCGTAGTCGCCGTCGACGCAGCGCACGGTGCCGACGCGGGGCACGAGCACGAAGCGGATCGCGGCTCCGGCGCGGCGTTTGTTGTCGCTGAGGATGACCTCGACGATCTGCTCGGCCGTCAGTTCCTCGGGCAGTGCCACGACGCTGCCCAGCCGGTGCTTGAGGATGTGTTCCTGTCGGTGCAGCACCTCGGGCTCGCACAGACCGAGGCGTACGCCCACCTTGGCCGCGGCGCACATGCCGATGCCGACCGCTTCGCCGTGCAGCAGTTTGCCGTTGCCGAGGAACTCCACGGCGTGTCCGACGGTGTGGCCGTATTCGAGCATGATGCCCGCGTGCCGCTCACCGGGGTCGAGGGCGAGGATCGACAGCTTGCTGCGCACCACGTCGTGGCAGAAGCCGAGCAGGTCGTCACGGACGGCGGCCAGGTCCGGCGTGAGCAGGTTCTCCAGCCGCTCGAACCAGGCCGCGTCGTTGACCAGGCCGTTCTTGATCGCCTCGGTGATGGCGCTGCGGTGCTGGCGGACCGGCTCCTCGCGGGTGTAGGCGACGTCCGCCCAGATGAACAGCGGCGCGTGGTACATCCCGAACTGGTTCTTGCCCAGGGAACCGTTGACGGCCTGCTTGTTGCTGAGCGAGCCGTCGGTGAGGTTCAGCATCGTCGTCGGGACCTCGACGTACCTGATGCCCCGGTAGGTGAGTCCCGCGGCGAGGCCGACGATGTTGCTGATCATGCCGCCGCCGAGCGCCATGACCAGGGAGTCCTTGGTGACGCCGGCCGCGACCAGACGCTCGCACAGGTCGGTGAGCTGCTGCCAGCCCTTGGCGGACTCCCCCTCGCGCACGGTCAGTACGTTGACGGCGATGTTCGCGTCACTCAGCGTCCGGGCCAGTTCCTTGCCGAACCGGGCGTGCAGCCGGTCGCTGGTGACGAGGTAGATCTCGTCGAAGGCATGCCGGTGCAGATACGCCGGCAGTTGGTCGGCGATGCCGTCCCCCAGGTAGTACGGACAGCTGGGGCTCACTCCGCTCGACAGCTCGATGATGGTTCCCCTGGCCACTTCGCTCCTTCATGGGATGGCGGACGATTGCGGTCCGCGCACGGGGGCGGATTCAGGCACCGTCACCGAGGTGCGCGGTGTAGCCCTCCAGGTCGAGGGCACCGTTGCCGCTCACGCAGGCGACGATGGTCTCGGCGCGGCCCGTACGACGGGCTTCGATCGCCCGGTCGACGGCGGCACGCACCGCGTGGCAGGACTCGGGGGCGATGAGGACGCCCTCGTGGCGCAGCATGAGCGAGCCGGTCTCGAACGCCTCCGCCTCCTCGTAGGCGACCGCGTCGATCAGGCCCTGGCTGCGCAGCACGCCGACCACCGCCGAGCCGCTGTGCTGGCGCAGGCCGCCGACATGGGTCTCGGGCAGCTCGTAGTCACGGCCGAGGGTGTAGGACTTGGTCAGCGGCGTGATGCCTTCCGGGTCGGCGTGGTCGTAGCGCCACTCGCCGCGCGTCAGCCGGGGTGCGCTGGCCGACTCGGCGCCGATCAGCGTCAGTCCGTCGCCGCGCTCGGCCTTGTCCGCCAGGTAAGGGCCCATCAGACCACCCAGGTTGCTGCCACCGCCGACACAGGCGATCAGGGTGTCCGGGGTCTCGCCGAGCGCCGCGAGCTGAGCCTTGACCTCCTGTCCGATGACGGACTGGTGCGCCAGCACATGGGGCAGGTTGCTGCCCGAGATGTACCGGGTCTCGGGATGGTCCTGCGCGTAGCTGATGGCTTCGCCGATGGCCGTGCCCAGGGAGCCCAGCAGATGACGGCCGTCGCGCAGCAGCGCCTTGCCGACCTGCGTCCGCTCGCTGGGCGACGGGTACACCTCGCCGCCGAGCAGCTTGATCACCGTGTGCCTGCCGGGCTTCTGCCGCGCCGACACGCCGGCCCAGAAGATCACCGCGTGCAGACCGAAGAGCCGCGCCGCCCAGGCCACCGCGTGGCCCCACTGCCCCGCTCCGGTCTCGGTCACCAGCGTCCGTACGCCCTGCTGTGCGGCGAAGTACGCCTGTGCGATGGCGGAGTTGAGCTTGAAGCTGCCGGTGGGCAGCACGTCCTCGCGCTTGAGGTAGATCCGGGCAGGCGTCTGAAGATGAGCCTCCAGGGCCCGTGCCCGCAGCAGCGGGGTGGGGCGGCCGATGGCCGCGAGTTCCTCGCGGACCCGCTGCGGGATGGGCAGGAAGGACTCCGTGGACGCGTCCTGTTCCTGCACCGCGGCGAGGCGGATCCGGCGCTGGAGCGCGAGCCGGGAGGGCTGGCCGTCGTCGCCGTCCCTGGCCGGCGGCAGGGGGACCGGCAGATTGGGTACGAGGTTGAACCAGGCTTCGGGCACATCGTCCGGGGCACCGCTCGGTATGACCGGGGTCGGGTTCCAGTCGGGGCCCGGGGTCCTGGCGCCCGGCGCGGGCCGCGGTCCGCCGCTCATGCCCCGCTCCGCATCCGCGGCGGGTGGAACGGCTCCTCAGTGGCGTGCATCCAGATCCCCTCTCTGCTCGTCCGGGACACGACGAGAAGCCTCATCGCTGGACGGCGGCAGGGGGAGGGTCGGCCCGGGACGTTGACCGTTCGAGTCAAAGGACACTCGTACCGGACTCGACCGCTTGACCTATATGACTGATTCGCTCACCCGTGCCCTGTGTGGCACTGGCGCGTTCTCACAGGAGGCGGGCTCCGCAGCGCCTCGAAGACGCGGGGCCGGCCCCATGACTCCCGGCAAAAGCCCGAACACGAGGAACCGCGCGCATGTCCCTGGGCAACACCACGCAGCACCATCCATATCACGGACTCTACGAAGCAACATCCGTACCAGCTCTGCTCGAAGTGCCTCCCCTGGAGTACCTCGCCGTCGACGGGGAGGGCGATCCCCAGGACTCCAAGCTGTTCGCCGCCGCGATCGAGACGCTCCACGCGGCGGCGACAGCGGTGGCGGCGGCATCCGGCGGGCCTCGGCCCGGCGACGCGGACCACGGGCCGAGCCCGCTGGAAGGTCTGTGGTGGAGCACCGATCCGGACCTGAACCTGCACAGCGGCGACCCGGCCTGCTGGCGCGACCGCACGAGCTGGCGCTGGACCCTCCTGCTCCGACAGCGTCACGCGGTGGACGCCGCCACGCTGGCGGCGGCCCGCGCGCAACTCACCGGGGACTGCCCCACTCCCGAAGCCGCCGCCGCGGTGTCCGCCCTGGGGGCGCGCACCCTGCGAGAGGGCCTGTGTGTCCAGGTGCTGCACGAGGGCCCGATCGAGAACGAGCCCGCGACGGTCGGCGCCCTCCACCGCCATCTCGACGCACAGGGTCTCGTCCCCGCGGGCAGGCACCACGAGATCTACCTCGTGCCGTCCCACACCGCTCCCCCGTCCCGGCTGCGCACCATCCTGCGCCAGCCGGTTCGCCGACGGGGCCGGTGACCCGGGCGCGGGTGCGTCTCCGCCCGGACACGGCACTGGCACCGGCACCGGCACCGGCACCGGCACCGGCACCGGGGGATCCTGAGTGCGCCGCGATGGTGCGAGTCGGCCGGGGTGAACCGGCCGCGGCACCGGCGGCGCGGTCAGGCCTCATGGTCTGAGCCGGCGCTCCTGGGGGTCGAAGCGGATGAGCCCCATGGACGAGGCGACGTGCGCGGTGCGGGCGGAGGCTTCCTCGGCCCTGCCGTAGCGCAACTCATGGGCGAAGGCGGGCACGTACCACTGACAACCGCCCCGGCCTCCTAGGGTCGGGTGCATGCTCTTGTGGATCAATGGCCCCTTCGGTGGCGGCAAGACGCAGACCGCCTACGAACTCCGACGTCGGCTCGCCGGCAGTGTCGTCTGCGATCCCGAACACGTCGGTTTCGGTCTGCACCGGATGATGCCCCCGTCCTTGCGCGGAGACTTCCAGGACCTCGCTGTCTGGCGGCAGGGGGTGTTCGAAGTACTGGATCACGTCCTGAGCGGGCACGAGGGGACGGTGATCGTGCCCATGACGATCGTGGAGCCGGCGTACTTCCGCGAGACCGTGGGCCGCCTGCGCGAACGCGGCCACGATGTTCGGCACTTCGCACTGCTGGCCGAGCGTGAGACCGTGCTGCGTCGGCTGCGCGAGCGCGGTTTCGGACACGTTGTCCAGTTCGTCGCGGGCAAGGACGCCCCCTTGCGGCGGGAGAGCTTCGCCGTGTCCAAGCTCGACCTCTGCCTGGAGCGCCTGCGTGCGGAGGAGTTCGGGGACCAGGTGTGGACCGACCACCTCACCGTGCCCGAGGTGGCCGAGCACATCGCCGCCGCCGTCGGCCTGGCGCTCGCGCCGAACAGGGACGGAGCGCTGCGAGGACGTGCGCGGCGGGCCTGGACAGGGATCAAGCACATTCGGTTCGACTGAGTGCCCGCCGGCCACCTCCACCCGCCCTCGGGTAGCCCCTGACGCAGCGATGTGTGCCGTGTCACGCACTTCAACCGTCGCCTAAGTTGTCTGCATCACAGCGGAAATGTCCATGTGGCGTTCATGCTCGAAACGGATGCCGACTCCCGAAGTGGTGCTTATCGGCGTCCCCTTGAGCGTGAAGTCGCACAGTGACTCATGCCACAACATCGGTGACATCCCACCCTTCTCCCTGTTCCTTCAGTTCCTCCAGTTCCTCCAGTTCCTCCTGTTCCGCTGGGAAGGTGCCCCATGGCCGCTTACCTCTGTCCTCCTGCCGTGATACACGGCGAGCACCCCGTGCAGACCAGCCAGATCGTGGCGGAGGTGCGCGACCGGCACCCGCACGCGACGTGGGCGCCGCGCATCGACGGCATCGCGGCCAGTACGGGCATCGAGACCCGCGGGTGGATGCTGCCGCTGGAGACCGCCATCGCGCCCGGCGACGGCGGCGGCCTGCGGGCCGTCGGTGTCGAGCCGGCCCAAGACGCACTGGCACGCGACGGGTTCACCCAGCAGGACGTGGACCGCGTGATCGCCGCACTTGAGGCGATACCCGCGCCGCAGACCGTCCAGGAGCGCACCGGACCGGCCTGGGAGGCCGTGCGGACCTACGGGGAGCGCGCGGCGCGCGGGGCCCTCCAGATCGCCGGGTTGGACGCCGCGGACGTCGACTGTCTGATCACCAGTCACTCCACCACCCCGGCGCTGCCGGGTCTGGACATAGCCCTGGCCAACAAGCTTGCGCTCCGCGACGACGTGATGCTGCTGCCGGCCACGCAGTGGGCCTGTGTCGCGGGGACCCGCTCCCTGGCGCTGGCCGCGGGCCTCGTGGCCGCGGACCCCGACCGAGTGGTCCTGGTCGTCGTCTCGGAGGCGCTGAGCACGACCTACCAGCCCGCCGACGACACCCTTGAGTCGCTGATCGTCCGGTTGCTGTTCGCGGACACCGCGGTCGCAGCGGTGGTCACGGGCCGCCCCAGGCACGAGTCGGTGCTGCGGCTGGACGCCGCCTGGCATCACACCCTGCCCGGCACCCAGGACCTGCACCGCCTGGAGACGCGGGCGGACGGCACCCACTTCGTGATGGACCGGCGCGGGCCGCGCGCCGTGCAGCAGACGGTCACCGCGATGTGGGAGTGGCTGCGCGTCCGTTACCAGGACCACCCCGACGCCTGGCACCCCGACGTGCTGCTCGCGCACCCCGGCGGGACCCGGGTGCTGGAGTACATGGAGCAGACGATGCCCGACGCCTGGCCGTCGGGGCTGCTGGACTACAGCCGGGACAGCTACACCACCGGCAACCGCGGAGGCGCCGCCGTGTTCGACATCCTGCGGCGGGCGCATGACGCCGGGCAGAAGCCGGGCAGTCGCGCCGTTCTCTACGCGGCGGCACCGGGCCTCACCGCCACCGCCCTGGAAGGGGAGTGGCTGTAGTACGGCGCCGCACCGCCCGTACCGGTATCAGGCCGTACCAGTACCTGGCGCCGCGCCGCCACCCGTACCAGTACCAGCCCGCACCACCCGTACAGGCGTAGCCGCGTCACGTCGCGACTCTCGCCCACACCACCTTGCCGGTGTCCGTCCACCGGACCCCCCAGCGGGTGGTGAGCCTGTGCGCGATGTGCAGGCCGCGACCGTCGTCGTCGAGCAGGCCGCCCCGCCTCAGACGTGGGCTGCCGCTGCCGGTGTCGCCCACCTCGCACAGCAGGCCGTGGCCGGACCTGATCAGCCGTACCGTGACGGGGCCGGTGGCGAAGCGCACGGCGTTCGTGACCAGCTCGCTGACCAGCAGCACCACGTTGTCCCGGGTGTCGTCCTTCGTGCGCCACTGCCGCAGCAGCACGGAGACCTGCGTGCGGGCACGGGCGGGGGCGTCGGCGCGGGCGGGCAGCCGCCAGGTCGCGGTGTCCCCCTTGCGGTAGCCGATCATCCGGGCGAGCAGCAGGGTCACATCGTCGCGCTGGCGCGCGGGTGCCAGCGCGGAGACGACGTGCCGTGCCGCCCGCTGGAGGGTGTCCCAGGGGTGCACCGTGGACACGGCGTCCGCCAGCCTGCCGATGCCCTCGTCGATCGGCACGGCCGGATCCTCCACCAGGCCGTCGGTGTACAGGGCGAGCAGGGAGCCCGGGGGCGCGGCGAAGGTGTGCACGTCGAACGGTTCCCGGAGCGCGAACTCGGCGCCGAGGCCGGGGTGGGGGCGGACCTCAAGCGGGCCCGCCCGCCCGTCCGGGGAGACCAGGACCGGGGGGAGGTGGCCGGCGCTGGACAGCGTCACGCGGTGGCTGACCGGGTCGTAGAGGGCGATGCAGCAGGTCGAGCCGAGGGCGCTGTAGCCGGCTGTCAGCCCGGTGTCGGCGTCGTCCAGCAGCGAGACGGTCTCGTCCAGGTGCTCCAGTACCTCGTCCGGCGCGAGCCCGGCGGACAGCAGCGCGCGGGCCTCCATGCTCAGCTGGCCCATGGTCGCCGCGGCTCCCAGACCGTGTCCGACGACGTCGCCGACCACCAGCGCGGTGCGGCCGTCCGGCAGTGGGAAGCTGTTCACCCAGTCACCGCCGACGCCCGCGCTGTCGGGGGTGGCGGGCTGGTAGACGCTGGCGATCTCGATGGTGTCGCCGCCGGTCCGGGGCAGGAGCCGGCGCTGCAAGGCCAGCACCTGCGTGTGCTCGCGCTGGTGCTGACGAGCCAGGTCGACGTGGTGGGCGGTCCTGGCCACCAGCTCCTGTAGGTCGAGCAGCTCGTTGTCGCGGAAGGGGAAGTCCGCCCGCCGCCAGACCTCCGCCACGCCCAGGACGACGGGCGGCGCGCCGTCCAGGACGAGCGGGATGCACGCCACGCCCGCCGACCGGTCACCGGGCACGAGGGCCCGCACGACCCGCGGACTGCCGAGCACCCGCTCGACCGCCTCCCGGTCGGGTATGACGATGGTCTGCGGGGCGTCGTCCCGCAGTACCGCCTGCGCCAGCAGGCGGCTCGCGTCGCCGGGGAGATCCTCGCCCGGAGTCACGTAGCCCTCGGGCCACGCCCGGTCCGGCACCAGGGCCGCCCGCCGTAGTCGGATACGTCCCTTCGCCCGGCCGGTGACTCCCTCGCCCGTCCACACGGCGAAGTCGAGGTCGACGGCGGCCACGTCTCCCCAGGCCAACAGGGACTCCGCCAGTGACTGCGCGGTCTCGCCGATGTCCAGCGAGGTGCCGATCGCGGTCTCGGCGGCGTACAGGTGCAGCCTCCTGGCCATCGCGATCAGGGAGACGGTCAGGCCCTCCTCGGGTGCCGCGGCGGGCAGGATGCTCATCGAGACGACCAGCTCCGACCCGTCGCCGCGCCGCAGGCGCTGGATCCGGGCCACGTGCGCCTCACCGGTCTCCACGACCTGACGCAACCGCCGGGTGACCGTCGGTACGTCCCCGTGGGGCAGGAGACCGACGAACGGCTTGCCGACCACGGCGTCGAGACCCGCGAACACCGGGGCGTCGAGATTGCAGCGGGTGATGATCAGATCCCTGTCCAGGTTCACCGCGCCGAGAATCTGCTCCTGACGCCCGGCCGACGGGTCCTCCGGGCCGCGCCGGCGCCTGGTGCGGTCGCCCTGCGCGTCGGCGGGACCGTCGTCCGGTGCCGCTCCGCCGCGCGGGATGTAGCGCCCCAAGGCCCTGCTGACCAGGTCGAACGCCGAAGAGGACGATGGGGAGGGTGTGGAGTCCATGCAGCTCTCTCAGCAATCCCCGGCGCAGCGCCGGGGCCGTACTCGGACCCGTGCGACGGGGGCCCCGAGATCCCTGACCGCACACCTCATTGAATAACAGCAGGGGTCGCTTCGCCCACACCAGCGCATCGCGGGCCGAACGCGGACCGTGAGGGAGGAGGAGCGGTCGGTAGGGCCGCGCCGACCACGCCTCAGGCCGTCGCCCGCCCGGGTAGGCCACGCGCCGGACCACTGGGCGCCGACGCCGTCGGTCCCCGCGCCACGGCACGGCTCCGCACGGGCCGGCCGGCCGTCAGCCGCTCGCTCGCCCGGCTGCGCACGCCTTTCGACGGCCCTGACTCCGTCCTGCGGATCGCCCCGCCCCCGCTGGTACACCCTGCCTGCGGGCAGAGAAGGGTGGTCGCATGCGAAAGTGCCCTGGCGGCCCGGGACTTGCGACAACACCGCACTGCCGGACGTTCGAAACCCCGCTGGAAATCCCCCGCTTCGCCTGCCAGCGGGCGTGCCACGTCAGGTGCACGAATGATCCGAGCCACGACCCATCTCCCGGACAATCGCGGTGAGTTACGGCTCCTGCATGGCGGCGCAGGGCCTGGTCGCCGGAGACCGCACGGGCAGGGCAGGGCAGGGTCTTCCGGTCCGCCCCGCACCGAATAGCGATCAGGGTGGCCGGATGGCAGTCTGAGAGGTGGATCCAAGTTTCGGGGAGCCCCGCGCGCCGATCGGCATTTCTGTTCATGATCGCGGGAGGTGGAACTTCCATGAGAAACCGGGCCTCACTTACCGGAACCGCAGTGGGTCTCGCGGTGGCCGGAGCCCTGTCGACGACACTCGTGCCGTTCACCGCGTCACCCGCCTGGGCCCAGGACTGCGTGGCCTCCGCTCGCGCTCCGAGCTTCAGCCATACCCACCTCGCCAACCGCCGCAACTTCCAGGTGAGGGAAGCGGTCGTGTGCCTCATCAACGCCCAGCGCACGCAGCGGGGTTTGCCGGCCCTGACCTACAACCAGAACCTGACGACAGCGGCTCAGGAGCACGCCTCGGCGTCCGTGGAGCAGAAGTGGTGGGGACCGGGCAAGGACCCGCACACCAACCCGCAGACGGGCTCGACACCGCAGAGCCGTATCCAGGGAGCGGGCTACTGCCCGAACCCCGTGTCCTGGCGGATCGCCGAGATCGCCTACAACGGTTGGGGAGGCGCGGGGACGCCGGACGCCGCCGTCAACTGGTGGATGAACTCACCGCCCCACCGGGCGAACATCCTCGATCCCGGACTGCGTGAGATCGGGCGCTGGGCTCAGGCCGGTGCCGCCGACCCGGCCGGCACAGACGCGAGCGGAGCCGGAACGTACGTCGTCACCTTCGGAAGCTGCCAGCAGTGACGCACCGGCTTCGGCTGGCTGAAGCCCCGTCCAGGCGGTCAACCGACCGGCGCCGCCGTCCTGCTCACCGTCGCTCCGATCGTCCGGGCCGTCGCCCGAGGGGCGCCGGCCGTTGTCCGAGGGAGCCCCGCGGGACGACCGGGTCCGCCGACCAGGCCGCCCTCGGTGCCTGGCCGGCGGGAACCGCGCCGGCATGAAGCCTCCCCGGCCGACCGCGGGGAGGCTTCGCCGCCTGCTCAGAGCGCGGTCCCCGTCTCCTGTGCCAGTGCCCGCAGCAGACGGTCCTGGAACGCCTCGTCGTGGACAGCGCGGTGCGGCTCCTGCCGCTCGCGGTGGTACCAGTACCCGCCGGTGGTGAGCGCCTCGGGGTCGTCGCCGGAGGCCAGCCACTCCTGCGTCCGATGGCCGAGTTCGAGGTCGTCCGGTGCGTTGGGCCCGCCCATCTTCGTCGGTACCCAGCCCGGGTCCACGGCGTTGCTCAGCACGTCGGGGCGGAGGCGGGCCACCGCGGTCGCGAGTGTCGTGACGAACAGCTTGCTGTCGGCGTACGACCCCGCGCTCCGTCCCCGCCAGTCGATACCGTCGAGCAGGGGCCGCCCGCCGAAGTGCGAGCCGCTGCTGAGGTACACCAGGCGCCGCGGGCCGCGGAGCAGGGCCGTCAGCAGGTACGGGGCGATGATGTTGACCGGCATGACGGCTGGCCCGCTCCAGACGCCGGCGTTGTGGATGACGGCGTCGAGCGGCTCCGCGCCGTTCAGTTCGGTGGCGATGCGCCGTACGGCGTCGCGGTCCGTGAAGTCGCCGACCACGAGGTGCGCCCCGCGATCGACCAGCGGGTCGAGGGCCGCCGCGCGCTCCTCGCTGCGGGCGTGCACCACGACCGCGTGTCCGGCGGACAGCAGCGAGTCGGCCGCGGCACGTCCCAGGCCGTCCGCGGAGCCGGTCACCAGGATCCGGCTCAAGGTCGCACCCCCTGTCGCCCGCGCGATGTCCGGGAAGACGCCACCGCCGGGAGTGTGAGGGCCGCTTCGGCATCGTGCCGGACTGTTCCTCGCATGGGAATGCCTCCTTCCGTCCGGGCCGGTCCCCTGAGCCGGCCCGGGTGCCGGGTCCGTGTGCGCATACGCTGCCGGGAGGGGAGGAGCCCGGCGGCCCCTCCCCGGTGTTCAGGCTGCGAAGACCTGCTTCGCGGTCGTGATCGCCGTCATGGCCTTGGGCCAGCCGGCGTAGAAGGCGAGGTGGGTGATCGCCTCGATGAGTTCGGTCTCGGTGACGCCGTTCTCCTTCGCGCGTCCGAGGTGGAAGCGGAGCTGGTCGGCGTCACCGCCGGCGACGAGCGCGGCGACGGTGATCAGGCTGCGGTCGCGGGCGGCGAGCTCGGGGCGGTTCCACACGTCCTCGAACAGGACGTCGTCGGTGAGCTCGGCGAGCTTCGGAGCGAAGTCACCGATGGTACGGCGTCCGCCGCCGATCTGCTGGGGCTGGTCGGTCATCGGAGGTCCTTGTCGGTTCGGCGCGGGTCAGCGGCTGTGCGGGCGGTTGTACTGCTCGTCGGTGACGGGTTCGTTCCAGGTGGTTTCCTCGCTGCCGTCGCCCTTGCCCTCCCACATCGCGATGTGTTCCATGAAACGGTCGGCCGTGGCGCCGTGCCAGTGTTCCTCGTTCGGGGGGCAGGTGACGGTCTCGCCGGGGTGCGCTTCGAACACGGTGCCGTCGCGGGTGCCGATCAGGGCGATGCCGGAGACGACGTGCAGGGTCTGGCCCAGGACGTGGGAGTGCCAGTGGGTACGGGCGCCCGGGGAGAAGCGGACCATGTTGGCGCGCATCCGGGAGGGCTCCTGGCCCGCGTAGAGCACGTCGAACCAGACGTCGCCGGTGAACCAGTGCGCGGGGGCCTTGACCGTGGCCTGCTGTTTGACGAATTCCATGGTGTGTCCCTCTCGGAAGGTGCGGGTTCGGGGATGGATCAGGCGGCGCCGGTGCCGGCCCCGGTGAGGCCCGGGCCCGGCTCGCGGGAGGCGTCGACCTGGACGGGGAGTTCCCTGGCCTGGGCCTCGACGGCGGCGAGGCAGTCGTCACCGGAGACCTCGCTCATGACGAGGGAGTACTCCATCGGTGACCAGGAGGCAGGACGCCTCGGGCTCGTCGGCGATCTTCCCGGGTGCAGCCGCCGTCATCGAGGAAACCGCAGGCCGGCGGGGTGGGGAAGGGCTTGCTGTTCCAGGTACTGGCAGGACCCCCCACACGTGCGGCATCCGGCATAGCCTGACCATCGTGAGACCCGAGAGCGATATCCGCGAGTTCCTGGCCTCCCGCCGCGCCAGGATCACCCCGCAGCAGGCGGGCCTGCCTGCGTACGGCGGCAACCGGCGCGTGCCGGGGCTGCGCCGGGAGGAAGTCGCCCTGCTCGCCGGTGTGAGCGTCGACTACTACGTCCGCCTGGAGCGCGGCCACCTCGCCGGCGCCTCGGAAGAAGTCCTCGGCGCCGTCGCGAACGCCCTCCAGCTCGACGAGGCCGAACGCGCCCACCTCCACGACCTGGCCCGCGCCGCCGCCAAGCGCCCCGTCCGCCGTACCAAACGCAGTGGCCCGCTGCCGGACAGCGTCCTGCGCGTCCTGGAGTCCATGACCGACTCCCCCGCCTTCCTGCGCAACGGCCGCCTGGACATCCTGGCCACCAATCGCCTCGGCCGCGCGCTGTACTCCCCTCTCTTCCCCGACAGCACCACCCGGTCGGTCAACATCGCCCGGTTCCAGTTCCTCCACCCACGAGGCCGGGACTTCTTCCCGGACTGGGAGGAGTCCGTGAACACCACCGTGTCCCTGTTGCGCACCGAGGCCGGACGCGCCCCGCACGACAGCGGCCTGACCGGGCTCATCGGCGAACTCGTCACCCGCAGCGAGGAATTCCGCACAGCCTGGGCCAAGCACAACGTGCGCCTGCACCACACCGGCCGCAAGTCCTTCCGGCACCCGGCCGTCGGTGCCCTCACCCTGGACTTCGACGCCATGGAACTACCGGCGCTGCCCGGCCTGACCCTCACCGCCTACAGCGCCGCCCCCGGTACACCGGAGCACGAGGCCCTGCGACTCCTCGCCTCCTGGGCCGCCACGCAGGAGACGGACGTCCCGGTCCGGCCCGCTCCGGCGGACGGCCGGTAGCCGCCGGCTGACTGCCCGTCCGCTGGACACGGTCACCGCCGCGTGGGGTCCGGGCCGATCCAGCCGGCCGTTCCGACGCAGGCTTCGTTGCCTTCCGGGTCGGCCAGCACCCAGTGCGACGGCGCATGGGCATCGCTCACCAACCTGCCGCCGACGGCAATCGCCGCCGCTATGCGCGCTTCGGCCTGGTCATAGGGCACCCAGACGTCGACGTGCACCCGGTTGCGCTGCGGACGTGGTGCGTCCATCCGCTGGAAATAGAAGGGCGCCCCGCGGCGGTGCGGGTCGATCAGGTCCTCAGGGCTGTTCGCTCGATCGGCGTAGCCGAGCAGCGCACGCCAGAACCGCACCACATCCGGCCCTGCGAGCGCGTCGACGGTGACCTGGACGGTCTGAACGGCGGACGGGTCCGCCGGGATCCCGAGCGTGCGCGCCAAGGCCGATATGCTCCGGGCGAGTTCGACGTCCCTCGCGCTCAGCCCGTAGAAGTCGTCGGTGAGCGTGATCAGTCGCACGGTCACGCCGTCGTATCGCACGTCGATGTCGGGGTGTCCCGCCTCGGCGTCGGGCAGTTCACTGATCGCCTGCACGAGCCTCGCACCAGCGGCCAACGACCCCGCGCGGAAATACGCACAGGCTCCCTCTCCCAGGACACGCCAGTCCTCCAGGCCCGCGGTCTCATGGAACCGCTGCGGCCGGACACGCTCGATCTCGCCCTCGATGTACGTCATGCGCTCAACCTAGCGGGCAGGACTGACAACGCCCTCGCGCACCGGGTCCGGTGCGTGAGGGCGGACACGTACGCGCGGCGACCCGGCGGGCACGTTACGGGCCGTCCGCACCCGCCCCGCGTAGCTGAAGGAGGTATGCCGCGGTCAGCGCGACGGCACGGTCCAGGTCATGTGACAGCGCCACGAGGGCAGTTGTCGCCCTCGTTCCCGGGATGCCCGCCAGCGCCTGGGTCAGCCGCCCGCGTGCAGGCGCTTCGGTCGTGTCGTGGGCCAGGCGGTCGACAAGCATGGTCGCGATCTGATCCGCTGCCGTGGTGTCGTCGGCCAGCACGCCCAGCGCATCGGCCGCGTCGGTGTCGTTCCTTCCCGCCACGATCATGTCGACGAGCGCCGGGACCGCATCCACCGCACCACGGGTGCCGAGTGCCAGAGCCGCATGCCCGCGCACCACGACATCGGGGTTCGCGAGAGCGTCCCGCAGTTGCTCGGAGGCTTCGGCACCGGGCATCTCGGCGAGGCACTGGACGGCACGTTCCCGCACCGCGGCCACCGGCGAGCCGAGGCCCTCCGCCAGCAGCGCCGTGCCTCCGTCGCCGGATCGCGCCAGCGCCCATCGAAGGGCCCCGGCGACGTTCGGCTCCGTCTCGCCGAGTGCCGCCTCGACCAGGGCCTCCACCGGTACCGGAACCTCGTCGGCCGAGGAGAGGGCCGCGCGCTGGCGCGCGTCGGCGCTCTTCGACCCCAGCGCCTGGAGCAGCGCGACGACGTGGAGGACGTCCTCCCAGCCGGCGGGGTCCGCGGCACGGATACGGCTGAGGCGCGTGAGCAGCTCGGTCTCGGCCGCGATGCGGTCGCGCGTCTGACGGACGAGGTCGTCGACGAGCGCCGAGGGCGTGAAGCCGGGATCGTCGAGTGCGCGTGCGATCTCGCGCAGCGACAGTCCCAGCGACCGCAGGCTCTCGATGTGGAAGATCCTGCGCATGTCCTCGCGGGAGTACTCCCGGTATCCGGAGCCGGTACGGCCCGAAGGGCGCACCAGACCGAGCGACTCGTAATGCCGGAGCATGCGGGCGCTGACCCCCGACCGCCGTGCCACCTCACCGATCAACACGCCTTATCGTTCCTCCTGGCCGGGCCCGCCGAGGGCTATGACGCGCTTCGCCTCCTCGATCGCGAAGTCGAACCCGGTGTCCGGGTCGCGCAGCAGCCGTTGTGTGGCGAGCGCGTGCGCCCGGGTGCGCGGGTCAGGGGCCATCGTCGCAGAACGGAGAGCCGGCACGATCACTTCGCCCAGTGCGACCAGTGCCCGGCTGAGACTCAGCCGGGTCTCCCGCTCGCCGCGCCCGAGCTGTGTCGCCAGCGCCGTGGCCAACGCGGATTCCTCGCCTTCCGGCACGAGCACGACGGCGGCGCGCCAGGCGCTTCGCGCCACCTCGTCGTCGGGGTCGGACAGGAGTGTCCGTGTGATCGCCGGCCACGCCTGACGGTCCCCGATCTTGGACAGTGTGTGCAGCGCCTGGCTCCGTGCCTGTGCCCGCTCCGAGCGGACTTCGCGGAGCAGACCGGGCAGCGTCATGGACACCGGATGGCGGGTGAGCGCCCAGGTCAGCATGTCGCGGACGAAGAACTCGGGTTCGATCGCGCATCGCTCGATGAGCTTGTCGACGAAGCGCGGGTCGGGTGTCGTGCCGGCCGTCATGGCAGCCCGCAGCCGCACGGACGGCCGGCTGTCCTCCAACCGGTGGAGCACGCGTACCGCTTCCGTGTCCTGTCTCGGGATCGTCATCGAGACCACCTCCTCGGCGAGCAGTGAAGACCTTGTCACCGTGTCAAGGTCAAACAGCCCGCTGCGCGGGTACGTCTTCTCAGCGGATCGCTGGAGTGATCGGCGGCCGGGCCGGAGGGGCTGTGCTTCGGGCGGAGGAATGCCGGCCGGGGCGGGCCGGACCGGGCCGGGCCGGGCCGGCAGGAGCGCCACGGTCGGGGACGCGCCCGCGCTCTGACCTGCGCCCGACGGACGGCGGGGCGGCTGAGTGTGCGGACCTGCTCGCGACCGCCGCGGTGGAGAGCGTCGGCGATCATGTGGCCGGCCGCACCGGGCGGCGAGGGGCTGTCCAAGGACCAGCCCCGCCACCTTCGCGGCATCGCCTGCCGGCTCGGTGACGTTCTGGCCGGGCTCCGCGCCCGTACCGGTGAGCCCGTGCAGTGGGAGCCGGGGACGGCTGCCGTCGAGACCCCGGCTCGCTCGGCCGCGGCCGGATCGGCGCGCGCCGTCTGCGCGTACGGGATCGCAGCGGCGGCGGAAGACCGCGCGGACTCGCCGGACGAACTCGCCGGCCGGCTCCTGCACCACGCCCGCGGTTCCTCCTACCGGGCCGACGACATCGCCCTGCTCCGCACCGAACACGGCTCCGCGCCGGTGGCGACATGAGACGGTGCCCGTCCAGGCCGCGTGCCGGCCGGCACGCACCGCGCGGGGCGGCGGTCATGGCTACCGGTGCTCGGGGTTCTCGTAGTCGTGGCGGCAGCCGGCGTCCCAGGCGGTGCGCTGGTTGCCGTAGGCGGGGATGCCACCCAGGTCCTTCAGCGCCCGCGCCAGGTGCAGCAGGTTCCAGGTCATGAACGTGGTGTTGCGGTTGGTGAAGTCGTTCTGCGGTCCGCCCGAGCCGGGGTCGAGGTAGGAGGGCCCGGGCCCTGCCTCACCGATCCATCCCGCGTCGGCCTGGGGAGGGATGGTGTACCCCAGGTGCTGGAGACTGTAGAGGACGTTCATGGCGCAGTGCTTGACGCCGTCCTCGTTGCCGGTGATCAAGCAGCCGCCGACACGGCCGTAGTACGCGTACTGACCGGCGTCGTTCAGCAGACTGGAGCAGGCGTAGAGGCGTTCGATCACCTGCTTCGTCACCGAGCTGTTGTCGCCCAGCCAGATCGGTCCGGCCAGCACGAGGATGTCGGCCGCCATGACCTGCCGGTACAGGTCCGGCCAGGCGTCCGTCTCCCAGCCGTGCTCCCTCATGTCGGGCCACACGCCGGTGGCGATGTCGTGGTCCACCGCCCGGACGACATCGACCCGTACGCCCTGGGCGGCCAGGATGCCGGTGCTCCGGTCGATCAGACCCTGGGTGTTGCTCGTCTCCGGCGAGCGTTTGAGGGTGCAGTTGATCACCAGGGCCCTCAGGTCGTCGTACCGGGCCGGAGGTGTCTCGGTGGAGGGCGACGAAGCGGTCATACGGTCCTCCCGGAATCCTGTCGCCACCCCTGCACGGCGGCGCGTCCACATCCAGACCAAGCGTGTGGGCCACCTCCGGCAGGCGCCACCACGACACCTCCGAATGGCCGGGGCACCCCGCGCACCCGGAAGCGGCCCGACAGTGTCTCGGAGGGCGCCGGCGACCCGGAGGGGTTCGGCGGGCTAGGAAGGGCGCCCGCCGAACTGCCAGTTGTGCACCTCGACGGCGTCGTACCGGTGCGGGGTCAGGAGGGCGCGTGCCGTGTCCGGGTCCACAGCGCGGACCAGCGCCGCCGTCCCCAGCCAGGTGGCGCCGTCGTCCGACAGCAGCGGCCCGTAGGCGATCAACCCGTCCCGGTCGGAGGGAACCGCGAGGTCGGCGGCTTGCCCCGAGCCGAGTCCCAGTACCAGGTACCGATTGCCGCCGGTCCGGCCGCCGGGGAAGTCCCACATGGTGCGCCCCAGCGTGTTGCGCCACCGTCGCAGCAGCACGTCCCGGTAGACGCCGGCCTGGTAGTTCGGCTCGTCGAAGGCGAACGCGCGGGCAGCGGCGGGATCGGGCAGGTCGACGATGTGCACGCTGCCGGTGGGTGTGTCGCCGTCGGCGGCCAGGGTCGGGCCCCGGGCGATCATCTCCTTCCCGTACTGGTCCATGTACGACCAGTGCTCTTCCCGTAGTTCGTCGCGCAGGGGCAGGGAGCCGGGCCGGTCGCGGTGGTAAGAGAGGAACTCCATGCCCAAGGATCTCCTCACGGAGGTGACCAGGTCGAACGGGTTTCACAGCGGTGCCGCTCGGCGGCGCGGGTGATGTCCGGCTAGTCCGTGGCGGCGGGTTCCGGCGCGGCGCCGGGGCGCGTACCGGAATCGGCCGGCTGCCGCTTCCCGTGCCTGTCCAGCGCCGCGAGGGTCAGGGTCACGGTGACCGAGGCGGCTGCCATCAGCGTCATCGCCGTGGCCGGGGAGGTCAGCTGGGCCAGCGTGCCCGCGAGGGCGGCGCCGACGCCCTGGAGGGCGGCCATTCCGGTGGCGTGCAGGCCGAGGGCCTGGCCCGCGAGGTCGTCGGGGGTGAGGGACATCAGGCGTTCCTGGAGGACCAGGCTCGCGGCGAAGCCGACGGAAGCGACGGTGACGGCCACGGCCGACAGCGCCACTCCCGGCCGGAGCACGAAGAACAGGTAGGGAGCCGCCAGCAGCAGGCGCAGCGGGATCGCGAGACGGGGCCGCACCGCGGGCGGTACCAGGCGGCCCACCGCCATGTCGCCCAGGAACATGCCCAGGGCCCCGACCGCGTACAGCGTGCCGGCGGCTCCGGGGGCGTAGGAGACGTAGAGCGAATCGCTCCCGACCACCAGGCCGTTGGGGACCCACAGGCCCAGGTACGTCAGGCGGCGGGGGCGCGAGGACCACAGGAGGGCGTTGGTGCGCCAGGTCGCGGAGACGGACGGGCGGCCGGAGGAGCGCGGCGGGCGGGCCGTGAGGCTCAGGCGGGTGACGAGGGCCGACACCAGGTACAGCGTCGCCGCGAGGAGCAGACAGGTGCGCGGGGACAGCAGCGCCAGCAGTGCGCCGCCCGTCGCGAACCCGGCCATCTGCGTCAGGCCCCAGAGCATGTTGAAGACCGAACGGCCCAGGACGTAGCCGTCCTTGGACAGGATCTCGTTCAGCAGCCCTCCGCGCACTCCCCCGCCCAGCGAGGCGACCAGCCCCTGTGCGACGACGACGGCGAAGACCACCCAGACCGGCAGGCCGGGCAGCGCCAGCACCACCGTGGTGCCCGCGAAGGCGAGGGCGAGGCCGGACAGGATCGCACGCGAGGGCAGGCGGTCGGCACCCGAGAGCAGGAACGCGGCCCCCAGCAACTGCGCCAGTTGCGGGCCGAACATGCTCACCGCCGACAGGAGCGGGGAGCCGGTGACCCGGAAGACCAGCGTGCCGAGGGCCAGGCCGCCGATCGTCTGGGCCGCGGCGAAGGCGGCGAACGAGAGCAGGAACGGGGTGAACTCCGGGGTGTGGAACAAGGCTCGGTAGCTGCGCATGCGTCGCAGTCTCGGAGCGTTCCTCGGGCCGTGTTTAATGTTTCGGCCACAGACGAAAGATCGTACGCATGGGCCTCTGGCAGATCGGCACCGATACCCTCGCCCGCAGCCGGTTCGTGCTCTCCCCCTTCGCCGAGACCTTCGCGAGCCTGAAGCTGCTGCACGCGGGAACCGGCTCGCACCCGGGCGAGGAGGCATGGCTGCGCGCGCACCTGCCCGGCTACCGCGCGCGCCTCGCGGCCGACCCGGTGGCCGCGCACCTCGTGCGGGCGGCACTCGGCACGTCGTGGATCGCCGACTTCTTCTGCCCCACCTCATGCGTCGGCGAGAGCTTCGAGGGGACCGTGGCCCGGGTGCGGGCGGCCGGGGCCGACCAGGCGCGGGCCAACCTCCGCGTCTCCCTCCGCGGCCCGCTCCCCGCGGCCCTGGAACGTGACGACCTGCCCGAGCGGGCGACCGCGCTGCTGACCTCCGTCTGGGAGGAGACCGTACGGCCGTACTGGGGCCGTCGGCGGCGCATCCTGGAGGCCGACATGGTCGCGCGGACGGCGCGGGTGAACCAGGGTGGCTGGGCGGCCGTGCTGGACTCGCTGCGGCCGGGGATGCGGTGGCTCGGGGAGAGCCGGTTCCAGGTCAACCTGAACGCGTATCCGCCCCGGGAGGTGGCCGCCGGGGCCGAGCTGCTGTTCATGCCGGTGACGCCGAGGACCGGGTGGGTGTCGTGGGAGGGGCGGGAGCGGTACGCCGTCGTCTACCCGTGTCTCGGCGTACTCGCCGAGGACCACGACCGGCGGCCCGTCCCGGCCGGGCTCGGGGCGCTCATCGGGACCGCGCGGGCCGGACTGCTGACGCTGCTCGGCACTCCCATGAGCACGACCCAACTGGTCGCCGTGACCGGGCAGGCGCTGGGGTCGGTGGGCGGGCATCTGCGGGTGCTGCTGGACGCGGGTCTGGTGGAGCGACGGCGCGCCGGACGGTCGGTGCTGTACGTCCGTACGGCGGCCGGGGAGGTACTCATGGAGGCGTCGGGGGCCAGTACCCGTCACCCGGAGCCGGAACCGGGAGATCCACCAGCCGGCCCGGCCCTGCGGGCCCGCACCGCGGGCGGAGAGTGGCCCGGGAACGGCCACGTTCATGAGACCGGACGGCCGGCCACGGTGTAACCCGCCGCGAGACGGCGTGGGCTCAGTCGGGGGCCGTGGCCCCGGTACTGCGCCGGGCGGGCTTCACCACAGAGGCGGTGCACGCATACATGGTCTGTACGCCCGCCACGTTGACCGCGCGGCCGAACGGCCACCGGGCAGCCGCCGGACCCGGCGTGGAGATCCCGCGCACGGATGAGGACCATGCGGCGATCGACGCTGCCCTGTCCGAGGCGTTCGCCGGTGACGTCACGCCCTCTCCCGAAGGTGCCGCCCGGCTGCGGCGCACTCAGGAGAACGGCGGTGCCGTCCGGTTCGTCCGGGCCCCCGACGGCGGGTGCGCCGGAGCGGCCTCCTGCTCCGCGCCGGCCGTGGGCACGTCGGAGCTGGCGGGTGTGGGAACCCGTCCCGCCTTTCGTGGCCGCGGAGTCGCCGCCTCGGTCACGTCCGCGCTGACCGAGGCCATGTTCACTCAAGGAGCAGGATCGGTCTGGCTGGAGTACTCGGGCGAAGGCTCCCGCCGCGTGTACGAACGCGTCGGCTACCGGCCCCGAGGCACTCGCCTGTACATGAGTCTCGAAGGATGAGGCGCGGGGTGGTGACCTCCTCTCAGGCCGGAGTGGCCGCATATGGGAGGACTCTCTGCAAGCGTGTCCGCGGGTGGAGGGACGGCACCCAGGCGACCGCTCACGTACAGGGCGGCCGGTAGGAAAGACTGCCCAGGCGGTGTCGCCACTGCGCGCGGCTGAGGGCGTTGCCGGTCGTGTCGCAGATGTGGTGCACGACCCGGTCGATGTCCAGGTCCCACAGCCTGATCGTGCCGTCCTCGCCTGACGTCGCCAGCGTGTGGCCGGCAGGGCCCAGTACGGCCCTGTCGACCGCACCGGTGTGGCCCACGAGCGCGTCGCCCGTGGTGGAGGGACGCGCCGGGTCGGTGACGTCCCACAGTCTGATCATGCCGTCCGTGGTGCCGGTGGCGAGGGTGCGTCCATCGGGGCCGAACGCGAGGGCGGAGACGAGGCCGGCGCTGTCGGTGGGCGCACTGAGCGGCCTGGGACGCGCAGCGCGGGCGACGGTCCACAGGCGGAGGGTTCCGTCGGCGGTGGCCACGGCGAGCGTGTGTCCGCGCGGGGCGAACGCGACCAGGTTGCCGGTGAGGGCTCCGGCGACGGGCGCCGGGTGGGACGGGTCATGGGTGTCCCACAGCTTGACCTTCCCGGTGGAGTCCGCCACAGCCAGGCTGCGTCCGTCGGGGCTCAGTGCCAGGGAGGGCTCGTCGGGGGCGTACTCCTCATGGGGGTCAGCGGTGCCGAGGAGGCGAGGACGGCCCGGATCTCCGACATCCCACAGCCTGATCCTGCTCTCGGACTCGGACTGTGTCTCACCGAAGACCAGGTTGGTGCCTCCGCCCGACTCCGCGCTGCCGCTGCCGGTGCCGGTGCCGTCGAGAGGGAACGCCTTGAGCGGCTGCTGCTCGACCTCCGCCATCACACGGCCGTCCGCGCTGAAGGACACGGCGCCGATCACGCGGTCGCGCCTGACCGATGTGCGGCCCAGCCGGCGGGGGTGGGCCGAGTCGCCGACGTCCCACAGTCGCGTGCCGCCGTGCGGTTCCGCGACGGCGAGAAGCCGGCCGCGGGGCGCGAAGACGGCGTAGGTACCCGGAAGGGCACCCAGGCGCCGGGGGTGCCGTCCCTCGGACGTGTCCCACAACCTCACTTCCTCAGGACCGCAGGTGGTGACCATGCTCCGCCCGTCCGGGCTGGTCCCGCCCACCGAGCCCTCGAAGCACTCCGTGAGCACGGGCGGCAGGGTCCACACGCGGATGACCCGGTCGTCGGTGATGAGGCTGTACCTGTCGCGGCCGAAGATCACAGCGATGCCGTTGTAGGAGGTCTGGCCCAGTGGCTCTCCCAGCCGCGTCGGTTCCCTGTCGTCCGGCGTGTCCCACAGTTGGACTCCGTTGTCCCCTGCCACCGCCGCCGTCCCGCCGTCGGGACTGAAGGCCACAGCGGCGGCCTCGGATCCGTCGGCGGTTTCGAGCGGTGTGGAGCGGCGTTCCGGGTGGCGGGGGTCGGCGATGTCCCAGAGCCGTACCAGCCCGTCGTCCTCCACGGCCAGCATGCGCCCGTCCGGCCGGAACACCACGTCCTGGGGTGCGGAACCGAGGTGCAGGGTGCCCAGTGCCCGGGGTCGCGTGGGATCGGCCGTGGTCCACAGCCGCGCGGTGCCACTCCCGATGCTCGCTGTGGCCAGCAGGTGGCCGTGCGGGCTGAAGGCGGGGAGGTCGCCGGGCAGGGAGCGGTCGAGCGGTGCGGGATGCCCGGGGTCGTGGAGGTCCCAGAGGTAGACCCGTTGCCCGCCGGCGGCGAGGAGGCGTCCGTCGGGGCTCAGCGCCACCGTGTTCCCGACTGTGTCACCGGGCAGTTCGAACGTCGCGAGGCCGACGGGGTGGCGCGGGTCGGAGGTGTCCCACAGCCGGAGCCTGCCGTCGGTGTCGTCCTCGGCCGCCAGCAGGCTTCCGTCCGCGCTGAGCGCCACGACCGATCCGCGCAGGGAACGGCCCACGGGCGTCGGATGGCTGGCGTCACGCATGGTCCAGAGCCGGACGGCACCGTCTGCCTCCGCGAGGGCCAGCAGGTGCCGGGACGCGTCGGCGGCCACCCGGCCGCTGCCGCCGCTGGAATCCCCGTCGGCGCTGCCGCTGCGGTCGGGGGTCTCGGAGAACAGCGGCGAGTTGGCGGCACCCAGCAGACTCGTGTACGTGCGCGGTGAACGGCGCATCCGGTACGACGCGATGTCGAGCTGGGCCGCCAGCGAGACGTTCTGCACTTGCGGTGGCAGGTGGGTACCGCGCAGCTGTTCCGCCTCGGCGGCGATCTGGCGGGACACGGCGACGGCACGCTGGGTGCGGGCCGTCGCGCGCTGCTGGAAGGCGACGACCGCCGCCGCGGCGGCCACGAGTACCAGAGCGGTCAGGCCCGCGACCAGGGACCGCAGGCGGCGCGTGGTGCGCGCGGCAGCACGCTGCTCGCCGAGGCGGGCTTCCACGCTCGCCGTCAGGAAGGCGTTCTCCAGGCCGGTCAGATCGCCGCGGTCGGTGAACGCCTCCTCGGTCGCGGCCAGTCGGGTGCCCCGGTAGAGCGCACCGGCGTCCCGGTTCAGCGCGTCCCAGGCCTGCGCCGCCTCGGTGAGCCGGCGATGGGCACGCAACCGTTCGCGGTCGGCGTCGATCCAGCCGCGCAGCCGGGGCCAGGCCGTGATGAGTGCCTCGTGCGCCAGGTCGACGGTGTCGTGGTCGAGCGTGACCAGACGTGCGCGGGCCAACCGCTCCAGGACGGTCGCACTGTCGCCGGGGCTGTCCGCGCCGATCTCCGCTCGGCTGACAGGGCGGCGTGTGTCCTGGGTACCGTCGCCCGGAGCGATGAGCCGCAGCAGTACGCGGCGTGCCGCCTCGGCCTGGCCGGGGCTGAGCCGGGAGTAGACGCTCTCGGCGGTGCGGGCGACCGCGCCGTGCAGGCCGCCGGCCCCGTCGTAGGCGGCCTCGGTCAGGGCGCGGCCCTTGCGGCGGTGCCACGTCTCCAGCAGGGCGTGTGACATCAGCGGCAGGGCGCCGGGTTCGCCCTCGACCTCGTCGAGGATCCGGGCGGTCAGGGAGCGCTCCACGATCAGCCCACCGGTCTGGGCGGGCCTGACCACCGCCTCGCGCAGCTCATCGCGGGTCATGGGCCCGACCAGCACGCTGCCGTCCTGGAGCGCGGAGGTCAGTCCGGCATGCTCGGCGCAGCGGCCGAGGAAGTCGGCGCGTACGGCGATGACCACGCGGAGCCGGCCGGCGGGGCCCGTGGCGGTGAGGAGCCGGTCGATGAACCGGTCGCGTTCAGCCGGGTCGGAGCAAAGGGTGTAGAGCTCTTCGAACTGATCGACGATCAGCCACGTGTCCCCGGCGTCATCGTCCGGCACCAGGCGCCGGTCGTGCGTGCGCATCGGGTGGGCACCGGGAGTGAGGACGCGCAGCGCGGCCGGTCGTGGCCGGTCCACGGCCGGTGTGCGCAGGCGGGGGATCAGGCCGGCGCGCAGAAGGGAGGACTTACCGCTGCCCGACGGCCCGAACACCGCGGTGAACCGGCGGGAGGCGGCGAGTTCGAGCAGGCGGTCGGTGAGCTGGTCACGGCCGAAGAACAGGTCGGCGTCGCCGGGTTCGAAGCGGGCCAGGCCGCGGTAGGGCGCTCCGGCGTCCTCGTCCTCGGCGCGCGGCTCGGCCGCCACTTCCGCGGCCACCTCACGCCACCGCGTCTCCCACTGCTCCGGATCACCGCCGCACGCCCGGACATAGGCCAGCACCACGGGCAGCGTCGGCAGCCGGTCCCCCGCAGCCGCCTGCGACAGGGTGCTCGCCCCCTGCCCCGTGCGCTGCGCCATCACACGGTAGGTGGGGTTTCCGGCCTCCGACCGCACCTTGCGCAACTCGGCGGCGAACCGTGCCACCGGCCCCGCGGTCGGGTCGACCGGGTTTTCCCGACGCCCCGCCATCGGCAGCTCCCCTCCCCCGCCCCGCCTCCCCCGTGGACGCGGTGCCGTGGCCCGAGAAGCTACGCGCACCTCCGGCGCGAGGGCAAACCGCAGCCACCGTCCGCGGTCGACGCCCCGCTGCCTGCCCAAGAGCGCGCAGCGGCCATTGATCAGACCGGCACAACCGACTGCCCGATCAATCCCACGGGCGGAAAAGTCGAGGTCACACGGCACGGACGGGCTGTCCGGCCGGCAGAGCGGAAGGGAAGCGGAACATGAACGTGTACAAGCGGATCGCGCTCGCCACAGCGACCGCGGCGCTGGGTGCGGGACTTGCCGGGACCACGCCGGCGCAGGCGGTGGAGCGGCCCGGCACCGCGGTGCAGGCCGCGTCCGGGTTCCAGAACTGGTCGTGCGGCTACAACAACGGCAAGGGGCTGGAGCCCCGTTCCCTGGCGCACGCCACCACGGACCACAAGCTCACGGTGGGGCCGACGCTGGTCGAGCTGCGGAACGCCAAGTCGCACGGCACCTGGTTCGCCTGGGCACGGGTGAACGCCGGCATCGACGCCGCGACCGGACCCGGGACCCAGGTCTGGTTCGACTGGTCCGACGACCACGGCCGCACCTACCACGCCTGTGGCAGCCCGTACCACAAGGTGATGCTGGACGCCGGGGTGGTGCAGCGGGAGGACGGTCCCACCTTCCAGGCGCACACCAAGGCGGTCAACTGGGTCCGGGGACGCTGGGTGAAGGTCTGCGGCGCCTACTGGCGCATGCACTCCAACGGCGTTCCGTACGTGGCGAAGAGCGCCTGTTCCAAGTGGTACGCGAGCTAGCACACGGGTAGGTGGGGCGGCGCCGCGGCCGCGGGGATCCTCGCGGCCGCGTGTGCCCCCCCCCATCCGACGCCGGACGAGCTGACCGGCACCGCCACGCCTCGGTGAATCATCAGAAACGAGACAGAACTCATGCGTATGTACCGCATCGGCAAGGCGGTGGCGGTCACCGCCGCGACCGCGCTCCTGACGATCGGCACCATCGGCCAGGCCGCCGCCTCCCGGTCCGCGCCCGACATCGGCGACGGACACCGCGACAACAAGCACGCGGTGTGGTGCGTGCAGCACCTCCTCAACGACGTCGCCAAGCGCTACGGGCACGGCCGCCCCCTGACGGAGGACGGCCTGTGGGGGCCGAAGACCAAGCGCTGGGTCAAGTGGTACCAGCGCTTCGACGGCCTGCGCCGGGACGGCATCGTCGGCAAGGAGACCGGCGGCTGGCTCCTGATCGACGGCGACCCCTACTACGGCGGCCACACCTACTGCTACAGGTACGTGCCCTCGCGGTTCTGACCCGCCGCGGTGGGGGGCGGACGGCACAGCGCGCGGCGGTCTTCCCGGCTTACTGGCGACAACGCGGACCGCGTCCGCGTCCGCGTCCAGGGTCAAGGGGCCGCTTCGCGGCGTCATCACCCCGCCGGCCGAACTGCCTTGGCGGCGCCGCAGCACAGCCAGCCGGACGGCCGTCGCGGCGACACGGCGACACGGCGACACGGCGACACCCACGAGACATCACCGAAGTGACGACATCGACGAGGAGTTCCCCATGACATTCGCTGTACGGCCTCGACACCGCGCAGGCACCGTGGCGCTGGGCGTCCTGACCGCCACGCTCGCGGCGACCGGCATGCTGGTCGGCACGCCGAGCCCGGCGGTGGCGACCACCACCTCCGAGGTGAGACTGGCGCAGACCGACCTCAACGGCCTGGCCTACGACGCCGGGACGGTCGACGGCGTCCCCGGAGCCCGGACCAAGGCGGCCACCGCGTCCTTCCAGAGCGACCGCTGCCTGACCGTGGACGGGGCGATCGGCCCGCAGACCCTCGGCGGCCTGCGGAGTGTGGTCAAGCAAGTCCAGGCCAAGGCCAGGGTCACCGCGGACGGAACGTACGGCTCCGACACCACCGGCGCGGTGAAGCGGTACCAACGGGCCCACCACCTCGACGCCGACGGCATCGCCGGACCGGCCACCATGAAGTCCATGGGCATCACCCGTGTGGTGCCCGGATGCCACACCACGGGCACGCTGCGCACCAAGATCGTGAGGATCGCGAAGAGCCAGATCGGGGTGACGGAGGGCCGGGGCAAGTGCGTCCCGGGCAAGCCGTACAGCATCTGCGCCGACTGGTGCGCGGCCTTCGCCACGTGGGTGTGGCGCGACGCCGGCGTACGCGTTCCGTTCATGAAGTCCGTGCCCGGCGTCTACGACTGGGCGGTCGCCCACGGCAAGTGGGTGGGCACCAGCCGGCTGTCCACCGCCCGGCCGGGTGACTTGATCATCTTCGGCCACGCCGGTTACCGCTACCACATCGGCGTCGTCGACCATGTCAGTGGCCGCTCCGTCCGGGTGATCTCCGGCAACACCGCCGACCCCCGCGGCTCCGGTCGGATCGGTGTCTACGACAAGACCTACCCGCTGTCCGGCTCGGTCTTCTACGGCCTGGTCCGCCCGTAGTTCCGGCACCCGTCAAGGGCGGGCGGCCCTCACGGCCGCCCGCCCCTGCGCAGGGGCCGTCATCGCCGTGCGGCGGCGCCCTGAAACAACAGCGTGTGCTCAGGTCGGCAGCCTGGGTGTCAGTGGCGGCACGTACGGTCTGCGTATGACTGATGAGTGGTGGGCGGACGTACGACGGCGGGTTGAGGCGGCGGGGGCGGCGCCCGGGGGGAGCGAGGTGTTCGGGGCACTGGGGCACAAGTGGGTCGTTGAGGACCCGCTCACCCAGGGCGAGTTGGCCGAACTCGAAGCCCAGGTGGGTGTGCGGCTGCCGGAGGAGTACCGCGCCTTCCTGCTCCACGTCGGCGCGGGCGGCGCCGGCCCCGCCTACGGGCTGTTCCCGGTTCGTCGCGTACAGGGTCGTTGGCGCTGGGAGGGCGACGGCGCGGACCTCGCCGACCTGTCGACGCTCGCGGAGCCGTTCCCTGACCAGGGTCCGGACCCGGAGCTGCTCGACGACGTTCTTGCCCAGCGTCCCGAGGAAGAGGACTTCGACGACATCGAGGACTTCGACGACGTCATCGAGGCGTGGGACGAGCGGTGGGAGGCCGTCATGTTCGCCCCGGAGCGCACCGCCGGGGCGATCGTGATCTCCCACCTCGGCTGCGCCCAAAGGGAGTGGCTGGTCATCAGCGGCAGCCATCGCGGCACGATCTGGTCCGACTGCCGGGTGGACGACGTCGACCTCGCCCCGCTCCTCCACGACGACGGCACTCCGGTGAGGTTCGCCCGCTGGTACACCGACTGGCTGGAGAAGGCGGAGCGCACGGCTCTGTCGATACCGTAGGCCGTTCCCGCCCGCGCCGCGGGAGGAGTCGGGGCGGTACTGCCTCGCCCCGCCGGCCGTACCGCCGGACGGCGACCGGTGGTACGGACCGTCGCCCGGGGCTCCCGCTTGCGGCCGGCCAGAGGGTGCTCGGGCTGTCCGCGGGCTATGGAATCGCTTTGCCGCGAGGGTTGGTGAGGCATTAGAGTCGATCATGTGACTGCCGGGTCGGCCATGGGCCATACACGAGTGAGGCACCCGGCCTCGGCGTGAGCACGAGGCGGGCGAGAGCCCCGCCGCTTCTCCGCGTCTTCCCTCCAGCGCCGCACGCGGCGCCCACAGCGGATCCAAGACCCGGAGACACGTCCACACATGCCACATGATCAGCAGTGTCGGCACGAACTCGCCTCGCCGGCCACCGTCCAGCTCAACCACACCGCCGTCTACGCCACGGATCGTCAACTGTCGGCCGAGTTCGTCGCCGCGATCCTCGGTCTGGAGGTCGGCGCCCCGTTCGGGCCGTTTCTTCCCGTCGACCTGGGCAACGGCGTCACACTCGACTACTACGAGAAGCGGGACGAGCCGATCCAGTCGCAGCACTACGCGTTCCTCGTGCCCGACGATCAGTTCAGCACCATGATCGACCGCCTGGAGACGGTCGGTGTCACCTACTACGCCGACCCCGGCCACACCGAGCCCCACCAGATCAACCGTCTTTTCGGAGGCCGCGGCGCCTACTTCGAGGACCCGGACGGCCACAACATGGAGATCATGACGCGGCCATACGTCCGGCCGTAGGAGGCCCCCGAGCGCCTGGGGCAGCGCCGGCTTGTTCAGAGCCGGCGCTGCGCAGGCCGCACACGGTGGGTGCCGGTCAGCCGGAAGTGGTGGCGACCGCGAGGCCGAGGCCGATCAGGGCGGTGCCCGTGGTCAGCCCGAGCGCACGGCGGATCCGTGGCTTGTGCAGGACCCGCTCCGCCTTGGACAGCAGGAGCACGTAGCTGCTGAGCCAGGCGACGGTGAGCGTGCTGTGGAGGAGCACGAGGAGCGCCATGGCCCAAGGAGCGGGTAGCTGAGGAGGGGCCAGCGTGGGTAGCAGCCCGGTGTAGAAGACGGCGATCTTCGGGTTCAGGACGTTGCTGACCAGGCCGGTCCGCCAGGCGCTCCCCACGGCGGCAGGACCGGCATCCGTTCGGCCGGCCGGTGCCGGGCGGCGGTGCTGCCACAGCGCCTGCGCACCCAGGAACACCAGGTAGCCGGCGCCCAGGAGCTTGACGGTCAGGTAGGCCGCGGGCGAGGCGGCGAGCACGGCCGCGAGCCCCGCCACGGTCAACGCGCCCCAGAGCAGCAGCCCGGTCACGATCCCGCCCACGGTACGCAGCCCGTCCCCGGGACCGGCCACGAGCGCACGCCGGGTCACCACCGCCATGTCCGGGCCGGGCACGAGGGTCAGCAGCCCCAGGACGCCGCTCGCTGCCAGGAAGTGGGTCAGCACGCCGCCGCCCTCTTGGAGTGCGGGTTGGCGGCGGTGCCCTCGGTGCTCAGCAGCACGACGACCGAGGACGGCCCCAGCCCCAGCGCCGTACGGCGTTCCTCGGCGCCCACGCCGGTGAGCGCCGCCCGCAGACCGGCGAGCGACGCGGCCCCGCAGGGGCCCGAGGAGACACCGGCGGCGGCCAGAACACCGGCCGCGCGGGCGCTGTCGGCGTCCGCGACGGCGACCGCGGCGTCCAGCCCGTCACGCAGATGGGGCCACGCGATGCTGGACGGGGTGCCGCAGTTCAGCCCGGCCATGGTGGTCTGGCCCGTGGGGACGCTGACGGGTGCGCCGAGGGCGAGGCTCTTGAGGACGCACGGCGCGGTCTCCGGCTCCACCGACAGCAGCGCCGGGGCGTGCCCGCAGGGGCGGCTGCGGTAGTGGGTGACCACGGCCTGTGCCAAGGACCCCACGCCCACCGGTATGGAGACGAGATCGGGGCCTCCGGCGACCCCTTCGGCCGTCAACTGCTCGTCGATCTCGGCGCACAGGGTGGAGTAACCCTCGACGATCCACCGCGGGATCTGCTCGTAACCCGGCCAGGCGGTGTCCTGGACCAGGACCGTGTCGGGCGCGGCGGCCGCCTCGGCCGCCAGGCGCACGGCCTCGTCGTACGGCCCCGGGACCTCGGTGACCTTCGCCTGTTCGGCGACGATGGCCGACACGGCCTGGGGGTGCACGCCCTGCGGAACGAAGACGTGGGCCTCCTGACCGAGGCGGCGCGCCATGCGGGCCACCGCGCGGCCGTGGTTGCCGTCGGTGGCGGTCACGAGCGTGACCGGGGCCGGTTCGCCGCCGTTCGCCTCCCGCTCGGCAAGGGCGCGGTGCACCGCCCAGGAAGCGCCCAGTGCCTTGAACGCGGGCAGCCCGAGACGGCACGACTCGTCCTTGACGAAGACCCGGCCGACGCCCCACGCGTCCGCGAGCGAAGGGAGTTCGGTCAGCGGGGTGGGCGCGTAGTCGGGCAGCGCGAAGTGGAAGGCCCGCACGTCGGCCGGCGCGGGTTCACACCGCCAGGCACGGGCATCGGGGCGCGCGAACCACGGCAGCGTACGGGAGGAGGAAGTGTTGTCAGGCACAGGATTGTCAGGCACAGGACCAGGGTGCGGCGCGTCCCTACGATCGGTCCAGCTAATGTTTTCGACCTATACTCATCGGCGGACCCGAACGAATGAGTGCACTGGAAGAGTATCGACACATCGACCCGGTCGGCCGGTCGGCTGTCGGTCCACGAGGCGGAGGGAGGCGGGCGTGCCATGTTCGATCTGCACCGGCTGCGCCTGCTCAGGGAACTCAAGCACCGCGGCACCCTGGCGGCCGTCGCCACCGCGCTGTCCTACGCCCCCTCCTCCGTCTCCCAGCAGCTCTCCCAGTTGGAGGCCGAGGTCGGCGTCCCGCTGCTGGAACCGGTCGGGCGGCGGGTGCGGCTGACCGAGCAGGCCGAGATCCTCGTCGCCCACACCGAGGCGATCCTCGAACGCCTGGAGCGCGCGGAGGCGGACATCGCCGCCTCGCTGTCCGACCTGACCGGCACCCTGCGCATCGCCGCGTTCCAGACAGCCGCCCTGGCCCTCGTTCCGACCGCGCTCGGCCTGCTGCGTGACCAGCACCCGCGCCTGCGCGTCCACGTCACGCACATGGAACCGGAAAGGGCCCTGCCCGCGCTGCAAGCCCGCGACTTCGACCTCGTCCTCGCCGAGGAATACCCCGGCAACCCCAACCCGCGGCCCGCCGAACTCGAACAGGAGGACCTGCTCGACGACCCCCTGCACCTGGCCCTGCCGAAACCGGCCGGCACCGGGGAAGCCGACGGTCCGACCGCGGCGCTGCGTTCCCTCGCCGACCACCCCTGGGTGATGGAACCCGAGGGCACCGCCGCCCGGCACTGGGCCATGACCCTGTGCCGCAACGCCGGCTTCGAACCGGACGTACGGTTCGAGACCACCGACCTGCTGCTCCACCTCCGCCTGGTCGAGCAGCAACACGCCGCGGCCCTCCTGCCCGGCCTCGTCTGGACCGGGCAGCCCCCGACCGTCACGCTGCGTCCGCTCCCCCGCGGTCAGCGCACGCGCCGCATCTTCACCGTCGTACGCCGTGGCCGCGACCGGCACCCTGCCGTGCGGGCGTGCCGGGAAGCCCTCCGCCGAGCGGTCGGCCTGCGCTCCGACCGCGCCTGAGGAAACCGGCGCGGCGGCCGGCAGCCCCATCGGTGTCCACGTGGGCCGGCGCCCTGTGCGGGACGAGGCACGGATCGAGCGTCACCGAACCGCGGCGTGCGCGTGGCAGACCTACGTGGATGCGCGCAGCCGGAGTTCCGCGCGGGTCACGAGGTCGTCGGGGGCGAGTGGACTGTCGCCGGTCAGGAGACGGGCCGCTTGTTCGACGGCGAGTGCTCCGAGCCGGCGGATGTCCAGAGCCACGCTGGACAGTGCGGGCTCGACCAGCGTGCCGAGCGTCACTCCGTCGAAGCCGATCACGGCCAGGTCGCGCGGAACCAGGCGTCCCGTCCGACGCGCGGCACGGAGCGCGCCGATGGCGATGACGTCGTTGAAGGCGAAGACAGCGGTCACGTCGGGATGGTGGGTGAGCAGGTGCTCCAGCGCCCGCTCACCGCCCTCCACGCTCTGCTCAGCGCGGCACACCGGTCCGTCACCGAGTCCGCAGGCGGTCAGCGCGTCGGCGAACCACGCGTGCCGCACGCTCGGCTCGGCCCGGGCAGCGTGGTCGAGCATGCCGATGCGCCGGTGCCCTGCCTGGACGAGGTGTGAGACGGCCGCCCTGACCCCGTCCCTTCCGTCGATGCGGATGGAGCTGAAGCGTTCGGCGTCCTCGCCCCGGTCGATGAGTACGACCGGCAGTCCCCGGGTCCACTGCTCGATCTCGCTCTCGGTCCGGCTGAAGTAGCCGACGACCGCGTCCACTTGGGAGGCGATCACCTGGAGGGTGCCCAGCTCCTCCTGTGCGCTGTCCGCGGTGTCGTAGACCAGGACGTGCCATCCGCGGGCGCGAGCGGCCTCCAGCGCCGCCGCGGCGACCTCGGTGAAGAACGGGTTGAGCAGGTCGGGGATCACGAGACCGACGCTGATCGTGTCCTGGCGCACCAGCCCCCTGGCGAACCGGCTCGGTCGGTATCCCAGCGTCCGCGCGGCTTCGAGCACACGCTGCTTGGTGGAGCCGTCGATCTCCCCCTTGTCGTTCAGCGCGCGTGACACGGTCTGCCGGGACACCCCGGCAGCGCGGGCGACATCATGGATCGTCACCCTGCGGGACTCGGTCCCGGACGGCACTGTCACCCACCTCCCCATCGTGATCCGAGAGTCTTGACACTCAACCGCACCCGAGCGCAAACTTCCGAACGTTTTACAGCGCCCGTGAACGTTCCCGTGAACGCTCACGGACGGAAGTTACAGGAGCTTGCCCCTTCCCGCCACGGTGTCCGGGGACCGAATCCGACACCGTCGCGGCCGTCCATGTCCACCGCGGCATCCCGCCTGAGTGAGTCAACGTCGACCCGGCCGGCACCAGTCGCCGGTCGTTCTCGGGAACGGAAAACATGAGCAGCACAGTCATGCGCACCCGCCTCGCCACCGTCGCCGCGGCAGCCGGTGTCGCCGTACTCGCCGCATGCTCCTCGCCCGCGCCGTCGGGCGAGGCATCGGCGGCGTCCTGCACGCCTTCCAAGGGCAAAGTCACCCTCCAGTACTGGAACACCGTTCCGGGCATGGACAAGGTGGTGGACCTGTGGAACCAGCGGCATCCGGACATCCAGGTCGAGACGAAGAACATCTCCAACGACCAGTACGGCACCATAGGAAACGCCCTGAAGGCGGGGAAGGCGCCTGATCTGGCGCAGGTCGGCTACGACGAACTGCCCAACCTGCGCACCCAGAACGCCTTCGTGGACGCCTCGGCCTGCAAGGCGGCCACCGCGGCCAAGTCGAAGTTCGTCCCCTGGACCTGGTCCCAGACCAGCTTCGGCGGCACCGGTGTGTTCGCCATGCCGCAGGACACCGGCCCGATGGCCCTGTTCGTGCGCCGCGACCTCTTCGAGAAGTACCACGTCGCGATCCCCACGACCTGGGACGAGTACGCGTCCGCGGCACAGAAGCTGCACAAGGCGGATCCCGGCCTCGCCATCACGTTCTTCGACCCGAACAACGCCGAGTGGTTCAACGGGCTCCTCTGGCAGAACGACGCGAAGATGTACGGCTACTCCGACGACAAGTGGCAGGTCACCGTCGACTCGGAGCGGAGCAGGCAGGTCGCGGCGTACTGGCAGGAGCTGATCTCCGGCAAGCTCGTGCGCACCGACCTCGCCAACGGTTCCACGCAGATGTACGCCGCGTACCAGAAGGACCGGATCGCCAGCTACGTCGGTGCCGCCTGGGGCTACAGCATGTTCCGCGACAACCTGCCCAAGCAGGCCGGCAAGTGGTCGGTCGTCCCGATGCCGACCTGGGGGACGCACGGCGCGTCCGGCGACTGGGGCGGGTCGACCGTCGCGTTCATGAAGGGCAGCAAGCACCTGTACGAATCGGTGGAGTTCAACACCTGGCTGAACACCGATCCGGAGGCGCTCGCCATGGAGAACAAGCTGGGCGGCCTGTACCCCGCCGCCAATGCCGGTCTCCGACTCCCCTCGCTGGAGAAGGGCGTTGCGTACTACGGCAACGAGAAGATCTTCGACGTCTTCGCCGACTCGTCCAAGAAGATCGACACCAGCTTCGCCTGGGGCCCCACGCAGAAGACGGTGAACCTGGCGTTGCAGGACGCGATGGCCAAGGCGGCGGCCGGCGACGGCACGCTCACCGACGCGCTCTCGGCTGCCCAGCACGCCGCGCTGACATCGATGAAGGACCAGGCGATCCCGGTCACGGCGGGCAAGTGACCGCGGCATGACCGACACCGCAGCCCGCGCGACACCCGTCGTGGCGCCGACCCGCGTCCGCCGCCGTCTTCGCGGCGGCGGACCCCGGGCGGGCACCGTCGCCGCGTTCCTGACACCCTTCTTCCTGCCGTTCCTGCTGTTCTACCTGGTGCCCGTCGGCTACGCGCTCTGGCAGAGCCTGCGGGTGGTGCGCCGCACCGGCGGGCAGTACGGGACCTCGTACACGGCCTTCGGTGGTTTCGAGCAGTACGCGCAGGTACTGCGGAACACCGAGTTCTGGTCCAGCATCGGCCGCATCGGGCTGTTCGGCGTCGTGCAGGTGCCGGTCATGCTGTTCGTCGCTCTGGTCATCGCGCTGCTGCTGGACACTCCGCTGCTGAAGCTCAAGGCGTTCTTCCGCATCACCGCGTTCATGCCGTACGCCGTGCCCGGAGTCATCGCCGCGATCATGTGGTCGTACCTGTACTCGCCCCAACTCAGCCCCGTCGTCGACCTGCTGAACGGCATCGGCCTCAAGCCGGACTTCCTCGGGCCGGGTGCCGTGCTGTGGTCGACCGCCAACGTCTCCACCTGGCTGTGGACCGGCTACAACATGCTGATCATGTACTCGGCGTTGCAGTCGATCCCGCAGGAGCTCTACGAGGCCGCGAAGATCGACGGCGCGAGCAACTGGACGATCGCGTGGCGGGTCAAGGTCCCGATCATCGCTCCGTCGATCGTCCTGACCTCGGTGTTCTCGATCATCGGCACGCTCCAGCTGTACGCCGAACCGGCCGTGCTGCGCCAGATCTCCTCGAACATCTCCAGCACCTTCACACCGAACATGCTCGCGTACACGGTGGCCTCCGGGAACAACTACCAGCAGGCCGCGGCCATTTCCGTGGTCATCGCGGTCATCACCTTCGTGTTGAGCTTCGGGTTCATGCGACTGACCTCGAAGAGGGCCGGACTGTGAGCAACCCCTCCGTGATCCGTGAGAGCCGCGTCAGCCGTACGGCCGTCATGGCCCTGATGCTCCTCCTGGCCGTCTACTTCCTGCTGCCCGTCTACTTCCTCGTCGTCGCCGCGACGAAGCCGCAGGGCGACCTGGCCGCCACCAACGGGCTGGTGTTCTCGCACTTCAACCTGTTCGAGAACCTCCGCGTCCTGTTCACCCGCAGCGACGGCGTCTTCGGCCGCTGGGCTCTCAACACCGTCGTCTACGCGGTGCTGGGCGCGGCCGTGGGCACCCTGATCTCCGCGCTGTGCGGCTACGCCCTCGCCAAGTTCCGGTTCCGCGGCCGGGAGGTGCTGTTCTCCGTCGTCCTCGGCGGCGTCCTCGTACCCACCACCGCGCTCGCCCTGCCGCTGTTCCTGCTGTTCTCGGCGACGGGGCTCGTCAACACCTACTTCGCGGTCTTCCTGCCCAGCATCGTCAGCCCGTTCGGCGTCTACCTCGCGCGTGTCTTCGCGAACGCGTCCGTCCCGCAGGAGCTGATCGAGTCCGCGCGGCTGGACGGCGCGGGTGAGTTCCGCACGTTCTTCTCGGTGGCGTTCCGGCTGATGACGCCGGCCCTGGTGACCATCTTCCTGTTCCAGTTCGTGGCGATCTGGAACAACTTCTTCCTGCCGATGGTGATGCTCCAGAAGGAGTCCCTGTTCCCGATCACGCTCGGCCTGTACGAGTGGAACGGCCAGACCGCCCGCGCGCCCCTGCTCCAGCAGTCCGTGATCACCGGCTCGCTGGTGTCGATCGTGCCCGTGATCATCGTGTTCGTACTCCTCCAGCGGTTCTGGCGCACCGGGCTCGCCGCCGGGTCCCTCAAATGACGTCCGCCCCACCCCACGCACAGAAGGTGTCTGTCGCCATGTCCAAAGCGGCTGTGTTCGTGCCCCACTTCCACTGGGACCGCGAGTGGTACGAGCCCTTCCAGGTGTTCCGGCACCGGCTCGTCACCGCCCTCGACACCGTGCTGGAGACGGCCGAGGCGGACCCGGACTTCCGGTTCACCGTCGACGGTCAGATGGCCGCGATCGAGGACTACCTGGAGATGCGCCCGGAGAACCGCGATCGTCTCGCGGCCCTGGTCGGCGAGGGCCGGCTCGCCATCGGGCCGTGGCTGATCCTGCTCGACGAGTTCCTCTGCTCCGGCGAGACCATCGTCCGCAACCTCCAGCTCGGGTGGGCGGTCGCGGAGGGCCTGGGCGGGGCGATGCCCATCGGCTATCTGCCGGACATGTTCGGCCACATCGCGCAGATGCCGCAGATCCTGGCCCGTGCCGGGATCGAGCACGCGGCCCTGTGGCGTGGTGTGCCCGGTGCCGTCGAGGGTCACGCGTTCCGCTGGCGCGCTCCCGACGGCTCCGAAGTACGCACGGAGTTCCTCTTCGACGGCTACGACAACGGCCTGGACCTCCTGCTGGTACCCGACCGGATCGGCCGCGCGCTCGGCGAGTACGCGGAGATGACGGCCCAGCGGTGGGGCGGCGACCCGGTGCTGGCGATGGCCGGCACCGATCACTCCGCGCCCGACCCGCGGCTCGCGGCCTGGCTGCGGCGCGCGGCCGGCCCGGACCGCGCCATCACCATCGCCACACTCGACGAGTACGTCCGCCGGCACGTGCGCGACGAGCCGGTCACCGTCGTCACCGGTGAGCTGCGCAGTCATGTGCGCGGCAACATCCTGCCGGGCGTGCTGTCCGTCCGGCTCGGGCTCAAGCAGCGGATGGCGGTGGCCGAGCGCACCGTCGACCATGCCGAGCGGGTGAACGCATTGTGGTCCGGGCGGGACGACTCGCCGTTCCTCTCGCTCGCCTGGCACAAGATCATCGAGTCGACGGCCCACGACTCGGTGGTCGGCTCCGGCACCGACGAGACCTGTACCCAGGTCGAAGCACGGCTCGCCGAAGCCGCGCAGATCGCGCGCGCCGTCCGGGACACGGCTCTCGCCGAGCCCGCCGCCGGGGTGCCGAGCGACGGTCATCTGGTCGCCAATCCGCTGCCGTTCCCCCGCGAGGCGCTGGTCGAGGTGGAGGTCGCGGCCCCGCCCGGGGGGACCACACTGGTCGCCACCACCGCGGACGGCCGCGAACAGCCCGTGCAACTGATCTCCGAGGCCCCGACCGTGCTCAGCGACGAGCGCGTGGACGCCTCGCAGCTCGAACGCGTGCTGCGCCGGATCCATCGCCGGGAACTCTTCGGCCGGCTGATCGACCGCTACGAACTCACCCCGGGCTCACTCGTCTTCCACCTCGCCGAGGTCCCGACCAGCGGACCGTTCGACCTGCTCATCCTGCGCCGGGACGTCGCCGCCGCCGCTGCCGCGCATCCGGGTGAGTGGCGGGTGCTGACGCTGGAGGAGGCCCGCGCCACCGCGCTGGTGCCCGTGCGCGTCCCCGCCGGCGGGCTGGCGAGCTTCCGGGTCGCGCCGAGCGACCGGCCTGCCGCCCCCGCGGCGACACCCGCTCCGGCGACGGCCACGGCGACGGGCCGCACACTGGCGAACGGGCTGGTCGAGGTCGAAGTCGCCGAAGACGGCACCCTGAAGGTGACCGGAGCCGACGGCACCGTGCTGAGCGGGGTCGGCCGGCTCGTCGACGGCGGTGACCGCGGCGACAGCTACAACTACGCTCCTCCGGCCCGTGACGTGCTCGTGTCGGAGCCTACGGAGATCGGTGTCGAACTCCTCGAAAGCGGCCCGCTGCGTGCGAGAGTGCGCGTCACCCGCGTCTACGAGTGGCCCGCGGAGCTCTCCTCCGACCGCGATCTGCGCAGCGGCCGGACCGTGCCGACGCCGGTCGAGACACTGGTGGAAGTGCGCGCCGGGGAGCCGTTCGTCCGTGTCTCCACCGCGTTCCTCAACCAGTCCGCCGACCACCGGCTGCGCTTCCACGTACCGCTGCCCGAGCCCGTGGACACGTCGGCCTCGGCCGGGCAGTTCGCCGTCACCGAGCGCGGACTGAGTGCCGAGGGCGGCTGGGGCGAGTACCCGATCCCGACCTTCCCGGCGAGTTCCTTCGTGTCGGCCGGCGCCGCCCACGTCCTGCTCGCGCACTCCAGTGAGTACGAACTCGTCGACGGCGGCTCCGAACTCGCCCTCACCCTGCTGCGCGCGATCGGCTCGATCAGTGTCAACATCCATCCCCTGCGTGACGAGCCCGCGGCGAGCGAGATCCCCGCACCGGGTGCGCAGGACCTGGGCATGCGCATCGAGAACCGTTTCGCGGTGCTGCCCTCGGCGGACGGCTGGGAGGGTGCGGAGGCGGTCGCGCGCGCCGAGGAGTTCCGCAACGAGGTACTCGTCACCCGTGGGACCGCCCCCGCCGGGGGCCACCTGCCCCCGGACGCGACCGGCATCCGGGTCGACGGCACGAACGTCCTCGTCTCGGCCGTTCGCCGGGTCACCGACGCCGATCACGGCGCCGGTACCGAGATCCGGCTGACGTCGATGAGCGACACCGGGTCGCACGTCCGCGTCACCGGCCCGTTCACACAAGCCACCACGGTCGACCTGCTGGGCAGGCCCCTGTCCGGGACCCCGGTGCGGGACGGGCTCCACCTCGACCTCGCCCCGTGGGAGATCCGCACCCTGAGGGTGCGCTGACCGGTCGCCCCGGCCGCTCGACCGCGCCCGCTCGCGCCCTCGCACACCCGCATCCGAGAGAGAGTGGTGACCTCGTGTCCCCCAGGCTTCCCTCCCATGTCACGGACCTCGCACCCGGCCGTGGGGCATTGCGTCCCGCGCGGTCGTGGCTGCACTCCGACGCTCCCTCCCAGTCACTGAACGGTCCATGGCGGTTCCGGCTGTCGCCCACGGCGTCGGAGTCCGAGGACTTCGCGGCCGAGGGTTTCGACGACCGCGGCTGGGACAGCATTCCGGTCCCCTCCCACTGGGTGCTCCAGGGCGACGGAGCCTACGGCCGGCCGCACTACACCAACATCCGGTACCCCTTCCCGCTCGACCCGCCCCACGTGCCGGACGAGAACCCCACCGGCGACTACCGACGGCACTTCGACCTGCCCGCCGACTGGTCGGACGCCGAGCGCGTCGTGCTGCGGTTCGACGGGGTCGAGTCGCTCTTCAGGGTGTGGGTGAACGGCGTGGAGATCGGCAGCGCCAGTGGCAGCCGGCTCGCCCACGAGTTCGACGTCACCTCAGCGGTGCGCCCGGGCGACAACGTCGTCGCGGTACGGGTGCACCAGTGGTCGGCGGCCAGCTACCTGGAGGACCAGGACCAGTGGTGGCTGCCGGGCATCTTCCGGGACGTCACCGTGATCGCCCGGCCCGCCGGAGGCATCGAGGACGTCTGGTTGCGCACCGGATTCGACGACGGACGCGGACGCATCGACCCCGAGGTCACGGCCGAGGCCGCGTCGTTCCCGGTCACCCTGCGCATCCCCGAACTCGGCGTCGAGCAGGTCTGGGCGACGCCCGCCGACGTGGCCCCCCTCGGCGTCGCCGGCGTGGCGCCCTGGTCCGCCGAACAGCCCCGCCTCTACGACGCCACCGTCTCGACGGCCGCCGAGAGCATCGCCCTGCGTGTGGGGTTCCGCACGGTCGACATCAGAGGCGACCGGTTCCTGGTCAACGGCCGCCGCGTCGTGTTCCACGGGATGAACCGCCATGAGGCCCATCCCGAGCGCGGGCGCGTCTTCGACGAGGAGCACGCGCGGGCGGACCTGGCCCGCATGAAGCGGTTCAACGTGAACGCCATCCGCACCAGCCACTACCCGCCGCACCCGCGGCTGCTCGACCTGGCCGACGAACTCGGGTTCTGGGTCGTCCTCGAATGCGATCTGGAGACGCACGGCTTCGAGGACGCCGGCTGGGCCGGCAATCCCTCCGACGACCCGGCGTGGCGCGAGGCACTCCTCGACCGCGTCGAGCGGACCGTCGAACGGGACAAGAACCATCCCAGCATCGTGATGTGGTCGCTCGGCAACGAAGCGGGGACGGGAAGCAACCTCGCCGCCATGTCGGCGTGGGTCCACGCCCGCGACACCGAACGCCCCGTGCACTACGAAGGCGACCACACCGGCGAGTACACCGACGTCTACTCCCGCATGTACGCGTCGGTGCCGGAGATCGAGCAGATCGGCGCCGACGGGGCCCGCTCACCGCTGGCGCACTGCACTCCGGCACAGAGTGCCCGCCAGCGCGCCAAGCCGTTCCTGCTGTGCGAGTACGCGCACGCGATGGGCAACGGGCCGGGAGGACTCGACGAGTACGAGGCACTGGTGCACGCCTACCCGCGCGTGCACGGCGGTTTCGTCTGGGAGTGGCGTGACCACGGCATCCTGACCAGCGCCCCGGACGGGACACCGTACTTCGCCTACGGCGGCGACTTCGGAGAGGTGGTGCACGACGGCAACTTCGTGATGGACGGCATGCTGCTGAGCGACGACGTGCCGACGCCCGGCCTCCACGAGTTCAAGGCGGTCGTGCAGCCGATCCGCTTCGACTTCGGCGACGGCGGCGTCACGATCACGAACCTGCGGCACTCCGCCGACACCCGCGACCTCCGTTTCCGCTGGCGGGTCGAGCACGACGGGGTGCCCGTGGACAGCGGCGACCTGGAGGTACCCGTCGTCGCACCGGGCGGCTCGGAGCGGGTGCCGCTGCCACCGGTCCGGGTGTCGCCGGACGCCGAGACATGGTTCACGGTCGACGCGGTGCTGGCGGCCGGAACGGCCTGGGCTCCCGAGGGGCACGTGATCGCGACGGCCCAACGGGACACCTCGGCACCCCGTACCGTTCCGTCGGCCCGGCCCCGGACCGACTGGCGGCCGGGAGACGGAACCCTGACGCTGGGGATCGCCGAGTTCGTCGACGGATCCCTCGTACGACTCGCCGGCCGCGCCGTGACGGGCCCACGGCTGGAACTGTTCCGGGCACCGACCGACAACGACGAGAGCGCGTCCGACCGCGTCGAGGACAGCGACGCCGCCATCCCCGGAGTGTCCAACGCCGCTCTGTGGCGCCGCGACGGCCTGGACCGGCTGACGACGCGACGCGTGAGCGTGGAGCGGGCCGCGCGGTCCCTGCGCACGATCGACAAGGTCGCCGCGGCGGGCTCCGCCTCGTCGGTGACGGTGGAGTCCGTCTGGTCCCTCGTCGACGACGGGCTGGAACTGCTCGTGGAGATCGAGCCGTCGAGAGGCTGGCGGACGGTGTGGCCACGGATCGGTATCCGCTTCGGCTTCCCCGACGGCACGGCTCCGGTCGACGGCGCCGACTGGTTCGGTCTCGGTCCCTTCGAGTCCTACCCCGACAGTCTGCGTGCGGCGCGCACGGGTCGCTTCACCGCGGGTGTCCACGACCTCTCGGCCGGCTACGCGCGGCCCCAGGAGACCGGTCACCGCTCGGGACTCCGGCGGTTGACACTGCTGAGCGGCGGTACCGAGGTGCTGCGCGTCGAGGCGGTGCCGGACAGGTCCGGACGTCGTCCGGGCTTCACCCTCAGCCGCCACACCCCCCAGGAGACCGCCCGGGCCAGGCACCCGTTCGAGCTCCCCGAGTCGACGACGAGCCACCTGATCATCGACGCGGCGCAGCACGGACTCGGTTCGCGGTCCTGCGGACCGGACGTGCGGCCTGGGTTCGCGCTTCGTCCTGAGGCCCGCACGATCAGACTGCGCCTCTCGGCGAGCCGCTGAACGGCGTCACCCCTGTGGCTCGGGCAGGCCGAGCAGGAGCAGCGTCACGTCGTCGGCGTGCGTGGCCGTGTCCGGGACGAGGCTGCCGACCAGGTGGGCCGCGGTCGCGTCCAGGGTGTCCGGATCCGTGGGAGCGTCCTCCCTCGACACGCCGTCGAGGGTGTGGGCGAGGACGTCGATCTGCACCTCGATGTCGGTGCCGGGCCTCTCGACCAGTCCGTCGGTGTAGAGCGCGACGGTGCTGCCCGGGGGCAGCGGCTGGGTCGTCTCCTCGAACGGCACCGCGGCGCCGGACAGCTCGTTGACGCCCAGCGGCACCCCGACCGGCGCCGTGAGCCGGTGGGCGGGTCCGTCAGGGGGCCGGGCGATGACCGGCATGTGTCCGGCCGAGCACAGGGTGGCTTCGCGGGCTTCCTGGTCGATCACCAGGTAGACGCAGGTGACGAGCTGGTCCGCCAGGTCGCTGACGAACGCGTCCAGGCTGGTCATGAGCCGGCTGGGCGGTACGCCCGTACGGGCCAGGGCGTGGGAGGCGGCGAGCAGCCGGCCCATGACGGCCGCCGCCTCCAGGCCCCGGCCCATGACGTCTCCGGTAACGGTGGGCGCTGGGCAGGTGCGGCAGCCGGGGCGGCTCGCCCATGAGGCTGTGTTGCAGGGTGTAGGAGATGCGTCGCTGCTGCTCGTACCGTCCGGCTCGTTCCGCTTCGATCTGCCGGCGCTCGGTGATGTCCCGTACGGCCATGAACATCACGGCTTCCTCTTCGTCCTGGAGGGTGCTGACGCTGACCTCGACGGGGAACTCACCCCCGTCGACGTGCGCCCCGTACAGGTCCCGGTCCAGGACGATCGGCTGCGGATCGCGCCGTCGCAGGTAGGCGCCCAGCAGTGCACTGTGCCGCCGGCGCCGCGCGGCGGGCACCAGGTCGGCGACCCTGGTGCCGACGAGGTCGTCCGGCCTGTGGCCGACGAGTCGTTCCACCTGTGCGTTGGCCATGACGATGGTGCCGTCCCCGTCCGTGATCAGGGTGGCGTCGGGTGCGGATTCCAGCAGCGCGCGGAACCGCTGGTGGGACCGCTGGACCTCGCGCTCGGCCGCGACGCGTTCGGTGACGTCGATGACCACACCGCAGTCGGCGTAGGGCCTGTCGGGCGCATCGGTGAGCGGGAACATCGTGGTGAGGACGTCCCGGGGGCCTATCGGCAGCGGCAGACGCTCCTGTCGCTGTACGGGGGTGCACGCCGGCGTGCCGAAGTCGTCGGAGCTCACATGGCGTGCCAGGTCGACCGGCAGGACGTCCTGGGCGCGCCGGCCCAGGACGTGTTCGTACGACAGGCAGGTGTTCTCCTCGAATCTGGAGTTGACCGCCAGGAAGCGGCCGTCCAGGTCCCTGATGAACACCGTCGCGGGCGTGTGGACCATGAATGCCTGGAGCGGTTCGTTCTGCCGCACCCGCCATTCGGCCCGGGCGTGTGCCAGTTCGACTCGGCGGCCCACGGGCAGGGTGACGAAGACGACCGCGGTGAAGACGGTCACGTGCCCCCACACCAGCAGCGCCGTACCCAGCCGTCCCCCGTACAGCCCGGCGTCCGGACCGGCCAGGACGGCCCAGCCCAGCAGCAGCGGAACGATCAGGTTGGTGGCGATCAGCCGGCGCCCCAGCGGGCTCATGATGCCCGCGTTCATCAGCAGCCCGGCGAGACCTTCGTCCGGCCGGACCAGGAATGCGGCGATGCCCACCAGCACCAGGGCCAGCGCGGTGGGCAGGGCCAAGTAGGCGCCGACCCGTTCCATCTCGGGTGCGTCGTAGGCCAGCCCGTACAGGCGCAGCGGGCCCAGGCCGAGGACGGACAGGCCCGAGATCTGGCTCGCCCAGGCGGGCAGTCGGCGCATGCTCAGGCCCAGGGACGCCGCGCCCGCGAGCGTCAGCGCCGCGGCCACGCTCGGTGCCAAATACGTACAGTCTTGTCATGGGAAGGCCGGGGGGGTACGCGCGCGGCGGCGGTGCCGTTGCGCGAGACAGCGCCGCCAGAACCTCGCGCTTGACTGACGCCTTCGGATGTCGCACATTTGAGTCCGCATAGCGGAAACCATTTCTCACATTATGGCAAGAAGGCGCCATGAATACGGTAAGGACCGCCAGGGAATTCCCGACGCTCATGAGGTTCGAACCCTCATAGGACCTCCCATGAAATCTCCTTCCCGCGGTGTCTCGGCACCGGCCACGGAGGGCCACGAGGGCCGTCTGTCGCGGAGACTTCGACACCGGTGGGGGCATCGCTTCCGGCCCGGTCCCCCAGGCACCGGCAGACCCGTTGCCGACGGTGCCCGAGCCCAGGTGGCCCTCCCCCTCCTGCTGATCGCGGCGATCACCCTCGCGGCGTCCTTCGCCCCCCTGGCCGTTCACCTCTCACCGCTCCTCGTGGCCGCCCCCACCTTCACCGCGGCCGTCGCGCAGACCCGGTACACGGTCGTCATGGCGCTGGCCGCCAGTGCGGCTGTCGTCCTCGCCGACTGGCACGACGGGCTGGTGCGTTCCCCCCTGCTGCCCGTACACGTCGGCGCCCTGCTGGCCGTCTCCGCCTCGGTGATCGCCGCTCGCGCCCTGCACGACCGCGACCTGAGGGAACTCACGCAGGTGCGGGCCGTGTCCGAGGCGACCCAGCGGGTCCTGCTGCGGCCCCTCCCCCGCAGACTGGGCTCTTTGCGTGTCGCGTCGGCGTACCGGGCGACCACCGCGCACGCCCAGGTGGGCGGTGACCTGTACGCCGCCGCCCGCACCGGCCGCGCGACCCGCATCCTCATAGGCGACGTCCGCGGCAAGGGCCTCCCGGCCCTGGAGGACGCCTCCGCCCTGCTCGGCGCATTCCGCGAGGCGGCCCATCAGCACACGACGCTCCCGGAGTTGGCGGCTGCGCTGGAGCGCAGCGTCCGCAGACACCTGGACGAGATCGCCGAGTTTGCGTCCGACAGCGCCGAGCGCTTCATCACGGCTCTGCTGGTCGAACTTCCCGACGGGGAGGAGACCGTCCGGATCGTCAGTTGCGGACATCCCCCGCCTCTGGTGAACCGGCGCGGCCCCGTGACCGCCCTGTGTGTGACCCGACCCGCTCCGCCGCTCGGCCTGGCCGGAAGCACGGCGGAGGAATTCCCCCTCGCCACCTTCGCGTTCTCTCCAGGAGACACTTTGCTGCTCTACACCGACGGGCTCATCGAGGCCCGCGACGCGACCGGGAGCTTCTACCCCGTCCTCGAACGCGCGGCCGCCTGGGCGTGGCAGTGTCCGCACGGGCTCCTTCAGGACATCGGCAAGGACCTGAGGAGTTACGCGGGCCGGCACCTTGACGACGACCTCGCCATGGTGGCCGTACACTCCCCCGCCCGCTCCTGCCACGTCCCGGCGACCCTCACCGGACCCGCACCAGAGGCGACCGCATGACCAGCGACACGACCAGCGACGACGACCTCCCGCCCTTGGTGTCCCGCCGGCACATGGCCGACCCTGAAGGGACCGTGACAAGGATGGCCACCGTACGACGCCTGCTGTGGCAGCCGGGCTCGCTGCTCGCCGCCTACCTGTGCGCGGCCTGCGCGGTCCAACTGGGCGCGTCGGCGGGGGGCCTGGTCCGCTGGTCCGCCTACTCGGTGCTGGCGCCCCTGGTGGCCGCCGCGTTGCTTCCCGTTCGGGGCACCCTCACGATCGGGGTGGCGACGCTGGTGGCCAGTGTGGCTGTCTACGGCTTCGCGATCCACGGCGTCTCGTCAGGCGGCCGAACGGTCGTGATCGCCGCCGCTGCGCTGTCCCTCGTTCTCAGCCTCGTCGTCTGCCAGGCGCGCCTGCGTCCCCCACGCTCGGCTCCGGCCCCCGCGGAGCGGCCTGCGGAGTCCGCCGACAGCGTGCCCCCTGGCACACCTGGGCCCCCGGTGACCGATCTGCCGCTGGACCTCCTGCCGCAGCCCGCGGCGGTGGACCTCGCCGCTCGCCGCACCGCCGCCGACGGCACGGCGAGCGCGCAGGCCTACTGGCTCGACGCGATACCGCTGCCGGGTGCCCGCGTCGCGCTCGTCGCCGGGTGTGTCGAGGACGGGGCCGCCACGCCCGCCATCGCCGCCGAACTGCGCGCCGCGGTCCGCACGCTGGCCGACCTCGACCTGCAACCGGAGGAACTCCTCACCCGCCTGGAGCACGTGCTCACCCGACTGCGTCCCGCCGACGACGCGGGCCGGCACCGCGCGGGCGCGTCCGAGGTCACCGTGAGGTGCCTGTACGCGGTGTACGACCCCGTCTCCGGCTGCTGCACCCTCGCCGGCGCCGGGTGTCCGGCGCCGACCGTCATCAGGCCCGACGGCGTCGTCACCACGGTCGAGTTGCCGACCAGCCCGCCGCTCGGACACGCACGGCCGCCCGTGGAGGCCACGGAGGTCCGTCTCCCCGAAGGCAGTGTGCTCGTGCTGCGCGGACACAGCCCCGGGACCTCCGGGCCGGCGGACGAGGCCGGCGCGACCGCGCTGCCCGTGGCGGACCTCGGAGCCCAGCCCAGCCTCGGCGCCATCTGCCAGGCCGCCCTCGACACGCTGCTGTCCGGTGGGCGTCACGCCCACGCCGGCGTGCTCGCCGCCCGCACCCGCAGGCTCGGCAGCGGCAACGTCGCCACCTGGGAGCTCACGGCCGGCCTCGCTTCCGCCTCCGAGGCCCGCAAGCACGTCGCGGCGAAGCTGGCCGCGTGGGGCCTTGAGGAGGCCGTCGCCACCACGGAACTCATCGTCAGCGAACTCGTCACCAACGCCGTGCGCTATGCCGGACCTCCCGTGCGGTTGCGCCTGATCCTCCAGGGCACAGGGCTGATCTGCGAAGTCTCCGACAACAGCAGCACCTCCCCGCATCTGCGGTGGGCCCGCACCTTCGACGAGAGCGGACGCGGACTCTTCATCGTCGCCCAGCTCACCCGGAGCTGGGGCACCCGCCACCATGTCGACGGCAAGACCGTGTGGGCGGAACAACACCTCGGAACGCTCGGAACGGCGGACGACGCCCCTGCCGACGGTCACACCACGCCGGCGCACGCCCCCTCCTGAGGAGGCCGTCCGGCTGACACCGTCGGCACAGTGCCGCTCGCGGCACCCGCACGCGGAGCTCCAGAATGGAACCTCTTCAGGAACAGGAACTGCTCACCCTGATCCTCGAACATGTGGGGGACGGTGGCCGCACGGCCACCGTCGCGGAGGGCGTGACCGTCGCGGTCGTGGGCGAGACGACGCCCCCGGTCGTGGCCGCGAGGTCCGCTCCCACCCTGGCGATCGTGGCCCAGGGCACCCTGCGCACGGTCAGCAGCGGGGAACCGTACGAATACGGCGCCGGAAAGTACCTGGTCGCGCCGCTCACCCTGACATCGACCAGCCAGGTCGTCCGGGCGGATCCCGACGAGCCCCTCGCTGTCTTCATCATGGACCTCAGCCCGCAGGCCATCGCCTCGCTCCTGCTGGAGACGACCGGCACGGCCACGGCCCCGGCCCGCCGGAGACTTCTCGTCGGCGACGCGACACCGAAGCTGCTCGATCCCGTGGTGCGACTGCTACGGGTCGCCCGCTGCCCGGACGACCTGCGTGTCCTCGGCCCGTCCTATCAGCGGGAGATCCTGTGGCGGTTGCTCACCGGGGACCAGGGTGCGCTCACCCGGCGCATCGGCCAGGCCGACAACGGGCTCACACATGTCGCCCGGGCCATCGGCTGGATCCGCGAGCACTACGACGAGCGGCTCAGCGTCGCCGACCTCGCCCGGTTGTGCGGCATGAGCACGTCCTCCTTCCACCGGCACTTCCGGGCAGCGACGTCCGTGACACCGCTCCAGTTCCAGAAAACGCTGCGCCTGCAAACCGCCCGGACACTTCTGTGGGCGCGTTCGGGGAGCGTCACGGATATCGCCCACCGCGTCGGCTACGAAAGCCCTTCGCAGCTCAATCGGGAATACCGGAAACTGTTCGGCACCTCTCCGGGGCGCGACTCGCCACGAAGTTGACAGTATCGTGCACGCGGACAGGAGGATCGACCTCACTGATCCATAAGGACTTCTGCTGGAATGGGGCGCCGAAGAGGAAAGGTGGTCCTGAGCACCGGATAACCCGACAGCAGCACGTCAATCCGCTGCCGCACCGGTCTCCTGCGGATCTCCTTTCCCGGATTTCCCATCGATCCGAGGAATGGCAGTGGCTCCGACCGTCAACGAACCCATGGCCGATGTACGAGACATGTGTATGGCCCATGCCGCACTGCGCCGTGAGTTCCGGCTGCTGCCGCAGCTGGTCCGGGACGTCGTCCCGGGCGATGCCACGCGTGCCGCCGTCGTGGGCGCGCACGCGGATCTCGTGTGCCGCGTTCTGCACACGCATCATGAGGGTGAGGACGCGCTGCTGTGGCCGAAGCTCCTCGACCGGGGCGGTGAAGAACTTGTCCGTCGTGCCCATGATGGAGACGCAGCACCAGTCCATCGACCGGTCCCTCTTCGAGGTGTCCGAACTCCTGCGTGAGTGGCGTTCGACCGGGCGGGGCGGCGAGGAACTCGCCGACGCCTTCGAGCTTCTGCTGTCCGTGCTGCTGGCGCACACGGCAATGACGTTCGGCATGGCCATGTACGAAGGCGATCCCGAGGTCGTCAAGGCGGTTCTCGCCCATGCGCCGCTGCCCGTCCGCCTGCTCGTACCCGTCATCGGGCGCCGCCGCTACGCCGCCCACGCGAGGCGTGTCCCTGGCACGTCCAGGCCGGCCCGTCTCGGCAGCCTCGTCTGAACGTTCGCTCCTCCTGCTCGCGGCTCGCGGAGGCGACCACCTCCGGCTGCGCGCGCAGTTGCCGCTCGGCCCGTGCGGGCGGGCGGCGAGCAGGAGCCTGCCGGAGGGGAAGGCGTGGGCCTCGTAGCGCGTGCCCACCCGTGATCCGAGGACCGGCAGGGGTGGGTCGCCCACGACCTTGTCGACACTGATCAGGACCGGCGACGAGCGCTGCACCTCCCCCAGTTCGAAGGCGCGCCGGCCGGGTTCGTACCGTCCCCGGCGGCGGACCTGGAGCGGTCTCCGGAGCGTGCGGTGCGAGGCCACCAGGCCCGATACCCCACTCTCGTCCGCTTCACCGGACGCCTCCCGTGAGGTCGGCCGCGGCGATGTTCTCCGCGACGACCGGGCTCCGACGGAAGCCGCAGGGTCGCGCGACCGGACCATCCCCCGGCGGAGGAGCCGGCGCCGGAGCGGAGGACGGCGTGGCGGCCGGGACCGCGACCGCCACCGGCCGCGAGCCGGTGGGCGACGGCTGGAAGGTCTCGGCGCAGGGTTCGGGGGTGTGGCGTACCCGCACCCGTACGGCGCCGGGTCCGCGAGCAGCCGTTCCGCGAACGCTTCCTGCCGCGCGCCACGGGCGTGGGCCAGACCCAGGGCCGTGGCGCGCGGCGAATGCGCCGCCGGCCCGCGGCGGCGGGGAACGCCAGGTCGGTCCGGCCGGTCCGGGAGATGGCTCACGAACCTCAGCGGCGGGGTGGGGGTGAGCCCGCCCGGGCCGGGCGGGCTCACCGTGCGTGCGGGCCTCAGCCGGTGATCTCGATGCGCCGGGCAGGTCGACCCCGGGGCGCCGACCGGAACGGCCGCTCGCCGCAGCCGGCCCATCCGCCGGCACCGGTCGTGGAACCCACGTCCGCGTGCGGGAGTGGGCCTTCGGACGACGTCATGGTTCCCTCGCGGTCGGTGTCATCCCCGCCAGGGGAGCCTCCTGCGGCCGCCGACTCTGGTCGCGGCGGTCCAGCAGGGCCAGCAGGGGGGCCGTCATCACCGTGGTGACCAGGGCGACGATCACGAGGACGCCGAAGAGGGCCGGGGAGGCGATGCCCGCGGACAGGCCCACGTTGATGGCGATGAGCTGCATCAGACCGCGCGCGTTCATCAGCGTGCCGACACGGACGGCGACGGCCTGCGGCTCGCCCAGCAGGCGCGCCGCCGCCCAGCAGGCGCCGAACTTGCTGATGATCGCCACCGCCACACAGACCGCGGTGAACAGCAACAACTTGCCGTCGGACAGCAGCGTGAAGTCCGTGTTGAGGCCGGAGTAGGCGAAGAACAGGGGCAGGAACACGATCCGGCTCACCGGTGCGACGGCCTCCACCGCGCGGGTCACCACCGGGTCGCGGGGGAAGGTGACACCGAGACTGAAGGCGCCGAACACGGCGTACAGGCCGATGCGGTCGGTGTACCACGCGGCCAGGAACAGCAGGAGGACGGTGACCAGCAGCATGTGGTCCTCGGTCAGCCGCCGGGCCCGATCGAGGGCCCTGGGCCGGACACGCAGGAAGATCCCGAGGAACACGGCGAGACCGGCCGTGCCGATCACCGCGCGCAGGAAGGTGTCCGCACCGCTGCCGGCCATGCTGAGCACCCCGGCCAGCAGGACCCACGCCACGGCGTCGTCCAGCGCGCCCGCGGCCAGGGAGACCGATCCGAAGCGGGTGTTCGTCAGGCCGCGTTCGGTGATGATCCGGGCCATCATCGGGAAGGCGGTGATCGCCACGGTGACGCCGACGAACAGCGCGCCCACCGCGGGCGAGATGCCGTCCGGGTAGAGGTCCACCGCGTCGTGCGCCGCCCAGGCCAGTCCGGTGCCCAGCAGGAGCGGCACGACGATGCCGGCCGCCGAGACGGGCACCGCCGTACGGCCCACCGACCGCAGCCGGTCGGTACGGAACTCGTATCCGGACAGGAACATGAACACGACGAGGCCGACCTGTCCCGCCACGTACAGCACGGGACGGATCTCGTCCGGGAACACGGCCTTCTCCAGGCCGGGCGAGAGGAGGCCGAGTACGGAGGGGCCGAGGGCCACGCCGGCGACCATCTCGCCGACGACGGGTGGCTGGCCGAGCGGGCGCAACAGCCGGCTGACGAGGCGGCAGGCGGTGAGGATGACAGCCGCGGCGAGGAAGAACGCCGGGCCCATCTCGGTGGTCGACAACGGTGACTCCTTGGTGAGGAGACGTAGGGGGGTGTTGCCGCTGTCAGGCGCTCCGGCCGGTGCAGGGGCAGGTGGCCGCGGCCTGACCGGGTCCCGCCGCGGTGCCGGGCGAGCCGTGGTCGCCGTCCAGCGGGCGGCCCTCGGTGTCGTACCGGGCGAAGTAGGTCGCGGCGGGCCTGGTGCGGCGGGCGTCGAGCACCATCCAGGTGCCGAAGAGCAGTTGCAGCAGACTGCGTCCGACGTCCTCGGCGCGGTCGCGGACGGTCAGCGCCGTGCGCAGGACGCGTCGCGGGCGGTCCGGGACCGGCCGGTCCCGGGGCAGGAGCAGACAGGGAGCACGGTGCGGGATGGAGCGGGTGTGGCTGACGGGCGAGTCGAGCACGTACCGGGCCAGCACCTCGCGGGTCGCGGCGCGCATGACGACGGGTGCGAGGCGCCAGGCGGGGCAGGGCCGGTTGGCGGCGACGCCGAAGGGGATGTGGTGGGCGTTCCTCGCGGAGAGCGTCGCCCAGCGTCCGGGGTCGAAGCGTTCGGGGTCGGCGTAGCCGGTGGCGTGGTAGTCCGGGTAGCTGAAGGTCAGGACGGAGCCCGCCGGGATCGTGGGCAGACCGTCGAGGGCGATGTCCGCGGTGGTGATCCGGTGGGCCACCCCGAACAGCGGGTAGAGCCGGAACGTCTCGTTCATGACATGGGTCAGGTAGCGGTCGTCGTCGGGTGTGGCCGCCACTCGTTCCTGTACGTCCGGGTGCTGGGCCAGGACCAGCAGGAGGTGGGCCATCGCCTCGGACATCTGGACGACGGCGGTGTTGAAGAAGGTGCCCTGGAGGTAGTACGCCTGCTGGCGGCGGGTCAGGCCGGCGGGGAGCGCGTGCGGTACGTCACCGGCCGCGAGGCGGCGCAGCAGGTAGCGGGTGAGCCGGTTCCGGCGGCGCATGTGGCGCGGACGGGTGCACTTGAGGGCGTTGACGACGTCCTCGGCGTGGGCGACGATCAGCCGCCGGGCCTCGGCCGGACAGGGTTCCCCGAAGACCAGGCCGTAGAAGAACTCGGCCCACACCGGCATCATCAGGTCGCGCAGCCGCACCGTGCGCACGCGGCCGGTGGCTGCCGCGTCCAGGGCCCGCCGGGTGTGCCGCGCGGCGGCGTCGTACAGCTCCGCCGACGGGCCGGAGAGGATGGCGAGCGTCCGGCGGGCGACCTCGTCGTAGCGGGGTCCGGCCTCCAGGTGCTCCTGGTGGACGTCGGCGCCGGGCGCGAGCCAGTACCAGAACAGGTCGGACAGTGCCGCGCCCTTGCTGCGGCCCCCGGCGGCCGGGTGACCGTAGACCTCCTGGAAGCGGTCGGGGCCGAAGGTGGCGTCGGGGAGGAGCATGCCCTCGTCGCCGTTGACGCGGGCGAAGACCTTCGTGCGCAGGGCGACGACCTTGCCGGGCAGCCAGGCCGGGGTGGACAGCAGCAGCGCGCCGCCCGCGGCGAGCGCCGCCGCCGTTCTCCTGCTCACCATGCGCGTTCTCCTCTGCGGGGCTGGTACGGGAGCCCGCGCGGGACCACCTGGTCGGCCGTGAGGTCCTGCGGCCGGTGCCCGCCGCACAGGGCGAGCACCTGGTCGAAGTCCTCGCGCAGGGCCGTCAGCGCCTCCCGTACGCCGGCCTCGCCGCCCGTGGCCAGGGCCCACAGCACCGGCCGGCCCACGCCGACGGCCCGGGCTCCGAGGGCGAGGGCCAGGGCGATGTCGGTGCCCCGGCGCACTCCCCCGTCCATGAGGACCGGCACCCGTCCGGCGACGGCCTCGGCCACGGCCGGGAGTGCCTCGACCGATGCCGGGGCGGCGTCGAGTTGCCGTCCCCCGTGGTTGGACACGACCAGTGCGTCCACGCCCTGCTCGACGGCGGCACGCGCGTCCTCGGGGTGCAGGACGCCCTTCAGGACGAGGGGCAGGTCGGTCAGCTCGCGCAGCCCGGCCAGGTCGTCCCAGCCGGCCGACCGCATGGCGATGTCACGGGTCGCGCCGGGGGCCGCACCGGGCAGGTCCCGCATGTTCTCGGCCGCTAGACCGGGCGGCAGGTCGTGGAACCCGTTGCGCAGGTCCCGGGTGCGCCTGCCGAAGACGGGTGAGTCGACGGTGACGACGAGGGCGGAACACCCCGCCCGTTCGGCCCGGAGCACCAGTTCGGCGGTGACCTCGTGCTCCGGTTGGAGATACAGCTGGAACCAGACCACGGCGTCCGGGTCGGTCTCGCGGGCCGCGGTGACGACGTCCGCGACGGCGGTGGTGGCGGCCATGCCGGTGACCAGCGGGGTGCCGGTCGCGGCGGCGGCGCGGGCGGTGGCCAGTTCGCCGTCGGGGTGGGCGAGACGGTGGAAGGCGGTGGGCGCGACGAAGAGCGGCGCCGGCCACTGCCGGCCCAGCACGCTCACCCGGGTGTCGCGGTCGGCGCCGCCGCGCAGCACCCGGGGAAGCAGGGCCAGCCGGCCGAAGGCGTCCTCGTTCTCCCTGAGCGCCGTCTCCTCGCCCGCGCCGCCGGCGAAGTAGTCGTAGTGCTCGGGCCTGAGTTCCTCGCGTGCCGACTCGGCTGGATCGTGCGGCGGGCCGGCGTGCGCCCCGGTCATGCCCGGGGCGCGGCGAGTTCCTCGCCGGCCGGGAGGTCGTCCCCTGCGGACAGCCGGGAGGCCAGGAAGGAGCGCAGCGGGCCGACGTGGACGTCGGGGTTGTCCCACTCGTTCTCCAGGTTCTCCGTGATGTGGTGCTCGGCGACCGGCTTGCCGGTGCCGTCGGGCAGGAACTGCCGTACCGCCGGGTGCAGATAGCGCGCGTCGAGGCCGCTGGTGTCCTGCTGGGGCGTCCTGCTGACGGTGATGTCGAAGGGGTCGACCTGGTCGTGGTCGGCGCCGTACTCCAGCGTGACGGTGAAGTAGGCGGCCACGTTCCCGAACTCGCCCCGGGCGGCGGCCTCGTGGAGGTGCGCCACCGGGATCTCCTCGCAGTAGCGGACCTCGCCGTCGGTGCCGACCAGCACCGCGTCGCCGAGGAACCCGAACATCTGCCACAGGGCCGAGGTGTGGTTGACCCGCTCGATGACCGCGTCGGTCACGGGGCCCGCGGCGGCGGGCAGGGTGGTGTGCGGCCATTCCTGGTCGTGGTAGCGGCGTTCGAGGATGCGGTGCAGCGCCTTCACGCCGTACCGGAAACCGTGGATGAATCCGCTGGTCGACTTCTTGAAGTCCAGGGACTGGGTGATGGTGCCGGCGAAATACAGATCGGGCACGTTCACGGATTCCCAGGCGTCGGTGAGCCGCGGGAAACGGTCCTTGACGACGAGCTCGGGACGGCAGTCGTCGTCGAAGATCGAAGCGTCGAACCGGAATCCAGTGGCAAGGATGACCCGGTCGTACGAGATGTCCTTCACCACTTCGGCGACGCGCGAGAATTTGACGCTCACCACATAGGTGCCGTCGGGCTTCCGGACTATCCGCAGGATGTCGCCGTCCAGTACGGCGTTCTGGGACTTGAGCTGGTACGTGTCCAGGAAGTTGTTGTTGACGGCCCGGAGGTGTCCGACGAAATGGGTCCGCCAGGCGAGTTTGAGGGAGCCGGGTCCGGCGACGTGGATGACGGCGGCGGTCTCGATGAGATTGTCCGCGGTCTCGAACGCCGAATTGCCCCGCCCGATGATCAGCACCCGCTTGTCGGTGAATTCAGCGGGGTCGACGGACACCTGGTCGTAGTGCTCCGCCTCCTCGGCGCCCTCGATGGGCGGCACGTACGGCCGCGAGACGCCGGTGGCGACGATGACGCGCCGGGCCCGGACAACGTTGCCATCCTGGTCGGTCGCCGTGAAAAGGTCACCGTCGGGCCGGGAGATCCCGGTGACACGGGTGTTGAAGCGGATGCGCAACTCGTGCGCCCGCGCGAAGTCCGCCAGGTAGCGGACCATGTCGTCGGCCGGGGGGAAGTACCGCGGGGAGTACGCGGTGAACAGGGGGCCCTCGTCCGAGAGCAGGGAGTTCCAGTCGACGCGCAGACGCATCTCGGGATCGCTCCAACCGGTGTGCACCTTGTTGGAGGAAATAAGGGTCCGGTGTCTGGGGAAACGGGTGAAGAAAGCGCCGGGAGCGGCGCCCTCTTCCACGATGAGGTAATCTCTGCCGCTTTTCTGGAGGAAGTACCCGGCCTGGAGGCCCGCGGGGCCGCCTCCGATGACGAGATAGTCAACCTGCCCTAAATCAGACATGGCCTTCTCCTGCCTTCCGTGGGGGCGGGAAAGACGGTACTTGACTGTTAAAGAACGGAGCCACCCCAATCCCGCGTGATGTAGGTCACATACCCGTGGGGGTGGTGGATTTCCCCCGTCGGTTAACGTGAAGGCGTGATTGGCGGACCAGGTGCGCCGCACGCACCCCGCATGGTCGTTTTCCAGTCATTCACACTGCCTTTACGTCGATTTCCGGCCCAGAGTGGAGACGAAGTGGACGAAAAGCCCGGGAAAGCCTTTCCGCAAGCGCTCGTCGACGCGTTCCGCGACGCTCCCCACTTGCCCGCTTTCGAGTACGGGGGACGCGCGGTCACCCGGGGGCAGGTGCTCGGCCTGATCGCCGGGTTCGTAAAAGGACTGCGCGGTGCGGGACTGACCGCCGGGTCCCGCGTGGCCCTCGACACCGGTGTCACGCCGGAGGCGTTCGCCGTCCGCGTGGCCGCCCATGTCGTCGGCTGCCAGGTGGTGGCGCTGCGCCCCGGGCTGACCCGCGAGCACCTGCGCGACATCCTCGCCCGCGACATCGGCGCCGTCGTGACGGACGACGCCGCGAGCCGGCCGGAACTGGCCGCCGAAGCGGGCGACATCCCCCTGCTGGAGACCGGCGGCATGGCACGGCCCCCGGCACCCGGTACGCCCGGCCCCGACGACCTCACCGCCCGGGGCGACCGCGACGGCATCGGCGTCATCCACCTCACCAGCGGCAGCACCGGCCGGCCCAAGGGAACGATGGTGTCCTACGGTGCCCTGTCGGAGGACTGGGCCCTGCAACCCGCCCGCTGGACCGACCGCACCCGGCGCCTCGCGGCGCGGTATGCACGCTTCCTGCTGTTCGGCACGCTCAGCAGTGCCGTCATGTTCGAACACGTCTGCCTGTCGCTGCTCGGCGGAGGCACCGCCGTCATCCCGGACCAGCCCCTGCGGTTCCCCGAGGTCTTCGCCGACCACCGCATCACCGCCTGCATGACGACGGTGCCGCGCCTGTACGGCATCCTCGACGCCGTGCGCGACCGGGCCGTGGACACGAGCAGCCTGCGCGCCCTCGTCGTGGCCGGCTCCCCGCTCGCCCCGCACCGGCTGACCGAGGCGGCCGGGCTGCTGGGGCCGGTGGTCCACCACGCCTACGGCCAGACGGAGACGGGCATGCTGACCGTCCTCGAACCGGAGGAGCTGGCGGCCGATCCCGGCCTCGCCGACAGCGTCGGACGCCCGCTCGACACCGTGGAGATGACCGTGCGGGATCCCGACGGACGGGATCTCCCCACGGGCCGGACGGGTGAGGTGTGGGTCCGGCTGGCGGACGCGTTCCACGGCTACTGGGAGGACCCCCAGGAGACCGCGGAGGTCCTGCGGGACGGCTGGGTCCGTACCCGGGATCTCGGCCGGCTCGACGCGCGGGGGTATCTGCGGCTGTCCGGGCGCACGCGCGACATCGTCATCGTCAACGCCGTCATCCACTACGCGGGCCCCATCGAGCGGGTTCTGGCCTCCCATCCCGACATCGACCAGGCGTACGTCGTCGGTGTCCCGGACGACCGGACCGGCGAGGCGATCCATGCCTTCGTCGTCCCGCAACCCGGGGCCGTGCCGGACGCCGACACGCTGCGCGAGCTGGTGGCCCGGGAACTCGGCGAGGCCGGCGTCCCGGTCGGTGTCATCGGCATCAGCGAGGTTCCCGTGGCCGCGAGCGGCAAGCCGGACAAGGCGGCGTTGCGTGCCTCGCTGGAGGGCCGCTGAGGGGACGAAGCCCGCTCGACCCGTCGGTGGACGGCCGCCACGACGTCGCTGCGGCTCAATGCCCGGCCGTGCGCGTGGTGAGGTCCTCCTCCGTGATGGGGCGGAGCACCCGGCACGGGGTTCCGACCGCGACGGTCATCGGGGGGATGTCGCGGCTGACGACGCTGCCGGCGCCGATGACCGAGCCGTAACGGTGCCACCTACCCCGCCGCGCTGCTCGGCGCCGGGGCCGTGTTCCGCGCGGTCCTCGCGCTGTCCACGTCCGTGGTCGGCGTGCTCGCCCAGATAGTGGGATGAGCGGTGTCCTCATGCGCCAACCTGCCGTGATCCCTTACGTTTCGGCAGGTCAGCGCCTCGCCGACAGATCCACTGGGCCGGTGTGAGGCGGACCACACCCCCAGGTCTTCCGTCGCGAACCACCGGAAGCGTAGGTTCCGTTTACCCCGCGACGGCGCCTTCACAGGCGCTGGTCCGCCACTCCCGGGGCGGCGGACCAGCGGGGGCCAAATCCGCGCACGGCCGAGCTCGTGTGTCACGCCGTCACGGGCCGTACCAGCGTGTTGTCGCTGGTACGGCCGGCGAAGTAGTCCTCGATGTTGGTCACCGTGGTCTCGGCGATCTGGCCGACGGCGTCCCTGGTGAAGTACGCCTGGTGCGAGGTGACCAGCACGTTGCTGAACGTCATCAGCCGCGCGAGGCGTTCGTCGGTCATGACCTCCAGCGACTTGTCGAGGAAGAACACGCCGGCCTCCTCCTCGTACACATCGAGCCCGACGCCGCGCAGCCGCCCCGCGCGCAGGACTTGCAGGAGGGCGTCGGTGTCCACGAGGCCGCCCCGGCTGGAGTTGATCAGGAGGGCGTCGTCCTTCATCACCGCCAGGGCCTCGGCGTCGACGAGGTGGTGGGTGTCGGGCAGCAGCGGAACGTGCAGGCTGACCAGGTCCGCCTCGGCGAACAGCCGCCTGAGCGACACGTACTCCATGCCGAGCGCCAGGCAGTCGGGGTTCCCGGCGACGTCCCAGCCGAGCAGCCGCATGCCGAAGCCGTGGGCGATCCTCGCGAACGCGGCACCGATCTTGCCGGTGCCCACCACCCCGGCCGTGCGGCCACGCAGGTCCCGGCCCATCAGCCCGTCGAGCCGGAAGTCGAACTCCCGGGTGCGCTGCACGGCCCGGACGATGCGGCGGTCGACGGCGAGCGCGAGGGTCCAGGCGAACTCGGCCACCGAGTACGGCGAGTAGGACGAGACCCGGGCCACCGACAGGCCGCGTTCCTGGGCGGCACCGAGGTCGATGTTGTTGTAGCCGGTGGACCGCTGGGCGATCATCCGGGTACCGTCCTCGGCCAGGGCACGCAGCACCTCGGCGTCCAGGGTGTCGTTGACACCGCTGATCACCACCTCGTGGCCGAGTGCGGTCGGCACGGTGTCCCGGTCCAGGAAGAGCCCGAGACAGCGCAGCTCGTGACGGTCGGCGAAGGCCTTGTCGAACGACTCCCGCAGCAGGGGCTCCTCGTCCGCGAGGACGCCGTACGCAACGATCTCCACCTGGTCTCCTGCCGTCGCCTCGGGTGATCTCGCCCCCACCGTAGGTCGCGGCGGCCCCGGGGGGACGGGGCCGATGGGGCCATCCGGCCGGGCCATCCGCCTCAGGGCCGCTGCGGTGGCCGAGGGGCAGCCGGCGGTGTTCAGCCGAGGCCGCCGGGGGTGAACGTGACGGGCAGCCGCGCCGGGCCACGGAGGCCGCCGGGGCGCCAGGTGAGCTGCGTCGGCGGCACGGCCAGCGCGAGGTCCGGCAGGCGGCGCAGGACCGTCCCGATGGCGACCTGGCCCTCCAGCCGGGCCAGCGGCGCGCCCAGGCAGTAGTGGATGCCGTGCCCGAAGGCCAGGTGGCCGTTGTCCTGCCGGGTGATGTCCAGCCGCTCGGGTTCCGTGAACCGTGCCGGGTCACGGTCGGCGATGGCGGACGCGATGAGCACGGTCGCGCCGCGCGGGACGGTCACGCCGGCGATCTCGACGTCCTCGCGCGCGAAACGGGCGATGCCCGGGCTGACCGGGCCGTCGTAGCGCAGGAACTCCTCGATCGCGTCGGGCAGCAGGTCCGGACGATCCCGCAGGAGGGTGAGCTGGCCGGGGTGGGTGAGCAGCGCGGCGATGCCGCCGGCGATCAGGTTGACCGTGGTGATGTAGCCCGCCACCAGCAGCAGGAACGTCATGGCGATCAGCTCGTCGTGGTTCAGCCGCTGCTCGTGGTCGTGGGCGTTGATCAGCGCGCTGAGAAGGTCGTCCCCCGGCCGGGCACGCTTGGCTTCGAGGTGTTTCGTCACGTAGGCGCGCATCTGGTGCCACGCCTCGTCGATCACGACCGGGTCGGGCATCTCCTCCCCGCGCACGAGCATCGCGTCGGTCCACCGCTGGAAGTCGTACCGGTCGTCCACCGGAACGCCCAGCAGTTCGCTGATGACGGTGACCGGCAGGGGCAGCGCGAAGTCCGCCACGAGTTCCGCCCGGCCGGTCGGGACGACCGCGTCGAGGAGCCGGTCGGTGATCTCCTGGATCCGGGGCCGCAGCCCGGCGACCCGGCGCGCCGTGAACGCCTTCGACACCAGGCGGCGCAGCCGGGTGTGGTCGGGCGGGTCGGAGCGCAGCATGGTGCTCACCATCGACTCCCGCTCGAACTCGGGCAGCTGTTCGATGAGGCGGGGGTCGGAGGCGTCACGGACATCGCTGCTCAGTCGCGGGTCGGACAGGGCGGCGAGTCCGTCCTCGTAGCGGGTGACCAGCCAGGCGTCGAGGCCGCCGGCGATGATCGCGCGACGGACGGGGCCTTCCTCGCGGAGTCGCCGGTAGAGGGGGAAGGGGTCCGCCACGAAGGCCGGGTCGGCGTAAGGGAGAAGGACGGGCTGCTGGCTCATGGTGCCTCCCGGAACAGTCAGCGACCATATGTGCGTGTTCGTCGCCGTCCAGGGGTGTATACCCAGATTTCTCGGTCCGGCGGCATGCTCTGCTCCACACGGCGGGCCCCGCCGCCTGCCCGTACCCCTCGTCGGCGGGACAGCTGATGATCTCCGGGAGGCGACGGGGGCAGGTCCGAGTACGAGACCACGGCGGGGGCCGTGTCCGGCGGGGCGGTGGGCGGGAAGCGGGCGTCGAGGCCGGCGCGCGGGGTGGTCGGTTCGTTGACGTGGGCCGTGGCGGTCCCGGCGCTGCTGCTGTGCGGGGCCGGGGCGGCGCAGTGGGTGACGCCGCTCGGGGTGGTGGTCGTGCCGGCCGTCGTCGCGGTCGCGACGTGTCCCGTCGGCGGGGTGTGGCATCGGACATGCGCGGCCACGCTGGTGGCGGTGGCGGGTTCCGCGCTGACGCCGTTCGCCGGGCCCGCGGTGTACGGGGGGTACATGCGCACCGCGGGCGAGCCGGTGGACGCGGTCGTCGTGGACGTCGTCGGCCAACACCGCGGGCACGGTGCCGACATGGTGTGCACGGTCCGCGAACCGGACGGCGAGCGGCGCACGTTCGAGGTGTCCCAGAGGCGGAACTGCTGTGCGCGAGGGTCCGCAGCGGGGCCGTGGGATCGTCGGGGGCCGCGAGGAGGCGACCGGCGAGGAGGTCCACGAGGACGATCCCGGTGCCGGTCCAGCGGATGCCCTCACCGAGTTGGAGGCGGTCGGGGCGGCTGGGGCGGGGCTGCGCTGTCACGACGCCACCTCTCGCACGACGGCGCGGAAGGCGCGGGCGCGGGTCCTGAGCGCGTCGAGGCTGCCACCGTCGGTGGCGTCGCCGACGAGCGGGGAACCGACGCCGACGGCCGCCGCGCCCGCGGCGAGGCAGGCGCGGGCGACGGCCTCGTCGACTCCGCCCACGGGGACGAACGCGGCGTCGGGGAACGGGCCGCGCAGGGCCTTCAGGTACGCCGCTCCCCCGGCCTGGGCGACCGGGAAGATCTTCAGCGCCGCCGCGCCCGTGCTCCGGGCGGCGATCACGTCGGTCGGGGTGTACACACCGGCGAGCACGGGCAGGCCCAGGTCGTGTGCCGCGGGTATGGCCTCGCCCAGGCCGGGTGTGACCACGAAGGCCGCCCCCGCGCGGTGGGCGGCACGCGCGTCCTCGGCGGTCAGGACGGTGCCGGCGCCCAACGGGCGGTCGGGGCCGAGGAGTTCCCGGGTCCGCGCGATGACGGTGAGGGCGTCCGTGCCGGTGAGCGACACCTCGATGAGGTCGATGTCCTCCTCGGCCAGGGTCAGTACGGTGCGCAGCGCGGCGTCGGCGTCGCGTCCACGGACGATGGCCAGCAGACGGTGGGCCGCGAGGGCAGCGGGCAGATCCACGAACCGGTCTCCTTGCTGGGGGTTCAGGGGCAGCGGCAGGCGGTGGTGAGCGTCAGTCGCCAGTGCGCCTCTCCCGTGGCGGGCACCTCGGCGGCGTCCCCGGGGCCGGCGTCGGCGAGGTCGAGGACACGGCCGAGCATCGGCTCGACGCCCGTGCTGCGGTAGGGCTTCGCCTCGGGGAAGCCGTCGAGGTTGCGCCACAGGGCGATCGACACGGGTTGCTCGATTGCGTACGGGCCGCCCGCCGTTCGGGCGGCCACGGGGTCTCCGGTCACCTGCACGCTCAAGGACAGCCGGTCGCGGCCGTCGTGCACGCAGCACAGGTGTGTGTCCACGACGGCTCCCACCGCTGTGCCGTCGTCGGGGCCGAACCGGTCGAGGGCCAGTCCGCGCGGGGCGGGCCAGGAACCCGCGAGCCAGGGGGCGCCGTCGGGCCACGGCTCCGTCAGCAGGGGGCGGCTTCGGGGAACAGGCGGGTGGTCGCGCCGCCGGTCATGTGGGCGAAGACTGTGGCCCGTGGCCGAAACCGTGTCAATAGCAATTACTAATTTAGTAGCACGAGGAGAGGACGCACGGACGGATACAGGCCCTGACCCGCGATCCGCGGACGGGACCGAGGGTCAGGGCCGTACTGAAGCGGGTCAGGCCGCGCCGCGGGAAGAGCCGTGGGGAAGGTCGAGGGAGCGCGACTCCTCCACGACGCGGTACCCGGCGCTCGTGTACAGGTTCATGGCCACCTCGTTGCCGCCCCACACGGTGAACATCAGCATCGAGTCACCGGCCGCGAGCGCGACCTGTTCGCCGGCCGCCATCGCGGCGCGCCCGTACCCCTTGCCGCGGTGCCGCTCCTGGACGTACAGCGAGTAGCCGTACGTCACCCCCGGCAGATGCCCGTGCCGCAGCCAGCCGGTGCCGATCGGCTCGCCGGCCGCTTCGAGCACCAGGACGGTGTTGTCGGGCGTCTCCAGCCCCTGGGGCAGCAGCTTCTCGAAGTCCCGGTCGGCCTTGCGCGCGGCCTCTTCCGGGGTCAAAGCCCCCGACCGGACGATGCCGGCGACGTAGGCGGCCGTCTCGGAGGCGCGCCAGGCCGGGTACTCGGCCGGGGTCATCGGCCGCGCGGTGACGCCGTCGAGCGGCTCGGGCGGTGAGCCGATGCTCCGCGCCCTGAGCTGGCCCCGGACGCCGTAACCGTCGAACAGGTCACCAGCGGGCTCGGTGAGCCGTATGCCCAGCCGCCGCGCGCCGCGCTCCGCGCACCACGCCTCGGCCCAGTCCCGGGCGGCCTGTTCGTACCCCCGGCCGGTGTGGGGGGTGTCGACACGGAGGTCGTGGATACTGCCCGCGAGGACGCCGTTGTCGTCGGTCACCTCCACGGCGACGTGTCCCACCCGGGTCCCGGCGTCCGTGATCTCGGCGACGGTCCAGTCACCGATGCGGGCGCGGATGTCCTCCACCAGGCGCTCGGCCGCGGCCACGCCGAACCCGGCCGCCGTGTAGGAAGCGTGGAGCCGCCGCTCGAAGTCCTTCTGCCATGCGCTGCGGTCTTCAAGGATGCTGAATGCTGTCACTTGATCACCTTAGGGTTGTCCGTCAACCGCACAGGACGGCAGAAGCCGCACAGGCGTCGACGTCGACGCAATCGGCATTACGATCATGCTCCGCATTCGCCGATCAGCTGAATCGTTCCGCTGGGGGATCGTCCGCTTGCAGCGTTGTCGAGCGGAAGAGGAGTCGCGGGATGGCCGACTGAAGGCAGATCAACGGCGCACTGGTCCGGATCTCGGCGGGGTCCAGGACCAACGCGTGGGGCGTCAACTCGGCCGGGAACATCTACCGCCACACCGGCGGCCTGCCCGGCTGACCCGGCCTCCGCTGCATCGACCCGTGCGCCACCCGAACGCCCCGGGAGGGACGAAGCCGCCTGCGTGGCGCCGGCCGTCCGTGGTCTCAAGGGGTGGGGTGTGGGAGGCGCGGTGGCAACTGCCGAACGGCTGCTGGAGCGGTGGGCTCGCGCCCTCGGCACCTACGTCCGGCGCGGCCACGACCGGGGGCCCCGCCGTGCGGGCGGGGGGCACGCTCCGGCCGTCAACTCGGCGCGAGGGGGCTCGCGACGGCTACGGGGACCAGGAGGAAGGGAGACTGGGGGGCATGACGGACAGGCTCGGCGTTCCCGTGGGCGGCTCCGGCGGGGCGCTGCCGGTGCGCGCCCTGGGACGGGAGTCCGCGCGTGCGCTGCGGCTCGTGGCTGCCGGACAGTGGCGACCCGCCCCCGCGGACGCCGAGGCGGCGGTGGCCGTCCTGGACCGTCTCACCGCTTCGCTGCCGGTCCGGCGGGGCGCGGCGGCGCGCACCCGGGCCACGGACCGGGACCGGCGGCTCCAGCGCATCCTGCGCACCGTCCTGCACCACCTGGACGCGGGCGCCGTCAGCCGGTCGGCCGCCGCTGTGCTGGCGGCCGTCGCAAGGGCGCTGCTGCCCTGGCACGGCGTCCCCAACCCGCCGGCCGCGGCGGCAGCCCCGGCGTACGGGGCCCGGCCGGGGGCGTCGGACGGCGTGGCACGCACGCCGACCGAGGCGGGTGAGGCCCTGCTCCCCGGTCTGATCGCGGTGTTCAGCGCCCTGGCCGCGCCGAGCCCGCCGGGGGCCGGTCCGCTCACGCCGCCGGCCGAGCCCTGGCAGGTCCGGTACGAGGGGCGGTTCCGGCGCCACGGCCACCCCGCGCCCGGCGTGTGGACGGCCTCGACCGTCCACTGCCCGGGATGCGGGGGTACGACCGGGCCGTGGACGGTGACCTGCGACTGGTCCCGGATCGCGCTGGGCTGCCCGTGCGGGGCCGTGACCCGTGCCCACGGCCTGGCCCTCTCGGAGGTCTGGCTGTTGCTGCCGGATGTGTGACCGGCGTCGTCCACGACGTGGGATCGACGACCGCCGGTCCCGGCCCGCACTCGACCGGTCCGCGCCGGCGCCGTCTCCGGGAAGGTGGGGCAACCCATGAGCGGGCGGTGGCAGCGCACCGCGGTCGAACCGCGCTCGCCGACGGGCGGAACGGGCGGCGGCTGAGGAGGGTGATTCACGTCAGCGCGTCGGCGGGTCCCTCGGCGGTGGCCCACCGGGCAGGCATGGCACGGCCGTCCCGGGCGCCGCGTGGCTCCGCACGCTTCAGCCACTCCCGGTAGGCCGGCGCCTCCCGGGCCACGGCCCAGTAGGCCTCCTCCAACTCCGTGTAGACCTCGTCCAGTTCGGCCTCGGTACGGGCCGCCAGCAGCAGGCGCACCCCTATCGGGTCGCCCTTCAGCGGGCGGATCGCGAGGTCGGGACGGGGGTGCGCGGTCGGCTGGCTGACCGTGACGACCTCGCCGGTGGCGGCCAGTGAGTACGCGGTGAGGTAGTCGCCGTGCAGCATCTCGGGGTTCAGGCCCGCGGCCCGCAGGACCCGGCTCAGGCCGTCCCACTCGCCGTCGACCGTGGAGTCGACCATCCAGCGGTCACCGGCCAGGTCGGCGAGGCTCAGCTCCGGCTGCGAGGCGGCCGGATGGTCCGCGGCGAGGGTGACGAACTGCGGTTCGCGCTCGACGAGCACCCGCAGGCACAGGCCGGGCGGGATGCGCAGCGGGCTGCCCTCGACCTCGTGCACGAACGCCATGTCGAGCCGGCCGGCGGCGACCATGGCCAGCAGGGCGTTGCCGGAGACGTTCATCTGGAGTGCCGGTGCGGGGCCGGGGCGTGCCCTCAGCAGGCGCAACCAGCCCGGGATGGCCCGGCTCGCGGTGGCGCCGATGCGCAGCCGGAACCCACCGGCGGCGCGGGCGGCCGCCGCCCTGGTCTCGGTGACGATCGCCGCGAACTCCGCGACCAGGGGCCTGGCCCGGCTCAGCACGGCGAGCCCCAGCGGGGTGGGACGGCAGCCGGCCTGGGTGCGTACGAAGAGCTGAGCACCGAGGGCGCGCTCGATGCGCCGTAGCTGAGTGCTCAACGAGGGTTGTGCCAGGCCGAGTTGCCGTGCGGCTTTGTGCAGACTGCCGGTGTCGGCGATGGCGCACAGGACGCGCAGGTGCCTCACCTCCAGCTCCATGGGGGGAGCGTAGGACGGCGCACGGCACCGCACCAGACGTTCAAGTGCCAACGAACAGGGACGAGTCGGCCCGCGATAGCCCCGGGCTATCCCCGGTTGCCATCATCCCCCGCCCCGTTGGACTGCCCGAGACTCACAGGCAACCGATCGTTCCACCCCACAGGACGAGAAGGAGCCCCCCCCATGGCGTCGTTCCGCAGCAGCACCAGGTCGAAGCAGACCAGAAGACTCCTGACCCTGGCCCTCGGTCTCGGTCTGGCCTCCGCCGCACTGGGTACCGCGAGCCCGGCGAGCGCCCAGAACACCGCCGCGGCACCGACCCGCACCGCCACCGCCGGCTACGTGGGCACGGCCGACAGCGCCGGCAGCAAGGCGTTCTTCGACGCGGTGCTCAAGTCGGTCGCCGAGCGCCAGGCCGACCAGCCCTCGCTGAAGGTGGTGACCGTCTACTACAACACCTCCCAGGCCCCGAGCTTCCGCTCCCAGATATCGAGCGCCGCCTCCATCTGGAACAGCTCCGTGTCGAACGTCAAGCTCCAGGCGACCTCGGGCGCCGGTGACTTCACCTACTACGAGGGCAACGACCCGCGCGGGTCCTACGCTTCCACCAACGGCCACGGCAGCGGCTACATCTTCCTGGACTACGCGCAGAACCAGCAGTACGACTCCGTCCGCGTCACCGCCCACGAGACCGGCCACGTGCTGGGCCTGCCGGACCACTACAGCGGTCCGTGCAGCGAACTGATGTCGGGCGGCGGCCCCGGCCCGTCCTGCACCAACCGGTACCCGAACGCCACCGAGCGCTCCCGGGTCAACCAGCTGTGGGCCAACGGCCTGGCCAAGGCCCTGGCGAAGGTGAACCGGACCGGCTGACCCCACGCAGCCCGGCCGATTCACCCGGTACGGACCGCGGCTCGGTGATGCCGCGGTCCGTACCGCCGTCGTACGGCCGGTACACCGTTTTGGCGGTCACCCCTCCCCCGCCACCGTCCGCAGGTAGGCGCCGAGCCGGGCGATCGCGGACGGGTTGCGGGGACTCTCCACCAGGTCGGCGTAGTCGAGGGCGACGATCCGCCGGTGCCTGATGGCGGAGACGTCGCGCAGTGGGGCGTAGGAGAGCAGGAACTTCTTCTTCCGCTCGGCGCTCACGTCGCCGTAGTCGCAGATCACGATGACGTCCGGGTCGCGCTCGACGACGCTCTCCCAACCGGCCGTGGTCCAGGAGTCCGCCACGTCGTGCATGACGTTGACGCCGCCGGCCTCGGTGATGATCTGCTCCGGGGCGGCGTAGCGGCCGGAGGTGAAGGGTGTGTCCTGGCCGCTGTCGTAGAGGAAGACCGAGGGGCGGCCGACGCCCTTGGGAGCCTTCGCCCGCACGCCGGCGATCTGCTTCTCGAAGCCGTCGACCAGCGCTTCGGCCCGCTTCTCGACACCGAACAGTCTGCCGAGGTTGGTGAGGTCGGTGTACAGGGCGTCCAGGGGCGGCATGATGCCCCGCGAGGTCTTCGTACGCCCGTTGCGGCAGGACTCGGTGAGGACGTACGAGGGGATGCCGAGCTTCTCCAGGGCGTCGGGGGTGAAGCCGCCGTCCTCGCGGAAGCCGTAGTTCCAGCCGGCGACGACGAGGTCGGCGCGGGCGTCGAGGACGTTCTCCCTGGTGAGCTGGTCCTTTGACAGCCAGGGCACCTTGTCGTAACCGTCCTTCCACGGCACGCGGCTCAGGTCGCCCTTGTCGTCGGGCATGGCGAAACCGGCCATGCGGTCCTCCAGGCCGAGCGCGAACATCAGCTCGGTGATGCCGACGTCGTTGGTGACGACCCGTTCGGGAACCTTGTCGTAGGTCACCTCTCGGCCGCAGTTGGTGAGCGTGACGGCAGGGGATCGCGCGTCCTCGGCGGACTCGACCGTGGCGCCGCAGCCGGTGGCGGTCGCGGCGAGACAGAGGGCGGCGGCGAGCAGCGTGCGCATGGCGGTCCTCAGGTGGTGGGCGGAAGCAGGTCGAACAGGAGCTGGACGGCGCCGGTCACCGGATGCCGCACCGGGTGCGCGCGGATGCCGAACACCTCGGCGAGCAGGGCGGGTCGCAGTACGTCGTGCGGTGGGCCGGCGGCGACGATCCGGCCCTTGTCGATGACGTACAGGACGTCGCAGTGGGCGGCGGCGAGGTTCAGGTCGTGCAGTGCGGCCAGGACGGTCAGGCCGCTGTCCCGGACCAGGGCGAGGACGTCCAACTGGTGAGCGATGTCGAGGTGGTTGGTGGGTTCGTCGAGGACGAGCACCCGGGGTTGCTGCGCCAGCGCGCGGGCGATGAGGACCCGCTGCTTCTCGCCTCCGGACAGACCGGCGAACCCCCGGTCGGCGAGGTGGGCGACGCCCGTGCGGTCCATCGCCCGCGCACAGGTCTCCCGGTCGGAAGCGGCCGTACGGTCGCGGTGCGGCAGCCGCCCCATGGCGACCACCTCGGCCACGGTGAAGTCGAACTCGGCCGACGACTCCTGGGGCAGCGCCGCGAGCGCGCGGGCGGTGGCCCGCGGGTCCATGGCGTGCAGGTCGTCGCCGTCCAGCCGCACGGCCCCGGCGGTCGGCCGCAGCGCCCGGTACACGCTGCGCAACAGGGTCGACTTGCCGCTGCCGTTGGGGCCGACGAGTCCGGCGAACGTCCCGCTGTCCACGGTGAGGTCGATGTGCTCGACCAGGCGGGTTCCGGCCGCCTCGATCGTGATGTCCTCGATGTCGAGTCGCACGGTCAACGCCCCCCGAACGCGTAACCGCCCCGCCGCATCAGCAGCAGGAACGCGGGGACACCGACCACCGCGGTGATGACGCCGACCGGCAGTTCGGCCGGGGCGAGCAGCAGCCGGGACAGCACGTCCGCCCACACCAGCAGCACCGCTCCCGCGAGCGGGGCGACCGTCAGCACCCGGCGGTGGTCGGCACCGACCAGCATGCGCACGACGTGCGGCACCATCAGCCCGACGAATCCGATGGCCCCGCTGACCGCGACGACGGTTCCCGTGACGGCCGCGGTCACCAGGAACAGCTCCCGCCGCAGACGGGGTGGTGGGACACCGAGGGCGGCCGAGGTCTCGTCCCCCATGGCGAGCGCGTTCATCGCCTCCGCGCGCCACCGCAGCCACGCCCATCCGGCGGCCACGGTCACCGCGGCGAGCGGCACCTGCGCCCAGGTGGCGCCGCCGAGGCTGCCCAGCAGCCACATCATCGCCGACCTGGCCGCCTCGCCCCGGGCCGCGCCGAACACCATGACCGTGGTGACGGCCTCGAAGCCGTACGCCAGCGCGGTGCCCGTCAGGATCAGCCGCAGCGGGGTCAGTCCGTGCGGCGAGCGGGCCACGGCGTAGACGAGGGCCATGGCCGCGAGCGCCGAGGCGAACGCCGACACCGACAGCGCCCACACCCCGAGTCCCGCCAGCGCGCCGAGCAGGATGACGGCGTTGGCGCCCACCGCCGCGCCGGAGGAGATGCCGAGGACGAACGGGTCGGCCAGCGCGTTGCGGACCATGGCCTGCACGGCCACGCCGACCGCCGCGAGCCCCGCCCCGACGACGGCGGCGAGCAGTACCCGGGGCAGCCGGATCTCCCAGACGATGGTGTAGGGGGCAGCGTCGTCGGCGTGCAGGGTGCCGCCGGTGAGCCCGGCCCACAGCAGGCGGAGCACGTCGGCCCAGCCGATTCCGGCGGCCCCGAGCGCGACCCCGCACAGGAGCGAGAGCACCAGCAGCGCTGCCAGCGCCAGGCCGAGCGGGAGCGCGGGTATCCGGCGGGGGGCCGTTCTTCGACGCACGGTGGGGCCGTCCTTCGCACGGGCCGCCGCGGAACGTCGAACAGGGACAGCCCGTACGGCCGTGCCGGCCGCGCGGCCCCCTCTCGCAGTCCGCGGCGAGCAGTCAAACGGGTCGCTGGCCCCTCCACGGGCGATCGGGCTCGCGCGAGGACCACAGGTCCCCGCACACACCGTTGCGGGTCAGCGCCGGACTCTCACCGGACTTCCCCCACGGGAGGCAGGGCGAGCCTAACAAACCGCCGGGTTCGGGCGTGTCGAGGCCGGCGGTCGGGTGCACGGCCTGGTGGTGCGGCGTCAGGACGCACACGGCGGCCTCGACGGCACGTGCGGCCCCCAGGCAGTGCCCCCGGATGCTTTTTGGTGGCCATGGCGGGCGGCGTCGGCGGAAGATCCGGTGCGACGCGGCGAAATTCCGTGCGGGCGTTCAACGGCATAGAGGTGGCGTGCGCGGTGACGTGGTGGGTGTCTGCGGGGGTCGGGCCGGCCTCCGCCAGTGCCTGCCGCACCGCGCGTTCGGCGCCCTCGCCCTCGGGGTGCGGGCTGATGGGGTGCCGGGCGTCGCCGGTGGCACCGGACCCGGACAGCACCGCCTGCGAGGCCGGCGGCGTTCTCCCCGGCGGCCATGTCCTGTCCGGGCGCCGCGCCGGCCGGGATCGCAGCCGCCGCGGCCCTCAGGCACCTGCTCGCCCACCGGCCCCGGCCGACCGGTCACCGGGGTCGTACAGCCCCGCTCGCGTGGCCCGCGGCGTGCGGAGTCCGCCCGTCCGGCCCGACCCGGGTGAGAACCGGACGTAACCGCCGACCGGTGACGTCCGTGACCGTTCCGTGCCACACGGGGCACAACGAACCGCCCCCCGCACGGGTCGTACTCCACATGAACGGCCGGGAGGAACCCGTCCTCACCGGCATCCGGCGCAACACACCGCACAGGGGGACACATGACGATCCGGACGCGGGGCATCCGCAACGCTCTGACGGCCCTGGCCACCGGCACCGCCCTCGCGTTGGCGGCGTTCCCGGCGACGGCTGCCGCCGGCACCGCCGACGCACCCGCCTTCCTCGACCCGGCGGACCTGCCGCCCCACCCCTCGTCGCCCTGGTACGCCGGCCCGGTCACCGCCGGCCGACCGGACCCGCTGCCGATCTGCGTCGGGGACGCCCTGCCGTCGATCTCCGTGCACCGCGCCTACTGGACGGACCTCGACACCAACGCCCTCCAGGTCACCGTGGTGGAGCGCGACGCACAGCGCGCCGCCGACTTCGCCGCCCTGCTGCGCAAGGACCTCGCGGGCTGCGCGAAGAAGCTCCGGTCACAGTTCCCGGACATCACGGCGGCGAAGAAGTACTACGGCAAGGTCAAGGTGGCGGCGGGCGCCCACGTCTACGGCGTCCACACCACCGCGACCTGGGGCGCCTCCGACATCGCCCTGTTCTCGGTCGGCCGCGACGGCAGGACCGTGACGGTCGTGAAGTGGTCCCGGATGGGCTCGTTCCGCGACGCCCCGGTCAAGGCCTTCAAGACGACCACCCGAACGGCCGTCGACAAGCTCTCCTGACGTCCCCGGCCCGGGGAGATGGCCGGCCGGGCCCGCAGGTGCGGACCGCGCCCTCTCCCGGCACGGTGGGAGGAGGACAGACCGCGATGACCAGCACACCGGAATCTCCGTCCCCGGGAGTACGACCATGGCCAAGGCGAAGCGCGCGTCAGACGAGAACGAGCCGTCCAAGGGCGACAAGGTGGCCTGGAAGAGCCACGGAAGCGAGACCACGGGCACCGTGGAGAAGAAGATCACCGAGCGCACCGAGGCGGCGGGACGCACCGTGGACGCCTCGCCCGGCGACCCGCAGTACGAGGTGCGCAGCGAGAAGTCCGGCCGCACGGCCGTGCACAAGCCGTCCGCGCTCAAGAGGAAGAAGTAGGGCCCGGTGGCGGGCGAGGAGCAGCACCAGGAGATCCGGGACGGCTTCCGCGAACTGGTGAACATGACACCCTCCGCACTGGAGGAGTGGCTGGCCACCGACGACTCCCGGGCCGCCGGACAGCACAAGGACGGAGGCGAGTCCACCGGTCACGCCTCCGGCCGCGCCATCGTGGACGTCCTCCGCAAGAAGAAGGGGGACCTCTCGGACGCGGACTACGCCCACATGCGCAAGGTGACCGGCTACATCCGCCGTCACCTCGCGCAGCGTCCGTCCGGGGACGTACGCGACACACGGTGGCGCCACTCGCTGATGAACTGGGGTCACGATCCTCTGGACGACCGCTGAGTCCCCCGGGTCCCCCGGCACCGGTGCTCCAGTGCCGGCCGGGTGCGCGGAACCACCGCTGCGCCACATGCCTACAGTGGAGTGGAGACCCCCTACGGCACCTTCCCGAGGCACCTACCCGAGGGGAGCAGAGATGCGGTACCCCTCCGCCGGACCGGACGACGGCCCCGACACCCTGTTCGATGTCGACGCGCTGGACACCGCCGCGCCCGGCACGCGCACGACCGGCCAGGACGGCACGGTTCCCGGGCACGGGCCGGAGCAGCGCTCCGCCTTCCGTGACTCCGCCACGGCCCGCCGCCTCCTTCCGGTACGGACCGTCTACGCCGAGCCGGCCGCCGCCGCCTCCGCGCGCGGCCGTCAGATCCTCGCCCGCTTCCCGCAGGCCGAGGTGATCGCGGTGGAGTCGCACTGGCGCATCCCCGGGCTGCACGGCAACGAGGGGAACGTCGAGCGCTGGGTGCGGGTGAAGGGGGAGACACTGGTCCTGGGCGAGAAGAAGACACTGACGACGCGGCCCAACGGCCGGTCCGCCGACTGGATCGGCCCCGGCGCCTCCAACGGGTGTGCGATGGCCTGCGCGTACTGTTACGTGCCGCGCCGCAAGGGATACGCCAACCCCGTCACCGTCTTCACCAACATCGACGGCATCATCGCCCACCTGGCACGGCACATCGCCCGACAGGGCCGGAAACGGGACCCGAACCAGTGCGACGCGTCGGCCTGGGTCTACGACATCGGGGAGAACGGCGACTGTTCGGTGGACGCGCTCATCAGTGACAACACCGCGGATCTCGTCCGCGCCTTCCGCCAGTGGCCCACGGCGAAGGCGTCCTTCGCCACCAAGTTCGTCAACCCCGACCTGCTGGCCCTGGACCCGCGGGGCCGGACCCGCATCCGGTTCTCGCTGATGCCCTCGGCGGACTCAAGGCTGCTGGACCTGCGGACGTCACCGGTCGGCGACAGGATCGCCGCCGCGGCGGACTTCCTGGACGCGGGATACGAGGTCCACTTCAACCTCTCCCCCGTGGTGGTGCGCCCGGGCTGGCAGGAAGCCTGGTCCGAACTGCTGCGGCATCTCGACGACGCTCTGCCCGACCGGGTCAAACGGCAGGCTGCCGCCGAAGTGATCATGCTCACGCACAACCGGGAGCTGCACGAGGTCAACCTGGGATGGCACCCCCGCGCCGAGGAAGTGCTGTGGCGGCCCGCCCTGCAACACGGCAAACGCTCGGAGAACGGCGCGCTGAACGTCCGCTACGCCACTCGCGTCAAAGCGGAGGCCGTGCGGACCCTGCGGGACCTCGTGGCGTCCCGCGCCCCCTGGCTGCGCATCCGGTACGCCTTCTGAGGCATTCGGGTGGCGCGGCCACATCACCGGCCCGATCGTGGGTACCCCCGCAGAGGAGGTTCTGATGTTCGAGGCATCCGATATCCGCGAGTGGCGAGGTCACGACGTCGTCGACCCCAAGGGGCACAAGATCGGCGCCCTGGAGTCGGTCTATGTGGACACGGCCACCGACCAGCCGTTCTTCGCCACGGTGACCGTGGGCCTGCCCACCCGTCGCCGCCTGGTGTTCGTGCCGCTCCCCGGTGCGACGGTCGGTCCCGGCTACCTGAAGGTCACCCACAGCAAGGACCAGGTCAAAAAGGCCCCGGCGATCGACCCCGACGGCGAACTGCCCGTCGCCGAGGAGCCGAACGTCTTCGCCCACTACGAGCTGACCTACACCCCTGGCGCCGGCGGCGAGCGGCGCCTGGCCCGCCGTTGACGCATGGAAGAACGCCGGGAGATCCGATGAGTCTGTTCCTGTTCCTGATCCTCGTGGCCGTCGTCCTGGGCATCATCGGATTCGTCGTCCACGGCCTGTTCTACCTCCTGGTCATCGGCGCCGTCCTGCTCGTCCTCGACCTCGTCTTCGCGGCGGTGCGCTTGCGCCGAGGAAGCCGGCGGCACCGCGTCGTCCGCTGACCGGCCCCGCCCCCGTCCCCGGTCGCGGGCCGCCGCGTCTTTCGGGACCACGTGGCCCACTCCTCCTACCGCGTCATGCCGATCTCCATGGCCGCCGGACAGGCGGCGGCCGTCTGCGCGGCCCTGGCGGCGAGCCAGGGCCGGCCGAGGGACGTCCAGGTGAGCGCGGTCCAGCGGGAGCCGCGCGCCCAGGGCGCCCGTCTGCGCCGGACCATCCGCCGTTCACCCGGACGGCGCAATCTCGGGGCCGGATCGGGGCCCGGGCGCATGACCGGGTGACCGCCGGTGAGACATCGGGCATGGAGGAACTCGCACCGGGCGGCCGGCTGCCGGCTCCGCGCCGCCCGACCGGATCCGACGTCGTGTTCACGGCGGACTTCACTTCCCGGACACAGTGGGTCGCGGGCCGCTCGTGGGCCTATCCGGACGGCGGCCCGGTCAATCCGGGCGACGACAAACTGGACTACCTGGTGCCCGACGCCGACCACAGCCGCTCCGGGGTCTTCCGGGCCACGCGCCGGCCCGACGGCAGGTGGAACACGGGGCTGCTGACCACCGAGGGCAGCGAGGAGGGGTTCACGGTCCGGGCGGGGGACGTGCTGGAGGCCCGCGTCCGGCTGCCCCGGGAGATCGGCGCCTGGCCGGCCATCTGGACCTGGCGGGACGGCGACCAGGAGATCGACGTCTTCGAGTACCACCCGGACCACCCGGACCTGCTGGAACTGACCAACCATGTGCGCGGCGCCGACCGCTACGTGCACGACGACGCCGTCGGTCCCGGCGCCTGGGTCGACCTGCGCACCGACTTCGGGCGCCGCTCCGTGGTCTGGTGGCTGAACGGCACGCCGGTGTTCTCGGACGGTCGGGGCGTGGGCCGCGCCTGGCACGCCTATCTCATCGTCAACCTCTCGGTGAGTGCCGGGCGTTACCATCCGCCGCCCGAGGACGACACGACCGAGCTGAGCTTCGAGGTGAGCAGTCTCGTCGTACGGCGTCCCGGCCCGGGCGGCGGGGGCGACGGCGGGGAGCACAGCGGGGCCGCCACCGTGGGCGGCCCCGCCGAGTGACACCGCGCCGTCCGGCCCGGTGAGCCCTCCCTACCGGCCGGAACCGGTCTCCTCGCTCCCCTGCCGGCGCTCCTTCGGCCGCTCCTCGGCCCGCACGCCCCTCAATGGTTCGCCGGCCGCCGTGCCCTCCTCGGGCTGGTAGCCCTCCTTGGCGCCGGCCGTGCCCGGAACCGTCCGGTCGCGGGCCTGGCTCTCGCTGCCCGAGTGCGCTCCGGGCTCCTCCTCGTCGCGGGCCCGGTCGGACCGCTCGGCGGGCTCGTCGGTGTGTCCCGTCATGGCCGTCCTCCGATCCGTTCGCCGACACGGCCGGGTTCCCCCGCCGCGCCCCTTCACGCCCTGATCGCCCCTCGGGACGCGTGGCCCGCGCTCCAGGCCGGGCAGCCGGCCCCGGTCCGCCTGCGGGCGGCATGCTCCTCGTCGAAGCCCGGCCGGGCTTCGGCGGCGCCAGACGGGCGGCACCGCTGCCGCGCGGGGCCCCGGGGCGTCCGCGGAGAGAGGAGGCGCCCATGCCGGACGACGCGGGGGCCCTGACTCCATGGGACGGTTGCCCGCCCGCGCGAACGCGTCCGCGTGACCAAGGGTGCTCGCCCGGTCCGGGCGGTGCCCTCAGCGCACCGCCCGGACCGCGTCAACCGGGAACGACGAGAGCCGCTTGCGCCGAGGGGCGTCATGCGGGACTGTTGCCATAAGACATCTGTTGTCCGTCGCAGAGAGGTGGTGGGGCGCGTCCCGGTCGCGCCCCCGCGTGTGGTCGGTTCCAGCGGCTCCCCCGTCGATCCTCGCTGCGTCGCGGCCGGTCCCGGTGCTGCCTGGGCGCATGCCCCGTACCCGGTGCTCGTCGCCGACCGGGACGGCCGCCTGGTCGAACTGAACGACGCGGCCCGGCAGTTGTGGTCCGACGCCGTCCGCGGGGACAAGCTCCGCGACACCGTTCCGTCCTGGCTGGCGGAGGCACACGGACGGTTCACGGACGGGACGTCCGGCGGTGCGGTCCGGACGGCCGGCGCCGTCGCGGACCGGTTCTTCGAGGCGCACCCGACCCCGACGGACGAGGGCGACGTGGTGTGGTGGCTCGTCGACGACACCGACCGCCGGCTGGCGGAGGCCGCCCTGGCCGGGACACGCCGGCGCACCGCCCTCCTGGCCGACGTCTCCAGCCAGTTGCTGTCGACACTGAACCTGACGCGGTGCCTGGAGGCCACGGCCCGCATGGCCACCGATCACCTCGCCGAGGCGGCCGTGCTCGTCGCTCCGCCGCAGGGCCGCCGGTACCCGCTCACGTACGCCTTCCGCGGCGGGCCGGTGACCCGGGTGACCGCGCCGGTCGAGGTGCGCGACCTCCCCGGACTGGCCGAGGCCCTGCAAGGGTTCCCCCCGGTGCCCGCGCGCTGGATCGACCCGGCCCGCCTGCCCGGCTGGTCGCGTCCGGCGGGCTTCCGGGAGCCGGTGGGCTCCGTCATCGTCGCCCCGCTGCCCGGGCACGGTGTGTCCGCCGGTGCGCTGGTCCTGCTCCGCTCCAGCAGTGAACAGGCGTTCAGCGACGACGAACTCTTCGCCCGGCTCTTCGCGGCCCGGGCCGGGGCCGCGCTGTCCGCCGCCCGTCTGTACACGGAGCAATCCTCGATCACCGCCACCCTGATGCGGGAACTGCTGCCACCACGGCTGGAGAGCGTGCACGGGGTGGAGTACGCGGGCGCCTACCGCCCGGCGCGGGACAACGAACACATCGGGGGCGACTTCTACGACGTCCATCCCGGCGCGGGTCCCGCCGAGGAGAGCCTGGTGACGCTCGGGGACGTGGCGGGCAAGGGCCTGGACGCGGCGGTGCTGACCGGCAAGATCCGCAACACGCTGCACGCCCTGCTGCCGCTGGCCACCGATCACGTACGCATGCTGACCCTGCTCAACAAGGCGTTGCTGTCGTCCCCCCACACCCGGTTCGCCACCCTGGTCCTGGCGTCCGTCCGCCGGCGCGGTGGTGAGGTGGCGCTGCGGCTCACGAGCGCGGGGCACCTCCCCCCGCTGATCGTCCGTGCCGACGGCACCGTCGAGGAGGCCGCCACACGCGGATCACTCATCGGCGCCCTCCCGAGGGTCACCGCCACCACCGCACGGGTGACGTTGCACCCCGGGGAGACCTGTCTGCTGTACACCGACGGCGTCACCGAGGCCCGAGGCGGTCCGCTGGGGGACGAGCTGTTCGGCGAGCACCGGCTCAAGCGGGTCCTCGCGGAGTGCGCGGGGCTGCCGGCCGAGGCGGTGGTCGAGCGGATCCAGATGCTGACCGCCCAGTGGCTGGGGCCGGGCAGCCACGACGACATCGCCACCGTGGCCATCGGCGCGCCCCGCGTGGCGGACCGGACGGTGGCGGACGGTCAGGGCCGCGCCCGCTCCACGACCCATCGGAGGACTCCGTGACCGCTCCCCCGGCGACGACACACGCCCTGGTGGACGCGTTGTGGCAGGCGGTGGTCCACGGCGACGAGCACACGGCGGTCGACGTCGTCCGCGGTGCCCGGGCCGACGGGGTCGGCGAGGAGACGCTGTTGCTGGACGTGATCGCCGCGGTTCAGGAGAGGGTGGGCAGGGAGTGGGCCGCCGACCGCCTCACCGTGGCGCAGGAACATGCCGCGACCGCGCTCAACGAACGGGTGATCAGCGGCCTCGGGCACGACAGGCAGCGCGAGGCCGGTGCGGGCGGGACGCCCCGGGGCCGTGTCACGGTCAGCTGTGTCGACGGTGAGTGGCACGCCCTGCCGGCGCGGCTGGTCGCCGAGGTGCTGCGCCTGCGGGGCTGGCGCGTGGACTACCTCGGTGCCCAGACCCCCACCCATCATCTCGTCTCCCACCTGCACAGCACCGGGTCCGAGGCAGTGCTGCTGTCCGGCTCCCTGCCCACGCGCCTGCCCGCCGCGCACGCCGCCGTCACCGCCTGCCAGGCCATAGGCGTCCCCGTCATGGCGGGCGGGCGGGCCTTCGGGCCGGACGGGCGCTACGCCCACGCGCTGGGCGCCGACAGGTGGGCGCCCGACGCCCGTGCCGCGGCGGCGATCCTCGCGGAGGGCCTGCCCGCGGCGGACCCGGCGGCGGCCCGGCAGGTGGTGGACGACCTGCCCCACCTGACCGACCAGGAGTACACGTTCGTCGCCCGGTCCCGCGTCCTCCTCGTCCGGCAGACCATGACGGCCCTGGAAGACCTCTTCCCGCCCCTGCGCGCCTACAGTGACGAGCAGCGCGAGCGGACCGCCGAGGACCTCTCGCACATCGTGGAGTTCCTGGCCACCGCCCTGTACGTCGACGACCCGGCGCTCTTCACCACGTTCCTGGACTGGACCGCCTGCGTCCTCGAGGCGCGGGGCGTGCCGGCCCGCTCCATGGTCGCCGCACTCGGCGCGCTGGGACACCAGCTGCGGGACTTCCCCCGCTCCCTGGACCTGCTCCGGCGCGGCACCGCCACCCTGGCCGACCGTCCCCTCCGCGCGGCGGGTACTTGCCGATAGGCAACTTATGATCGGGGCTGGGTAGGAGAACCACGCAAGGCCTGGCGGCACCGCGCCGCGCGGGCCACCGACCGATGGCGCACGGGGACGACGCGATGCAGTGGGAACGCAGGGCTACCGTGAGGCTGACCTGCCATGACCGAGTCTTCGAGATCACGGTGCGCGGCGAGATCGACGACGACGAGAGCGATCTGCTCCAGGCCGCCTGGGCCGAGGCCGACGACTCGGCGCGCCCCGTGACCCTGGTGGACCTCTCCCGGGTCACCTTCGCCGACAGCGGCCTGCTCAACGCCCTCCTCGACGCCTGGCGCCGCCACCGGGACACGCACCGCGCGCTGCTCCTGCTCGGCCCTCTCCATCCCGCGGTCGAGCGGCTGTTCTCCCTCACCGGCACCCGGGAGCACTTCACCTTCATCGATTCCCGCGCCAGGGCCCTGCGCGCGGACGACGCCACGTGAGGCTAGCGGGAGGAGCGGCCGGAGAGGGTGTCGTCCGGGTCGTCGGCCAGGGCGATCCGGGCGGTGACGCGCTTGCCGACCGGCTCCCTCTGCACCTCGAAGCCCTGGACGACCGCCATCACGATCTCCAGTCCGTGCTGTCCGACCCGGCCCGGGTCGGCCGGCCGTGCCATCGGCAGCGCCGGATCGCTGTCCCACACGACCACCTCGACGAGACCGCCGACGAGCCGTAGTTCCAGCAGTACCGGACCCGGCGCGTACTTGCGCGCGTTGGTGACGAGTTCGCTGACCACCAGCCGGGTCAGGTCCATCGCCCGGTCCGACACCGGCAGCCCGTACTCGCGCTGCACCCGGGTGAGGAAGTCGGCCGCGTGGCGACGTGCCTCGGCGATGCAGGTGCCCTGACCGTCCAGTGGGACGGTCTCGTGCATCGGTTCGGGACCGGTCACACCGTCACCACCGGGCCCCGATGTCACCGGGTCCATGCGCGTTCCCCCGTTCATGGGCCCACGTCTACCCGCCGGAGGCCCGGACATGCCCGGCGCCGCTCAAGGGTATCCGGTCGCGGCGGTGCCATGGGGCCGGTCCGCCCCTCCGGGGCGATCTCACGGCGGAGGCTCACCGCGGGGTCCACATGGCGCGGCAGCCATCGGCTCGAGCAGGCCCGGCGGCGTTCGGGGTATCCGTGGACGGAGAGAACGGAGAGTGGCAGTTGCCGTTTGACAACTATAGCCATGAGGCAACAAAGTAACCGTGTCGGACGGGCACGGGGAAGGATCTGTGATGTTCCGGTGGACGCGGGCCGCTGCCTGTCCCGGCCGCCGGCGCCCCATGGCGCCGACGGTCCGGGTACCGCGCCCAGCGCATCAGGCGGTCCGGCTGCCGGACCCCTCTGCGTCGTCGTGTATCTGCGTGGCCGCGGCGGCGCAGAAAGCCTCCAGCCCTTCCAGCAGGGCGGCCCGCTTGGCGGCGGGCATCAGCGTCATGACTTCCTGGAGCTCCCTCTCCCTGCGGGCCCGCAGGTCGTCGAGGAAGGCTCGCCCCCGGCTGCTCAGGTGCAGCCGCACCTCCCGCCGGTCCGCGGGGCTGACCACCCGGTCGACGAAACCGGCGGCCTGCAACCGGTCGCACAGCCGACTGGTGGACGGCGGGGTGGACGCCAGGGAATCGGCCAGGGTGCGCAGGTTGATGCCCTCGTTGTGCTCAAGGATGAGCAGCACGCGCAGCTGGGATGCGGAGGCGGGCGCGGTGGAGGCACGCCCCCAGAGCACTTCCAGCAGCTCACCGGCCGTGGAGGTCATACGGGCGACCTCATCGGGCTGTGGCAGGTGTCGGAAGGCGTTCACTGTCACACTCTCGCAGGCTTCGGGACGGTTGGCAGCCTACTAGGGACGCAGGCTGATGACAGATGTCCCGCACGACCGGCGCGGAGGAATCGAGTGCCGCGTGCGACCGAGGCCCGACCAAGGATTGGTGTCTTTCCCATCGTGAACAGATTTGTGACCGCTGAACGCGCCCTGCGGACGGCGGCACCGGATGAGTTGCTCGACGCCCTTCGCCGTGTGCTCGCCAAGGAGTACGCGGCGCGGTCCGCCGAGTTGTTCATGGCGGACTACGGGATGACGGTGCTCCAGCCCGTTCCCGTGCCGCCGCATGCGGTCGAGCCGCTCGCGGTCCACGGCAGTGCGGCCGGCCGCGCGTTCGGCGCCCAGGAGCCGTTCGTCGAGCCGGCGCCGGAGGGCCTGGTCCGGGTGCATCTGCCCGTGAGCGTGCGCGGCGACCGGCTCGGCGTGCTGTCGGTGACCCTGCCGGAGGGCGCGCTCACCCCTGACGAGCTGGCGGAGCTGGCCGAGACCGCCGAGGTGCTCGCCCATGAGGTGGTCGTCGCCGGGCGTGACACCGACCTGTATCTGCGGGCACGCCGCAAGGACCGGCTCACCCTGGCCGCCGAGATGCAGTGGCAGCTGCTGCCCGGCGGTTCGTGCGCCCGTCCCGAGTACGAGCTGGGCGCCCAGCTGGAGCCCGCGTACGGGATCTTCGGTGACAACTTCGACTGGTCCGCGACCGCCGACCACCTCATGCTGTACGTCACCAACGGGATGGGCGAGGGCATAGAGGCTTCCCTGCTCACGAACCTGGCCATCAACGCCCTGCGCAACGCCCGGCGGGCCGGTATCTCCCTCGCGGACCAGGCGGCCCTGGCCGATCAGGCCGTCTACGCCCACTACCGTGGCCGCTGCTACCTGTCGGTGCTGATGTTCGACTTCGAGCTCGCCACCGGACGCGTGACGGTGGTGGACGCCGGGTCCCCGCAGATGCTGCGTCTGCGGGGTGGGACCGTGGAGCGGGTCGCCTTCGACGCCCAGCTGCCGCTCGGCATGTTCGAGGAGACCGACTACGTGGCCCAGGAGTTCCACGTGCGGCCGGGCGACCGGCTGGTCTTCGTCAGTGACGGTGTCTACGCCGTCGCCGATCCCCAGGGCGAGGCATACGGGGACACCGCGCTGGCGCGGGCGATCCAGTCGACCCGCCTGCTGCCCGCCGCCGACGTGCCCCGCGCCATCCTGCGGGAACTGTCCGGCCACCGCGGCCGGCCCGCCCCGGACGACGACGCCCTGGTCGTGTGCCTGGACTGGCACGGACGCTGACGCGGCGGGGTCCGGGCCGCGAGCGACGGCCCCGCCGGCACCGCCCCGGCCGGTCACTCCGCCTCGGCGCCCCGCACCGGCGCTCCCCCGTCCAGCACCGCCCGCAGGGCCCGCAGACCCTGCCTCAGCGCCGCCCGGTCGTCCGGCGCCATGTGCCGCAGGGCCGTAGCCAGGGCCCGCGTCCGGCGTCGCGCCACGTCCGCGAGGACGCGCCGCGCGTGCGCCGTGAGCTCCAGGCGCACCTCACGGCGGTCATGCGAACGCGGCGAACGCTCCAGCAGGCCGGCCGCCTCCAGCCGGTCGCACAGCCGACTGGCCGTGGGCAGCCCGATGCCCAGCCGCTCCGCCAGGGCGGTGAGGTTCAGATCCGGCGCCGCCTCCAGCGCCCGGAGCGCGCGCAGCTGATGGGGCGACAGACGTAAGTCCACGTCCTGGGCCGCCGACGACCACAGGGCCACCAGAAGCTCCACGGCGTCGTCCATCCCCAGCGCGGCGGCCACCACGCCGTCGCCCGCCCCCGCCCCGTCGTCCTCAATGCCGCCGAGCCTCGTCACGAGCGGCTCGCCTTCCTCGTGTCCGGGCTGTGCCCATGCCTCCTCACCTCGCGTGGGTACCCGGTGAAGCCGGCCGCAACCGGTCCACTCTCGCTGCTGCGACACCGTTCCCCTGGTAACGCAACGGCGTTCCGCTACTGCTTCCTATGATGTCCTCCATGAGTGAGCTTGCCTTTCGGCGTGCGCGCAGCGCCGAGGCCAAACAGGCCCGGGAACAGGCGATCCTGGACGCGGCCCGCGCGCTCGGTGGCCGGCACGGGGTGAGGGACGTCACCCTCACCGACATCGCGGCGGCCGTGGGCATGCACAAGTCGGCGTTGCTGCGCTACTTCGAGACGAGGGAGCAGATCTTCCTCGAACTGACCGCGGAGGGCTGGCGGCAGTGGGCCGCCGACCTGTGCGGCGACCTCGCGGGCCGGTCGCACGCCATGCCCGCCGAGGTCGCCGAGGTGATCGCCGGCACGCTCGCGGCGCGCCCCATGTTCTGCGACCTGCTCGCCCAGGCGCCCCTGAACCTGGAACGGAACGTGTCGATCGAGTCGGTGCGGTCCTTCAAGCTGGTGACGCTCGGGGAGGTCGAACGGATCGGCGGCGAACTGCACCGGCTGCTCGGACTGACCGAGCCCCAGGCCGTCGACACGGTCGCCACGGCGACCGGCATGGCCGGAGCACTGTGGCAGATGGCCAGCCCGGGGCCGCGCCTGCGGGAGCTGTACGCGAGCGATCCCCGGCTGAGCCACGCCGTCGTCGAGGTGGAACCCCGTCTCACCCGCGTCCTCACCGCCTACCTCTCCGGGCTCGGTGCGGAGTCCCCGGCGGCCGGCTGAGGGCGGCCAGTCCGTCGGCGTAGATGCCGTGGAAGAGGCCGACGGCCTCCTGGTCCGTCACTTCGACGGGGATGAAGGTGCCGGACCACTCGACGCGGGTGCCGTGGCCGCCGGGCGCCTCGCGCACGGTGAGGGTGGACCGGTAGCCGGCGACCGGGAAGGGGCCCGGACGATGGAGTGAGTCGAACCCGCCCATGAGCTGCCACACCCGGTCGGCGGGCACGGGGACGTCGAGGGACACGGTGGCGGCGGCCATGGGTTTCTCCTGGGGATCGAGATCTGGTTCGGGAAGTGGTCAGGCGGGCAGCGGCGCGTTCCCGACGATCAGGCGCTCCTCGCGGAGCGCGGTCCGGGACGCGGCCGGGACCGTCTCGGCGAGCGCGGCGACGTCCTCGGCGACGCGGCTGGAGCGGGTGGCGCCGGGGATGGCCGCGGCGGTCGCCGGACGGGCGAGGGAGAAGTGCAGCGCGGCGGCCTTGATGCCGACGCCGAGCCGCGCGGCGAGCGCCTTGATCCGCTCGACCTCGGCGACGATCTCGGCGGGGGCCTGCTGGTGCTCGAAGTGCGTACCGCCCGCCCGCGAGGACGCCCGAGCTGTAGGGACCGCCTACGACGATGTCGACGTTCCGCTCGGCCGCGGCGGGCAGCACCGCTGGAGGGCACGCTCATGGCCCGGTCGTGCCGTCGTTCCGCGAACTGGTGCCGAGCGGGGCCGGGACGGCGTGAGCGAGCGGGCGGGTCGCGTGGCGGGGTGGGGGGCAGGTGTGCCCGTGCCCGGCGCGGGAACTTGGTTCGACCGGGTGCGGCCCTGGTGAGAGGAGTCCCGGGTGACAGCGTCGACATCGGTGGCGGGCGGTCGGGAACCGGGTGCCCAGGAGGCCGGCTACGAGCCTGATCCGCGCCGGTGGCGCGCGCTGTGGGTCACCTTGGTGGCGGGCTTCATGAGCCTGCTCGACGTGACGATCGTGGCGGTCGCCCTGCCCACCATCCAGCGGGACCTGGGTGCCTCCCCCGCACAGGTGCAGTGGGTGGTCTCCGGATACGCCCTGACCTTCGCCCTCGCCCTCGTCACCGCCGGGCGTCTCGGCGACGCGCTGGACCGGCGCCGCATCTTCCTGCTGGCCCTCGGCGGTTTCGTGGTCTTCAGCGCGGTCTGCGGAGCGGCCCCCGGCATCATGCTGCTGGTGGCGGCCCGCCTCGCCCAGGGGCTGGCGGCCGGCTTCATGGCCCCGCAGAACTCCGCGCTCATCCAGCAGCTGTTCCGCGGCGCCGAACGCGGCCGGGCCTTCGGCTTCTTCGGTGCCACCGTCGGCGTCTCCTCCGCCGCGGGCCCCCTCACCGGCGGTGTCATCCTCGCCCTCGCCTCCGGGGCCCAGGGCTGGCGGTGGATCTTCTACGTCAACGTCCCCATCGGCATCCTCGCCATCCTCCTCGGCCGCCGCCTGCTGCCCCGCACCCGGCGCTCCGGGCGGGGCCGGGTGGACGTGCCCGGCGTCCTGCTCCTCGGCCTGGGCGTCCTCGCGCTCATGTACCCGCTGGTCCAGGCGGAGTCCGGCGGTCTCGACCGGCTGTGGTGGCTGTTCCCCGTCGGTGCGGCGGTGCTCGTCGTCTTCGCCCAGTGGCAGCGCCGCCTGGTCGCCCGGCACGCCCAGCCGCTGCTCGACCCGCGTCTGTTCAGCACCGTGCGCGGCTACGCCGTCGGCGCCGGCATAGGAACGCTGTACTTCATCGGCTTCAGCGGGGTCTGGCTGGTGTTCGCGCTCTTCTACCAGCACGGCCTCGGCTTCTCCCCGCTCCGGTCCGGCCTCGCCGTGACTCCGTTCGCCCTCGGCTCGGCGAGCGCGGCCGTGGTGTCCGGGCGGCTGGTGGACAGGTTCGGCCGCCTGCTCACCGTGTGCGGCCTGACGGGCGTGATCGTCGGTCTGGGCGGCACCGCGCTGCTGCTCCGCTTCGTGCCCCTGCACCTCGCTCCCTGGGTCGCCGCGCCGGTGCTGTTCCTCGGTGGCGTCGGCGGTGGCTTCGTGGTCTCCCCCAACATCACGATGACCTTGCGGGACGTGCCCGTGCGGATGGCGGGCGCGGCGGGCGGCGCCCTCCAGACCGGGCAGCGGCTGGGCGCCACGCTGGGGACCGCCGCCCTGCCGGGCCTCTTCTACCTGGTGCTCGGCCGGAGCCACGACTACCGGGGCGCCCTCGTGACCGCGCTGTGCGCCGCCCTCGTCGGGATGGTGGCGTCCCTGGCGCTCGCGATGTTCGACTGGCAGCGCGACCGGCGGCTGAGCCAACCGCACCGGAAGTGTCCGGACGAGGTCGCGCACGACCCGGTGCACGCCCGGCAGACCTGACCGGCCCGCGCCCGCGCACGGCCGGCCGGGCCGGGGAAGGACCTGCGGACGGCCTCGCCGACCACCGGCGGGAACCGGCCACGACCCTGGGTGCCTTGCATCCGGAAGGCAAAGGCTGACCGCACGGCCGGGGGTGGTCCGGCCTGCCGTGACGACCCCGCCGGGACATGGGACCGCCATGCACCGGCGCGGGTGCCCCGCCCACCGCGGTGTCCGGGCCGCGCGAGCGCCCGGGGGCGACGGTGGCACCCCCGGGCGCCCGGCCGGCGATGGCCCCGCGGCGCGGCCCCGGCGCCCGCAGGGCCATCGGAGTGGTGCCGGGCCGTGTCGGGCGGCGGGCGCGGCCGGGGTTGGCCATGCTGGGCCGGAGCGGCACCCAGTGGCGACAAGGAGCACCCGCATGCCGACGGACCCGGTCGAACGATTCCTGGCGGCGCTGGACCCCCACCACCGGGAGGCCGTCGGCGCGCGGTCGCGCGAGGAGCAGGAACGCCTCGCGGCGGCCTGGGAACGGGAACTGGAAGCGGACGACGAGCTGGACACGCTCGACGAGCTGTCCCCGCCCGCGGCGGAGGCCGAGGCGGCCCGCCGCGTCCTGGAGCGCGACGCCGACTAGAACGCCGGTTGCCGGCACGCCCGGCACCCCGTGCCCCGTGTGCGGTCAGCCTCGCGGAATTCGGCGGAATCCCTTACGGCGGGCCTCGCGCCCTCGGCGTTAGGGTCGGCCACGTGACACTCTCCATCGAAGAACGAGAGCGGTTTCTCGCGGAGCCTCACATCGGCGCGCTGTCGGTCGTGGAACGGCCGGACCGCGCCCCGCTGACGGTTCCCATCTGGTACCAGTACACGCCGGGTGGCGAGCTGTGGGTGCGCACCGGGGTCGATTCCCGCAAGGCGCGGGCGATCCGCACCGCGGGGCGTTTCAGCCTGATGGTGCAGCGCACGGAGCCCACGGTGCGCTACGTGTCGGTCGAGGGGCCGGTCACCCGGACGGCCCCTGACAGTCACGAGCACTCCTGGGAGATGGCGGCCCGCTATCTGCCGCGGGAGAAGGTCGCCGGGTTCGTGGAGTACGACCGGGCCCGGCTCGGCGAGCACTTCCTCGTCTACATGCGGCCCGAGCACTGGGTCTGCGCCGACCTGGGAGCCGTCTGACGGCACGGGCGCCGGGCCGGGGCCCCGCCCGCCCGGTGCCCTCGGTCAGTCCAGGCCCAGGCCCCGGCGGCCGGTGTCGTTCAGCTGGTCGAGGGTGAACCGGCCGGTCCAGGCGCGTTCGTAGTGCTCCTCGGGGAAGTCGCTCGGGCTGGAGCCGGTGACGAACGCCTCCCGGACCAAGGCCGCGTACCTCTCGTTGCGGGGGCACCAGGGGGCGGCGGGGATGTACATGACGTTGCCCCAGCCCTTCTGGTTCTCCACCGGGGCGACGCCGTGGACCATGTCGCAGTGCCACCAGACGGAGTCGCCGGCCCGGACGTCGGGGATCGGGGTCAGCGCCCGGTAGAGCATCGGGTGCCAGCGCCTGGTGACGGGGAAGACCTGGCCTGTGCGCACGCCGCACAGGGAGTCCTCGGGGACGTCCGGCAGCAGGGGGCGCAGCAGCAGGTAGGCCATGACCTCCGGGATCGGCACCGTGTGCAGCACGCCCTGGTCGGCGTCCATGTCGGACAGCGCGGTCCAGCCCTGGAAGGTGCGGAAGGCGGAGCACATGGTGGAGCCGGGGTACTGGGGACCGGTGGTGCGGTGGGCCGCGTCCCAGGGGTCGTACCGCTCGGCGGTGCCGTCGAAGAGGTGGCGGAAGGCCTGCTGGTACTCGCGCGTCATCCACAGGTCGAGCGTGCCCGGGTCGCAGTGGGTGCCGAGGCCCGCGGAGTCGGTGCCCGGCGGGCGGCGGCGGATGCGGTCGGGGTAGAGCGCGTCGCGGTCCGGGTCGAACCACCGCGTGCCGTCGTCGGCGGTGTGCTTCCAGAACGAGTTCAGGAAGGACTGGACGGTGGCCATGCGCCCGGACTGGCGGGCCCGCATCTGGGCCTGGGACCAGTAGACGGGGTAGATCTCCGGCTTGGAGCCGACGCTGCCGAAGAAGTCGTCGCCGGGGCCGGTGTAGTTCTCGAAGAACTCGTTGCGCTCGACGTAGTCGACGATGTCGGCGTCCCAGGCCAGCGCCTGCTCGCGCGGGAAGTGGGCGCGTACGACGAGACACCCGCGCTTGCTGAGCTTGGCCCTCTGCGCCGGTGTCACCGCTCCGTCGGCGATCGCGTCGTAGTCCAGGACGGGCCACACCTCCTCGCCGCCCGCGCGGTCGGCCTCGATCTCGGCGACACGGGCCTCGATGCGCTGCTCGACGGCCGCGAACACCTCCTGGACGCTGCGGCCGGAGGCTTCGATGCGGGCGCGCAGGGCGGGCTTGATCTCGCGGATGGCGGCCGAGAGGTCGGCCGGGGTCTCCTCCCAGTGCGGCAGGGCGGCGGGGTGCTGGGGTCCGGCGGCGCGTGTCATGGCCCGGCTCCTTTGGTCAGGACTCCTTACTAGAACGACGGTAGGCACGTCGGACTTATTTAGGCAAGAGTCCTTACTAGAATGGGCCGCATGCCTCAGCCGAAGCCGTCACTGGAGATGCTGCGCGCGCTGACCGACGAGAACGTGCTGCGCGCGCTCATGGACCACCCGCGTCTGACCAGGGCGGAGATCTCCGCGCACACCGGGATCTCCAAGCCGACGATCTCCGACAGCGTCCAGCGCCTGACCGGGGCCGGCCTGGTCGTCGACACCGGCGAACGCACCACCGGACGCGGGCGGGTCGGCTCCTACTACGCCCTCGCCCCGCGGCTCGGTGCCGCGCTGGTGGCGAGCATCACCCCGCACGGTGTGACGGCCGAGGCCGTCGACGCCCTCGGCCACGTGCACGGACAGGTCCGCACCGCGCTGGAGGCGAACGCGGGACCTCAGACGGCGGCCGGGGCCCTCGCCGGGGCCGCCGGACAGCTGGCCGAGCGGAGCACCGGCCCGCTGCGCCTCGCGGTGATCAGCGCCGCCGACCCGGTGGACCGCGGGACGGGCCGGCTGGTGCATCTGCCCGACGCCCCCTTCCTCGTCGGCGACCTGGACCCGCCCAGCGTCCTCGCGGGGCGCGTGACGGGCCCCGTGCTGGTGGACAACGACGTCAACTGGGCCGCCCGCGCCGAACACCGGGCGGGCCGCGCCCAGGGCGTCGACGACTTCGTCTACCTGCACCTCGGCGAAGGACTCGGCTGCGCCGTGGTGAACGACGGCGCGGTCCGCCGCGGGCACCGGGGCCTCGTCGGGGAGATCGCGCACCTGTGCACCTACGGCCCGCACGGCGAGGCCATGGCCTTCACCGAGGTGTTCGCCGCCCTCGGCCTGCGCCGGCCCTCCTCCACCGCCATCGACGTCCCGGCCCTCCGGGAACTGCTCGCCGGGCACGGCGAACGGGCCGAGCGGATCCGCGCCGCGCTCGCCCGGGCCGTCTGCGGCGTGCTGTCCGCGGCCGTCTCCCTCGCCGATCCGCGGATGATCGTCATCGGCGGTGCCTGGGGGCCGGATCCGGCCATGATCGCGGCCGTCGAGAAGCACTTCCAGCGCACACCCCGCCCCGTCCCCGTCACCGCGGCCACGCTGTCCTCGCCCGAACTGTCCGCGGCCCGCGTCCGCGCCGTGGAGGAACTCCGCTCGCTCGTCGTCCGGACGGCACGCCCCGCACCGGACCAGGACACGTGACGCGAGTGCGGCCGGCCGGCCCGGAGAACGCGACGAGCACCCCAGGGCCTGGCACGGTCACGGGCCGGTGTGGGTGACGAAGACCCAGCGCCCGGGGTCGTACGGATCCGCGTCACGCTGGGCCCGTACCGCCTGGTGGAGGGCCGCTGCTGCCCGCGAGGCGTCAGGCGGCCAGCCACGGTCGGTGAGGGTGGAGTACACCTGGTCGGCGATCTCCTTCGCACGGGCGTCCTCGACGGACCACATCGAGGCGATGACATGGCGGTATCCGGCGAACTGGAAGCCGCCCGCGAGATGAATGGCCTCATCGGACAGGGTGAAGCCCCCGTGCCCGCTCTCGCAGGCGGACAGGTAGGCCAACTCGGCGTGCTGGAGGTCGAGTCGGGCGATGTCGGTCACCCGCAGGCTGCGGTCGTGCAGGAAGAGGGAGCTCCGGCCCGGCTGGAAGGGGTCGTTGGTGCCGTGGCAGGCGAAGTGGACGTAGGGATGGCCGGGAAGCGCCTCCAGCACGGAGGCGTGCGTCGCCCCGGCGTCGGTGAGTTCGGTGACCCGGGCGGGGAATCTGTTCCGCAGGAGAGCCGCCTCCTGCCGGGCCCCGGGCAGGAGCGGCTTGCCGGGGGCGTACGGCAGGGGGCCCGGCTGCGCGACGATCAGCAGTCTTCCGTCCGTCGGGCGGGGGGCCCGGCGGTCATGCGCGCGCAGGAGCGCGCGGAGCGTCGCCGTGTAGGAGGACACCGCCCGGTCCATGACCGTTCTCGGGGCGTGGCCCGGCTCGACGTCGTCCGGGTCGTGGTATCCGGCCGCGTGGAGCGGCAGGGTGGCCAGAACGCTGGTGGCGCACCACCACAGGCGCGGCCAGTTCTCAGGTGGCCCGGAAAGCGCCGCGGTCCGTCCGAGCGCGTCCAGGACGGGCGCCGCCACGGTGTCCCACAGCCATTCCAGGGTGCCGAGGACGGTCTGGCGGGCGACTCCCGGGCCGGAGTTCGTGCTGTCGGAGCGGCCGTCCGCGAGCGTGGTGATCGCTTCGAGGTAGGGTCCGGTGCGCTCGACGGCCTGGAGAGCGGTCATGTCCGGGAGCGGGACCACGGTGACCGTCCCGGGCCGGACCACCAGGGCGTCGCAGCGGTACCGGCTGACATTGACCATGATCACGGGGCCGTGGGCCGCGCCGCGGGAGAGTTCCTCGAACCCGGTGGGCCGCAGGAAGTCGGCGAACCCCGGAAGGCGGCGGACCTCGTCGACCGTGCGGTCCCAGGACTCGACGACCCCCGCGAGCCCGAGCGCGGTCCGCCCGTGCCCGGGCTCGGGAACCCGCGGCCGGCCGGTCGCGGGGTGCGGCCGGCCCAGTTCCTCCTGCAACGCGCCGAGCCGGGCCGCCAGGCCCGGGTGCGCCCGGCGCAGGACATTCAGGTCGGACCGGAAAGCCGATGCCTGGCTCCACAGCACCGAACGGCCCTGTTCCAGCATCTGTACCGCCTGCTCCGGCCGGCCCGCGGAGACGGCGCACGCGGCGGCATCGGATGCCACGCCGTGCAGTCCCGAGAGGACCTGTTCCTGAGCGGTGCGCTCGATGCCCGAGGAAGCCACGACCGGGAGCAGTTCCACCGCTCGGCGCAGGGCGTCGGCGGCGGCGGCCCAGTCCCCCCTCCTCGTGAGCAGATCCCCCCATTGCTGCGTGGCGACCAGGCGCATCCGATGGGAGGTCGCCTGGGACGTCGCGGCCGAACGCGCCGCGGCGATCGCCTCGTCCAGGTCCTCCGGGCTGCCGGTGGCACGGAACCGCTCGTCGAGCGAGAGCGCGAGGCTGACCAGCCGCTCGCCGTGCAGCATGTCCCGACTGTCGCCGTCGGCCACCACGCTGCGTCCGACGGCGACAGCATCGTCGATGTCGGAGAGCTCACCGGCCGCGACGAACCTCTTGCGCAGCAGGTCGGCGTGGCGGTGGAGCAGGCTGGTGCGCTGGTGCGCGGGCGCGTCGGCGGGCAGGAGTTCGGCCGCTCGAGAGAGCGCGACGAGGGCGTCGTCGAGGTCCGTACGAGTCCCCTGCTGGTCGAAGCGGCTGCTCAGCGCCGAGGCGAGCTTCTCCAGGACCCCCGGGCCGTTGCCGTCGTCGCCGGGGCCCATCGCGTCGAGGGCCTGGCGTGCCACGGCCACCGCCTCGTCGATGTCGGCGAGTTCGCCCGTCTGCTGGTGACGCGCCGTCAGCAACTCGGCGAGGAGCGCGAGCCGGGAACCGGGCAGCGGTGTGCCGGGGCCGCCCGCGACGGATTCGCGCGCCAGGGAGATGGCGTCGTCGAGGTCGGTGTGGTCGCCGGTGTGCCTGTGGCGCACCTTGAGGATCCGGGCCAACTGGCTCTTCAGCAGCGGGCGGTCCGAGTCGTCCGCGGTGTGCATGCCGAGCCGCATGACATCCACCGCCCGGTCGAGGTGGACCCGGTCCCCCGTCCTGAGGAAGTGGCCGTGGAGGGCCTCCCCGAGGCTCTGTATCCGCCCGGCGCAGTCGTAGCCGTCGGACGCCGGCACCCCGGGGTCCGTGCCGGATGCGGGCGGGAGGCGTTCCAGCAACCGCGCGGCCTCCGCGGCGTCGTCGGGATTCCCCGCGCTCCTCAACCGCTCGGTGAGCGCGGTGCTCAGCTGCCATGCGCAGTCCGACCGGTCCGGAGCGTCCGGCGGCAGGAGTGCGAGCGCCCGCCGTCCGGCCTCCACCGCCGTGTGCAGATCGGCGGAGTCACCGGTCAGGGAATGCCGCAGCATGCTGCCGTTCAGCAGGTTGACGTGCCCGTCGGGCTCGCCGGGGGCGAGTGCCACGGCACGTCGGGTGGCAGCCAGTGCCGCGTCCAGATCGGCGCGGTCACCGTCCCGTCGGAAGCGCATGACGAGGGCGGCGCCCAGGTTCTGCTGCTCGGCGGCACGCTCCTGGCCGTCGGCGGCGCCGATCGCGCGACGGTACTGCTCGATGGCCGCGTCGAGTGCGCTGCCGTCGCCCGCGAGCACGGCGCGCATCCGGTCCTCGGCCGCCCGCGCGGCGCGCCGGTACCCGGCGGACACACCGGGGGAACCGTCGTGGGGCGCGGCCGGTTCTCCCGTGGCGTCGACGGACGGCTTCCGGCGCCCGCCCCGCCACCACGAGCCGCGCTCGCGGGCCGTCCGTGGCTCCACCGCGGGTGTGCCGTGTCCGGGCTCGGGCCGGGCCTGTGGCACGGGCTCACCGGAGCGGGGCGGGCGCTGCTCGATCCACGCCCGCAGCTCTCGCACGCTGTGCAGCGCGCCCTGCCGCGACGGCCCGTCCGGCGGGATCGCCGCTTCCGCGTCGTCCACCACGTCCAGCGCGGCCTGTCTGTTCCGCCACGTTCGCTCGGCGTCGTACCGGAGCGCCAGGGCGAGCCCGAGGTTGAAACGCACCAGCGCCCGGTCGGCCGGGTCCCGCGGGCCGAGCGCCACCGCCTCCCGTCCCGCACGCACCGCCGCGTCCAGGTCGGCCCGTGTGCCGCCGAGGTCGTACCGGACACGCAGCGCACAGCCGAGACGGTCGAGCAAGGTCGTGTAGTCCGGGTGGTCGGGGCCGGCCGCCTCCAGCGCTTCCCGGAGCAGCTCGACCGCCCGCTGCGCGGGCGCGCCCTGACGCGACCGGCCCGCGAGGTCGACCAGCCGGTCCGCTTCCCCGGCCAGGGTCTCGGGCACGGTGTAGCGGGCAGCCATACCGAACGCCTCCACCAGGAGGCGCGCGGCGGCGGTCAGTTTCCGCGGATCTGATCGGTGGACGGGTGCCAGCAGGCGGGCGGTGGTGCTGACGTCGGGCAGCCGCTGGCCGGGGGACAGCACATCCAGGCGGCACAGCAGCAGCCAGCCGACGAGTTGCAGATCGGATACGAGGCTCTGCTCCTCGGCCCGCGCCATCACCAGCCGCCCGAGCCGGACCACCTCGTCGTACGCCTCGGCAGTGTGGACCGACGCCACGTCGGCGTGGTCCAGGTAGCGGCGCACGCGCGCCAGCAGCCGCGCCCGCACGGCGTCCCGGTCGTCATGGTGCGTCAAGCCGAACCACCCCCAGTGTTCGGTTCTCCGGACGGCGACGTCGTCGTGTCGGTGTCCTACCCCACGACAACGCAGGACGAGCCGCGGTGGTTTCAGGTCGCACGGGATCCACACGTCCGATCCCCCGAATCCGCTCGCCGTCGCACCTCTCCCGTGCCTACGCTGACCATGAAGAAGCGGCTGTGGGGGCGGGGCGGGGCCGTCCTGTCCCCGGGGGGAGGGACGGCATGTCGGCCGAGGAGCTGACGGAGGACCAGGCCCTGGCCCTGTGGTGCGACCGGCTGCCCTCCTTGCAGACGAGGGCGGCGAGGGCCGGACTCGCGTCACGGCTGGATCGTGACATCGCCCGGGTCCGGGACGGCGGTTCGGCCGTGCGCGCCTGCCGCAAGTGGCTGCCGGAGGACGACGAACCCGGTGGCCGCACCACACGCTCGTGGTCCGGCGAGACCGGTACCGCCTTCGCCTCCTTGCCGGGGGGCCGGGAGATCCGCCGTACCGGAGTCGGTGCGTACGCCTGCCCCACCGGCGCCTGCGCGCGCCGGGCCGGCCGCGATGAGCAGGGTCATCCGCCGGCCTGCGCCGCCTTCGGAACACCGATGCAGGCCATGGGCTGAGGCTTCCCGGATGGTGGGATTCCTGACCGAGGTCGGCAAGCGGATAGCGGATCGCTGGTTCACCGGCCTCCTGCTGCCGGGCTGCCTGTTGCTCGCCGTGCTCGGATGCGCGCTGCGGTTGGGGCACGCGCATGCTCTCGACTCGGGCCGGCTGACGGCCGGCGTGGAGCACGCGGCACCGCAGTGGCGCGACGAGCCGCTCCGGGTGTTGGTCGCCGGGGCCCTGGTGATCGCAGCGGCCTGCCTGGCGGGGCTGGCGGCCCAGGGGTGCGGATGGCTGACGGAACGCTGTTGGCTGCGCCACCGGCGGCTGATCGCCCTGCCCGTGCTGCGTCGGGCCGCCCGGCGGTTCGTGCCGTCGCGCCGGCAGAGGGCTGAGCGGGCCGCGGAACGGTCCGGCATCGTGCCCGTCGCCGGTTACCTCCCCCAGCGTCCGACCTGGATGAGCGACCGGATGCGGCTGATCGAGGCCCGGGTGTACGCCCAGCACTGGATCAGTGCCACGCTCGCCTGGCCCCGCGTCTGGCTGCTGGCGGACGAGACCGCACGGGCTCCGGTGCACAGCGCGCGGCAGCGGTTCGCCGCCGCCGTCACGCTCGCCGGATGGGCCGAGTGCTATGGACTCGCCGGGTTGCTGTGGTGGCCCGCCGCGGTCATCGGCGGCCTGACCTACGCCGTCGCCCTGTACCGGGCGCGTGCCGCCTTGGACGAATTCGCCACCCTCGTGGAATCCCTGGTCGACATCCAGGGCCGGGCGCTGGCCGACTCGCTGGGCGTACCCCTGCCCACAGGACGCATCACAGCCGCGGAGGGCGCGCTGATCAACGACATCCTGCACAAAGGCGACTAGGTGTGCCGTCCGGGACGTGGGTGACGCGTCCGGCCACGAGCCGCCCGTGGTCACGACCGGGCCGGGCAGGGGGTCTCCGGGGCCGGGCGGTGGTCCGCCCGCCGTCATGCCGGCGAGCGTGGCGTGCGGGCCCGGGCCGGCTCGCGTCCGGCACGGGAAGCGAGGCGGTGTACTCGGCTCGCAGTACACCGCCCGCTCGGTGCCTGGGTGGTACGGCGCTCAGGGCGCCCAGGGTGCCTCGACGGACCAGGTGGTGTCCTCGGTGAAGGTGCTCGGGTTGTCCCAGGTGTGGGTCCCGCCCGGCTGGGCCAGCCACAGTTCGGCGTTGATGTGCCGCAGGTACTGCCCGGGGAAGTTGGCCGCCGACAGCCGGATGCCGCCCTCGCCCTGGACGGGGCACCAGGTGGCGTCGGCCTTGTACAGGGCGGAGGTGTCGCCCGCCTCCCGACGGATCCGGAAGTCGCGGTGGCGCAGGTACTCACCGGGATAGTTGCGGGACTCGAAGGAGTAGCAGAGCTTGTTCGCCAGGCCCGGCTTCACCTTCCAGGTGGCGTCCTGCTTCAGCAGGTCGCTGCTGCCGGAATCGACCACCTCCGTGGAGCCGAGGCCGTTGTAGTGACGGATGTAGCGGTCGGTGTGGCCGGGTGTGGTGACGCGGATCGACACGTACTGCTCCAGGGGCAGCTTCACCGGCGGGCCGAGGGTGCGGGAGGCGGCGACGAGCGCCTGGTTGGCCGCGCGGACCCGGGACTCGTCGACCTTGACGACCCGGCGGTCGTAGGTCATCAGCCCGTTGGTCTCGTTCTCGACGTCGGTGATCTGGGTGTAGACGGACGCCGAGAGACCGCCGGCGGGCATGGCGTTCTCCCGGATGCCGTCGAGCAGGCCCACGAACCGGTCGTCGAGCGCGGACAGGCTCGGCTGGTCCTCGTAGCTGAAACCGCCGCCCGGGTACCACTCGTGGCCCTCGACCCGGTGGCCGAGGCCGCCGAACTCCCCCAGCACCGAGGCCCGCACCGGTTCCGTCGGCGTGTTGCCCGGCCCGACGTAGTTGTGGTTGTCGACCACGTCGCCGTTGCCGCCGTCCTGGGCGCCGCAGCAGTTGACTCCGCTCATGTTGTCCACGAGGCGCGAGGGGTCGTACGCCTTGACCATGTCCGCGATGCGCGCCTGGTCGTACTGGCCCCAGCCCTCGTTCTGGTCGACCCACTGGATGAGCGCGGGCGAGCTGCGGTGCTGGTCGATGACGGCCCGGTACTCGTTCTCCCACTGGGTGCGGGCCGCGCCGTCCGGTGCCTTGCCGCTGTCCATGGACGGCATGTCCTGCCACACCAGCAGCCCGAGCCGGTCCGCCCAGTAGAACCAGCGTTGCGGTTCCACCTTGATGTGCTTGCGGACCATGTTGAACCCGAGGTCCTTGTGCTTCTCCAGGTCGTACCTGAGCGCCGCGTCGGTGGGGGCGGTGTAGATGCCGTCCGGCCAGTAGCCCTGGTCCAGGGTGCCGGTCTGGAAGACGAAGCTCCCGTTCAGCACCGGTCGGCGGACGCCGTTCACGTCCTTCACCGCGATCGAGCGCATGCCCGCGTAACCGCCGACCTCGTCACCGCCCGGGCTGCCGGTCAGCCGGGCGGTGACGTCGTACAGGAACGGGTCGTCCGGCGACCACAAGCGGGCGTTCGGCACGGGCACGGAGAACTCGGTGCCCACCGTGCCCGTGGCGCTCGCGACCGGCGTACCGCCGCCGGAGACGGTGACCTCGACCCCGGTGCCGGTGGCCCCGGCGGCGCGCACGGTCACGCGCAGGGTGCTGTCCTCCAGGTGCGGGACCAGGTCCAGGCGGGTGATGTGTGCCGCCGCGGTCGGCTCCAGCCAGACGGTCTGCCAGATGCCGGACGAGGCGGTGTAGACGATGCTCCGCCCGGCGTGCGGGGTGACGTCCTGGACGCGCTGCTTGCCGATGGCCTGGCCGCCGGTCTCCGTCGGGTCGTACACGGACACGACGATCGTGTTGCCCCCGCCCCTCCTCAGCAGGGGTGTGATGTCGTACGAGAACGCGTCGTAGCCGCCGCGGTGCACGGCGCCCGCCTGCCGGCCGTTGATCCAGACGGTCGTCTCCCAGTCGGAGGCACCGAAGTTGAGCTGGACGCGGCGGCCGTCCCAGCCGGCGGGCACGGTGAAGGCGCGCTTGTACCAGAGCCTGTCGTTCCCGGTGATCTTCCGCTGGATGCCGGAGAGCGCGGACTCGGGCGCGAACGGGACGCGGATCCGCTCACCGAACGTCGCCGGCCGCGCGGCGTCGCGGGCGGTGACGGCGAAGTCCCAGATGCCGTTCAGGTTGGCCCAGTCGGGCCGGGTGAGCTGGGGACGGGGGTACTCCGGCAGGGGGTGGTCCACCGGCACCTGATCGGTCCAGGGTGTGGGCATCGGCGTCGGCTTGGACGTCCAGGGCACAGCGGCTTGTGAGGGGGAGGCCCCCGCGGTGAGGAGGGTGGTGACGGCCAGCGTCGTCACCACGAGGGCGCTCAGGACGTGCCGCAGGTGCCGTAAGGCCTGTCCCGGCCGGACCGGCCGGAGGCCCCTGCGGGGTGGGAGTCTCAGCACGGTGTCTGCTCCATGTCTGCTCCATGTCCGTTCCGGACGGGGCCGTGGTCAGCCGGTGTAGGTGTGCAGGGTCAGGCCGTACCGGCTGAGGATCTCGTTGACGGGCTGGAACCAGGTCTCGCCTCCGCCGGCGCAGTTGCCCCAGCCGCCCGAGGTGACGCCCTGCGCCTGGTCCCCGGTGATGAAGGAGCCCCCGGAGTCGCCGGGTTCGGCGCAGACACTCGTCTTCGTCAGCTGGTGCACCGCGCCCTGGCTGTAGTTGACGGTCTCGTTGATCGCGAGCACCGTCCCGCAGTGCCAGTGCGACGTCGATCCCGACCGGCAGACGGAGGAGCCGACGGGCGCCACGGCCGAGCCGCGCACGAGCTGGTCGGGCACCGTGCCCCAGCCCAGCACCACCGGAACCGTCCACCAGCCGCTGCCCACGCTCACCCAGGCGTAGTCGTTGTCCGGGAACGAGGAGCCCTGGAACGTGCCGATGTACGAGCCGTCCCAGCCGCTGACTCCGGCGCCGGGCGAGCCGCAGTGTCCGGCGGTCACGAAGCCGCCGTACACCGAGAACCCAATGGAGCAGCGGACGTTGCCCGTGTAGTAGGGGTCCCCGCCGACGGTGCCCGCGGCGAAGGTGCGCGGGGCCGCGGAGACGGTCCGGACGGTGACGGGACCCGCCTCGCGGGCCCGGGACACGAAGCGCCGGACATCGTTGTCGGAGCGGTCCTTCCCCACGACGTCGACGACGACCGTGCCGGCCGTCGGATCGACATGCCAGCCGCTGACCCCCGAGGGGGCGGGGAGCCGGTCGAGGCGCGCCTTGACGGCGTCCAGTTCCCGGGCCGTGTGCGCGGCGGTACGGGTCTCGGCGCCGGCCGCCTCGATGACGCGGCGCGCACCCGGCGGGACATCCGGGGTGAGGGCCACCGTCAGGCGCCCTTTCGCCGCGTCGAACCAGGAGCCCGCGTAGGCGTTCCCGGCCGCCCGGCGCACCTTCGGATCGAGGGCGGCGGCGGCCCGCTCGGCCGCGATCCGCGCCTCGGCCTGCTTCCGGGTGAGGCCGAGATCGCGCTGCATGGCGATCAGGACTCCTTCGGACGCGGGTTCGGCGGCGGAGCCGGGAGAAGCGGTGACGCCGGCTGGGGTGGTGGCGCCGGTCGCCGCTGCGGAGGCCGCGCCCGCCGCGCCCGATCCACCGAGGACCAGCAGCGCGGCCAGTACGGCATGCGTAAGTCTCGTGCGTCTCATGGGACTTGCCCTTCGTCGTTCCAGGGGTGGGGTGGAACAGCCGAGTTCTGAGAGCGCTCTCATGCGTGGCGGGGCAGAGCCTAGCCGCCCCCTGCCGTCAGGTCCATGCCAATGCGGGATGTGGGTGGGGAACGAGAGAGGGCGGCCTGCGCGTGCCTGGACGTGCGCCCGTGCCCGGGCGGGTGCCCCGGGCACGGGCGCAGGCCGCCGGTTTCCGGCGGAACCGCGTTACAGGGCGCGTTCCAGACGGTCCGCCATCAGCTTCACGAACCGGGCCGGTTCCTTCGGCTGGCCGCCCTCGGCGAGCACCGCCAGGCCGTGCAGCACCTCGGCGGTCTCGGCCAGCTCCGAGCGGTCCTCGCGTTCCTTGTACGCCTGGTTGAGGCCCTTCACCAGCTGGTGGTCCGGGTTGAGCTCCAGGATCCGCTTGGCGCGGGGCACCTCCTGGCCCATGGCGCGGTACATGTTCTCCAGGGCCGGCGTCAGGTCGTGCGCGTCGGAGACGACACAGGCCGGGGAGACGGTGAGCCGGGAGGACAGGCGCACCTCCTTGATGTCCTCGTCGAGTTGCTCCTTCATCCAGCCGAGCAGCCCGGCGTACTCCTCGGTCTGCTTCTCCCGCTCGTCGTCGGCGGTGTCCTCGTCCTTGGCGTCGAGATCGATCTGCCCCTTGGCGACGGACCGCAGCTTCTTGCCCTCGTACTCGCCGACGGCGTCGGCCCACACCTCGTCCACGGGGTCGGTGAGCAGCAGCACCTCGATGCCCCGGTCCCGGAACGCCTCCATGTGCGGGGAGTTCTCGATGCTCTGCCGCGACTCGCCGGTCAGGTAGTAGATGTCCTCCTGGCCGTCCTTCATCCGCTCCACGTAGCTCTTGAGCGTGGTCGGCTCGGTGTCGTGGTGGGTGCTCGCGAACGACGCGACGGCGAGGATGGCGTCGCGGTTCTCCGAGTCGGTGACCAGCCCTTCCTTCAGGACGGTGCCGAACTCCCGCCAGAAGGTGGCGTACCGCTCCTTGTCCTTGGCCATCATCTCCTTGACCGTGGACAGGACCTTCTTCGTCAGCCGGCGCCGCATCATCTCGATGTGCCGGTCCTGCTGGAGGATCTCGCGGGAGACGTTGAGCGAGAGGTCGGCCGCGTCGACCACGCCCTTGACGAAGCGGAGGTACGGCGGCAGCAGCGCCTCGCAGTCGTCCATGATGAACACGCGCTTGACGTAGAGCTGCACGCCGCGCCTGAAGTCCCGCGTGAACAGGTCGTGCGGGGCGTGCTCGGGGAGGAACAGCAGGGCCTGGTACTCGAAGGTGCCCTCCGCCTGGAGCCGGATCGTCTCCAGCGGGTCGCGCCAGTCGTGGGCGATGTGCTTGTACAGCTCGTGGTACTCGTCGTCGGACACCTCGTCGCGGGGCCGCGCCCACAGCGCCTTCATGGAGTTGAGCGTCTCCGGCTCGGGTGCCTCGTCGCTCTCGTCCGCCGTGGCAGGGCGCTCGGGCACCATCCGGACGGGCCAGGTGATGAAGTCCGAGTACCGCTTGATGATCTCCCTGATCTTCCAGGGCGAGGTGTAGTCGTGGAGCTGGTTCTCCGGGTCGGCCGGCTTGAGGTGGAGCGTGACCGAGGTGCCCTGCGGCGCGTCGTCCACCCGCTCCAGCGTGTACGTGCCCTCGCCGCGCGACGACCAGCGGGTGCCCTGGCTCTCGCCGGCGCGCCGGGTCAGCAGGGTGACCTCGTCGGCCACCATGAAGCCGGAGTAGAACCCGACGCCGAACTGGCCGATGAGTCCTTCCTCCCCGGCCGCGTCCTTGGCCTCGCGCAGCTCCCGCAGGAACTTCGCGGTGCCCGAGTTGGCGATCGTGCCGATGAGCTGCCCGACCTCGTCGTACGACATCCCGATGCCGTTGTCCCGCACGGTGAGCGTACGGGCGTCCTTGTCGATGTCGATCTCGATGTGCGGGTCGGACACGTCGGCGTCGAGCGAGTCGTCCCAGAGCTTCTCCAGGCGCAGTTTGTCCAACGCGTCCGAGGCGTTGGAGACGAGCTCCCGCAGGAAGACGTCCTTGTTCGAGTAGACCGAGTGGATCATCAGCTGCAACAACTGACGGGCCTCTACCTGGAACTCGAAGGTCTCGGTCGGCATGTTCGCGAATACCTCACAGGTCCTGTCGCCGGAACTGGCGGAGCCACTGTAAAACACCACGTCAGCGCGGTGGCCGGAAAAGCGGGCCGTGACCGGATCCGCACCGTTCGCGTCCGCCTCCGCACGGGCGCGCACCACCGCCGACGCGCTGCGTGGCCAGTTTCTCACGCTGGGGAACGACACCGCCGTACCAGTGCCGTTGCCGAAGCCGGGGCTCATAACCGGCGATCCCCCGGGTACTCGCCGAATCCAGGTCCCGACAACCGTCCGGGACCGTCGGCAGCCGAGCAAGGACAAACGGAGGTACGGAGATGAGCACGGTCAAGGAAGCGGTGGAAGTCGACGTCCCGCTGCACACCGCCTACAACCAGTGGACGCAGTTCGAGGACTTCCCGAACTTCATGGAAGGCGTCGAGGAGGTCAGGCAGCTGGACGACCGGCACAATCACTGGACCACGAAGATCGGCGGGGTACGGCGCGAGTTCGACACGGAGATCGTCGACCAGCTGCCCGACGAGCGCATCACCTGGCGCACCACCAGCGGCGACACCAGCCAGAAGGGCACCGTCCGCTTCGAGCGCCTGGACGACATGCACACCAAGGTCGAGCTGGTGATGGATGTCGAGCCCAGCGGAGCCGTGGAGAAGGCCGCTGATCTGATCGGCACGATCGACCGGCGCGTCAAGGGAGACATGAAGCGGTTCAAGCAGTTCATCGAGGAACAGGGCGGGGAGTCCGGTGCCTGGCGCGGCCGGATCCGGCCCGGAGACAGCGGCTCGTCCCTCTGATCCGGACGCGGCCGTGACGCATACGCCGCCGGGCACACGGGCTCGGCGGCCGTTTGCCGCCGCGCCGGGCCGTTGAGGGAAGAGGCGGCGCCATGGATGCCGAGTCCCGCATCAGGGCCTCGATCGAGGAGCACTGGCGGGCTTCCGACCGGGGAGACATCGAGGCCGAGCACGCGATCTACGCCGCGGACGCGGTGCTGGACTACCCGCAGTCGGGCGAGCGTTTCCGGGGCCGCGAGACGATCGCCGCACAACGCGGCGGGCACCCGGCCGACCGGCGCTTCACCCTCCTGCGCATCACCGGCCACGCGCAGGTATGGGTGAGCGAATGTGTCATCACCTACGACGGCGCGCCTTCGTACGCGGTGAGCCTCATGGAGTTCGCCGGCCGGCAGGTCGTGCACGAGACGCAGTACTTCGCCGGTCCCTTCGGCACGCCCGCGTGGCGGGCCGCGCTCGCCGAGCCGATGCCGGGGCGGACTCTCGTGGAGGGCTGATCGGATGCCTCCGGGGCGTCAGCGCGCTTGCCGTCGCCTGCGGTGTCCGTGGCGTGGAAGCGTGTCCGGCAGGCCCCCGGCCGTGGGCGGTGGCCGCCGGGTCCCACCGCGTGCCACGCTGTCCGGCAGCGCGAGCGCGCCCGCCGATGACAGGGCCTGCGCACTCCTCCGCAGGACGACGGACGATCCGATGACCGAGCCCCCGGCCGACGCGACCGGCGTGATCGCGCGGCGCGCTTCGGCTCGCACTCTCCCGTCCCACGACGCACGATAATCACAGGGGACACTCGGACCACGGTCCGTGCTCCGGGCCGTGGGCGGCAGGAGGAGGTCGTCATGACCCGCGCCGACACCGTCGCCGCAGCCCGGATACCCGACACGATCCAGCCGGGCGGCATCGAATCGGAGAACCACCCCTGGAGGATCCGGCTGGTCAAGCATCCGGAACGCTTCGAGTCCTCGTTCTTCCAGGCCGCGAAACGCACGGCCCACAAGATTCTGGACGAGATCGACGACGCCGACCTGCCCTACGGACCCCGGCCCGTGGCGCCCGCGCACTGGGAGATGCACCACGGGGGCAGCCTGTGGGTGAAGACGACGAGCGGCTGGCGGATGTACCGGGCCCGCGCGGGCATCGAGTGGAGCATGCAGTTCTGTGCCGAGCCGTCCAAGATCGACCGGCTGCGCCAGGACGCGGCCACCCTGGTGGCGGGGTTCCCCGAGACGCTGCCTGCCCTGGCGGAACTGGGCTACGAGGAAGCCGGGGAACTGCTGCGCACGCCGATCACGGACGCCGACGGCGTCGAGGCGTGGACCGACTCGCTCTTCAACGCCTGTGTGCCGATGAGCCGCGGCGACCACCAGGGAATCCTGCCCAAGGTGCCCGGTGAGCACCACTACCCGTGGCCCGTGAAGGGTGCGGACTTCTTCCGGTACGACGACTTCCAGCTGTGGGTGACCCTGCCCGACGGGACGCACGGCGCCGTGGCGCCGGTGGACCGGCGGGGGTCCGGTGACGGGCATGTGCGTCTGGTGCTCGCCCCCGAGGGCAGCCGGGCCGCGGACGCGCTGGCCGAGGCGCAGGACCGCGGGCTGATGGCGGTCCTGCCGCCGAACAGCTCCGCCGCGCTCCAGGCGTTCGCCCACCAGATCGAGTCGGGGCAGCGCACCGCGTCGGGGCCGCCGGCGACACGCCGGGCACACGCGCACGGGAACGGCCGCGGCTTGCGGGCCCGTTGAGCGAGGTGACGCCCACGTCCGGCGTCCGGCCGGCAGGGGCTCGGGACGCTCCGCCCCGCGGGAGGTGCCGCTGGGCTGCCGGGCACGTCCACAGCAACCGTGGGATCCGTCGTCGGCGCCCTGGCTCTCTCCGTCATCTGCCCGGCCGGGGTGACCGGTTGTTCCTCCGGCTCCGGCCCCGACGCGTCCGACGACGGTTCCCCGCTGGTGAAGGGGTTGCGCACCGTGTCCGGCGACAGCGGCAGAAGCGGCCCGGTGACCTATCTCGACGCCGCCGCGGTGCGCGGGCTGAGCGAGGACGGGCAGAAGCGGTCCGCCGCCGTGAGCCGCCCGAGCAGCGCCCTGCTGAACCCGTACGACCCCGGTCCGTGGGCGGGGCACCTCAAGGAGGACCAGGTGGACACCGCGGTCGACACCAGGGCGGCGGGACACTGGCAGGGTTCGTTCGACGCGGCCGGCATCACCGCCTCGCTGAAGGCGAACGGCCACACCCGCGGCGAGCAGGACGGCAGGGAGACCTGGACCCGCCCGCACGGCAAGGGCGTGGCCCCGCAAGTGTCGAAGGACACGATCTCCTACAGCGTGCCGGGCACCGCCCCGCTGTCGGCCGTGCACCCTGAGGAGGGCGCCTCGCCGGCCGACATCGAGGAGTACCAGCGCGCGGCCGGTTGTCCGGGCGACGTCTGCCGCGCCGACTTCAACCCGTTCACCGCCACGAAGCCGGTGCGCCCGTCCGCGCTCGGCCGGCACGCCGGCTCCGCGGGGGAGAACACCGAGGTGCTGTGCGCCGTGGTGAAGGACGGGGCGACCGCCCGGCGCCTCGCGGCCGACCTGCGCTCGGTGATCCGCGAGGAGTCCCCGCAGTACGACGGCGCGAAGGTCACCGTGCGGCAGGGCGAGGGGCCGCTGGTGCGGACGACCGTCCCGGACACCGCCGCCCGACGCCCCGGCCGTCTGATGCTCTCCGACCTCGACCTGTGGCCGGCCGTCGGCAGACTGTGAGGGGACACGGGCGGCGATGTCCGGCGGAAGCCGCCTGCTCAGCTCGGGTTGTCCCCGTGGGTGAGGGTCTCCCAGGCGACGAAGAGGTTGTTGCTGCCGGCCGGGCGGTTCTGTTCGGTCAGGGCCTGGGTGTTGGTCATGGCGATGCCCAGGCGGTTGTGCAGGGCGTTGTAGCCGACCTCGGTGACCGGGCCCAGCCCCCGGTTGACCGACCCGCCGCACAGCCAGCTCGGGACGGCGGTGCCCAGTTCGTACTTGGACTGGAAGCCGAGCGCCTGCCGCAGCCGCTCGCCCACGTCGGTGCCGTACAGGTCCTGCCCCTGGATGCGGCTGGTCTCGGCGACGTGTGAGATGGCCGAGATGCCGTAGCCGGTGTGGGTGAAGTCGCGGCAGGTCTCCTGGGTGAGTCCGGTGACGAACGTGGACTGGCCCTGCCAGTAGGAGACGATCTTGTCGCGCGTGTTCAGGTTCTGGCTGGGCACGGTCTTCGGCAGGTCGCCGTCGGAGGCGAGGTACACGTACGCGGCGGTGCGGCTGCGGAACTTCGCCATGGCGGTGTCGTACGACGCCTTGTCCTCCAGGAAGACGGAGATGCCGACGGCCGCCTCCATCATCGACAGCTCCCAGTTGCCGTTGGAGTTGGAGCCGTTGATGATCTCGGGCAGGTACACGTTGCGGAGCATGGTGGCGAACCGGCCGGAGTTGGCCCACGTGCCGGTGTACGTGTACTTGATGATCTCGGCGGCCTTCGGCCAGGAGGATCCCGCCCAGCCCGTTTGCAGCGGGGCGTTGCTGTTGGTGTGGTCCTGGAGCACGGCGGACCAGGCGTCCATCAGCTCGATCGCCTTCTTGGCGTAGCGCTCGTCCCGGGTGATGTACCAGGCGAGCGCGTCGGTGTACGCCGCGATCGCGTCCTCGCGTTCGTCCGTGCAGCCGTAGTTGGGGTTGGAGTACGACCCGCACTCGACGACGGCGCGCGGCTGGGGCGTGCGGCTGAGGCTCGCGTACTTGCTCGCCATCATCTGGTCGTACGCGCTCTTCCAGGGCTGCGCGCCGGCGAGCACCTTGCTCCGGGCGAAGTCGAGTTGGGCGCTGGAGACGGTGACGCCGGGGTGGGTGAAGGTGGCGGGGGCGGCCTCCGCCCGCTGGCTCCCGGGCCAGGAGAGCAGTCCGGTGGTGAGCAGGGTGGCCGCCGCCGTGAGGGCGAGAGCGGAACGCGGGGACTTGCGGCGGCGCCGAGCGGGTGTGTCCTGCATCTGATCCCGTCCTCGTATGTGAACGAAATGCTGCTGACTGAACGTGCGAGTTGACGAGACCATAGGTACGGACCAGTTGGCCGTCAAGTGAACGGGAGCGTCAACTCCCTCTCTCCACAGTCACGTTCGTGTCTTGACGGGATTGGTTCAGACCTCTTAATTTCCCGGTGCCGGGCGGGCCTCCGCACGCAGCACTCGGTCCGGCGAGGCCCTCCCTTTCCTCCACCGACGCGAAAGGCAGTGATCTCTCCCCTTGGCCGCTCAATCCCCTCACCGCGCCCCGCTGTTCAGGACCGCGCTCGCCGCCGCGGTCGCCCTCTCGGCCGGGCTGTTGGCCGCCTCCCCCGCACAGGCCGCCACCGGCACGATCACCGGCCTCGCCGGCAAGTGCCTCGACGTCGCCGGGGCCGGCTCCGCCGACGGCACCGCCGTACAGCTCTACGACTGCAACGGCACCAGCGCCCAGCAGTGGACCGTCGGCAGCGACGGCACCATCCGCGCCCTCGGCAAGTGCCTCGACGTCACCGGCAACTCCACCGCCGACGGCGCCAAGGCACAGCTGTGGACCTGTACCGGCGGCGCCAACCAGAAGTGGACCGTCACCGCCGCCCACGACATCGTCAACCCGGCGGCGAACAAGTGCCTGGACGTCACCGACAACAACTCCGCCAACGGCACCCGGATACAGATCTGGAGCTGCACCGGCGCCGCCAACCAGAAGTGGAACGCGCCGGCCGCGCAGCAGCCGGCCGAGCAGTGCTGGGCGACGCACTACGGGCCCCAGCCGCCCGGTGCCCTGACGGCCAGCGGCGAGGTCTTCGACAACAACGCCGACACGGCGGCGACCTCCCTCAGCCGCCAGCCACAACTGCCGTTCGGCACCCGCGTCCAGGTGACCAACGTCGCCAACGGCCGCTCACTGGTGGTCCGCATCAACGACCGGGGCACCTTCGTGCAGACGCCGCAGGAGCCCAAGTGCCTTGACCTGACCGACGGCGCGTTCGACCGGCTCGGCGGAAGCCTGAACCCGGACGCCGGACACATAGTCGTCACGCAGACCGTCCTCAACTGATCGATTACGCCGCGGAGTCGCCGGCCGACGTGCCGCCGCCTCGCCTCCGCACGTCCGTACGTCCCCCCTCCCCGTACGCCCCGTGAACTGGAGCCCATCTCCCATGAAACTCCCGTACTTCAGACGGATACCGATGAGACGCGTGCACCTCGGACGGATGCTGGCCGCCTCCGTCGCCGCCTGCCTCGCCGTGCTGTGCGCCGTCACCCCGGCCCAGGCCGCCGACGGACAGATCACCGGCCTCGCCGGCAAGTGCGTCGACGTGGCGGGCGCGAACAGCGCCAACGGCACCGCCGTACAGCTCTACGACTGCAACGGCACGAACGCCCAGCGGTGGTCCAACCCCGGCGACGGCACCCTGCGGGCGCTCGGCAAGTGCCTCGACGTCGTCGACCGCGGCACGGCCGACGGAGCCGCCGTACAGCTGTGGGACTGCTCCGGCGGAGCCAACCAGCAGTGGGTGGTCACCGCCGCGCACGACATCGTCAACCCGGCGGCGAACAAGTGCCTGGACGTGCGGGACAACACCTCCGCCAACGGCACCCGCCTCCAGATCTGGAGCTGCACCGGCGGGGCGAACCAGAAGTGGAACGCGCCGGCGAGCGGCGGTGGCGGCACCACGCCTTCCGGGTTCGTCGTCTCCGAGGCCCAGTTCAACCAGATGTTCCCGAACCGGAACTCCTTCTACACCTACAGCGGTCTCACCGCCGCCCTCGGCGCCTACCCCGCCTTCGCGAACACCGGCAGCGACACCGTGAAGAAGCAGGAGGCCGCCGCCTTCCTCGCCAACGTCAGCCACGAGACCGGCGGCCTCGTGTACATCGTGGAGCAGAACACCGCCAACTACCCGCACTACTGCGACTGGAGCATGCCGTACGGCTGTCCGGCGGGCCAGGCCGCCTACTACGGACGCGGCCCCATCCAGCTCTCCTGGAACGTCAACTACAAGGCCGCCGGCGACGCGCTCGGCATCGACCTGCTCAACAACCCCTGGCTGGTGCAGAACGACTCCGCCGTCGCCTGGAAGACCGGCCTGTGGTACTGGAACACCCAGTCCGGGCCCGGCACGATGACCCCGCACAACGCCATGGTCAACGGCGCCGGCTTCGGCCAGACCATCCGCTCGATCAACGGCTCCCTGGAGTGCGACGGCAAGAACCCCGCCCAGGTCCAGAGCCGTGTCGACGCCTACCAGAGGTTCACCCAGATCCTCGGCGTCAGCCCGGGCGGCAACCTGTACTGCTGACCGGCCTCCAGCACGCCCCTGGCGCACAGGGCCGGCACCGACCGGGCCCGCGCGCCAGGGGTTTCCTCGTGGTGCCGCCCGGTTCCGGAAACCAGCCGGACGCCACCGGACGCAACCCCTTTCACCTGCCACACCTCATCAAAGAGCGCCCAGACATCCGATGTGTTGCCCGATAGCCGACCGGTTCGTTCACCGCCCGGACGATTGACAGGTGCACGCAGGGTGCCTAAGTTCGCCAATACACCCGATGTATTGACGATCCGTCAGGTCTGGAGGACGACGATGGCCTCACAGTCGGACAAGCGCTCACCCGTGGCCCGCAGATCCGTGCTCGGTACCGCGCTGGGCGGAGCCGCGGTGGCGGCACTGCCGGGGGCGGCGCACGCGGAGCAGGCGGGGACGGGCGGGGACGCCGGCCCGGCGGGCGGCCGACGGCCGTGGCGGCTCCGCTCAGCCCTGGCCGACGACAGCGCCTGGGAGACGTTCCTGCGCGGCCAGGATCTGCTGTGGAGCCGGCTGCCCGCCCTCTGGCACGAGGGTCCCTTCCTGGGCGACGGGCTGCTCGGCAGCATGATCTACCGGGAGCCGGACGCCCACCAGATCCGGTTCACCGTCCAGCACGGCCGGGTCCAGGACCACCGGCCCGAGTTCGGCAGCGGCTGGGGCACCTGCCGGCTGCCGGTCGGACACCTCACCCTCGAACCGGTCGGCACCATCACCGCCGTGGACTGGCGGTTGAGCCTGTGGAACGCCGAGCTGACCGGCACCGTGACCACCACCGCGGGCACGCTCACCCTGGCCGCCCTCATCCACGACGAGGTCCTGGCGGTCCGCGTGACGGCGAGCGGCGGCGAGCGGGTCACCTGGGCCTTCCACCCCGAGGAGGCCGTCAGCCCCCGCAGGATCCAGGAGGCCCCGCCCGCCGGCTACACCGGCAACCCGCCCTGGACCACCCGGACCACCGCAGACGGCACCGAACAGGTGCTCCAGCCGCTCACCGGGGGCGGGCAGACGGCCACCGCCTACCGCCGCACCGGCGACGAACTGCTGCTCAGCGTCGGTCACAGCTTCCCCTCCGGAACCGCCGCCGAGGCCGACTCGCTGCGCAACCTGCGGCGCGGGACGTCGTACGCGGCCCTCAGGCGGCGGCACGTGAGCTGGTGGCACGCCTTCTACCGGAAGAGCTTCGTGTCGTTCCCCGACCAGCGGTTGCAGAGCTTCCACTGGATCCAGCTCTACAAGGTCGCCTCCGCCAGCCGCGCGGGCGGCCCCGTCATGGCCACCAGCGGGCCCTGGCTGGAGCCGACACCCTGGCCCGCGGTCTGGTGGAACCTCAACGTCCAGCTGGAGTACTGGCTCATCCACGGCTCCAACCACCTGGAGCTCGACGCGCTCGCCGGCACGCTGCGGCAGAACCAGGAACAGCTCATCGCCAACGTCCCCGCCGCGTACCGCAAGGACAGCTCCGGGATCGGCCGCAGCTCCGACATGTTCGCGAACCGCTCCGTGGGAGAGCCGGGCACCGGCGCCGAGACCGGCGACCTCACCTGGGCGCTGCACAACGTGTGGCTGTCCTACCGGCACAGCATGGACAAGGCCCTGCTGCGGGACACGATCTACCCGGTGCTGCGCCGGGCGATCAACTACTACCTGCACTTCCTCACCCCGGGCAGCGACGGCAAGCTCCACCTGCCGAGCACGCTCTCGCCGGAGTACCCCGTCGTGCCGCCGCAGGACACCAACTACGACCTGGCGCTGATCCGCTGGGGCTGCCGGACGCTCCTGGAGTCGGCCGAACTCCTCGGCGTCCAGGACGAGTCGGCGCCACGCTGGCGGGACGTGCTGGCCCGGCTCACGCCGTACCCGGTCGACGACAACGGGTTCATGATCGGTGCCGACACCCCGTACGCGCAGTCCCACCGGCACTACTCGCACATGCTGATGGTGTACCCGCTGTACCTGGTCAACTGGGACCAGCCCGAGAACCGCGAGCTGATCACGAAGTCGGTGACCCACTGGCACGCGCTGACCGGCGCCCACCGGGGCTACAGCTACACCGGGGCCGCGTCGATCCACGCCATGACCGGCGACGGTGACACCGCGCTCGGCTACCTGCGGAAGTTCTTCGACCCCACGACCCGCTACCCGTGCCGGGCCAACACGCACTACACCGAGGCCGGTCCGGTGATCGAGACGCCGCTGTCCGCCTCGCAGTCGCTGCACGACATGTTCTGCCAGAGCTGGGGCGGGGTGATCCGCGTCTTCCCGGCCGTCCCCTCGGCGTGGGCGGACGTCACCCTGCACGACTTCCGCACGCAGGGCGCCTTCCTGGTGAGCGCCGTCCGCACGGCGGGCGTCACCCGGTTCATCCGGGTGAGGAGCCTGGCCGGCGAGCCGCTGAAGCTCCGGCACGGCCTGAGCGGAACCCTCACCGTGCTGCTGGACGACGGCTCCCCGGCGCACACCCGGGACCTCGGCGACGGCACCCTCGCCATCGACCTGCCCAAGGGCCGCGAGGTGCTGGTCCATTCCGGCTCCCGCCCCGACCTGGTCATCGCCCCGGTGGCCGTCAGCGAACCCGGTCCGGCGTGGGGGTTGCCGTAGCGGCCGTCCCCCTCGCTACGGCCCTGCCCCGCACGGGGCCGTACGGCCGTCCCCCATCGCCGGTCCGGCCGGCGCGGCACGGCGTGTCCGTCCCCGCCCCGTCCGCCTCGCCGGACGCCGTGCGCAGCCCGTCCCACGCCCCGCTCCACCCCCGCAGGGCACCGCGCGGCCGTCCCTGCCCGTCTCCCACTTCCACCCCCATCACCCGGGAGGGTTCCCATGGCGGTTCCGATCAGGACCGCGGTCGCCACGCTGTGCGCCGGGCTGGCGGCCTCGCTTCTCGGCGGCGGGCCCGCGCGGGCCGGCCAGGACACCGGCTCCGCCGCGCACGTCTGGACCGTGTCCGCGCCCGGGCCCGGCGCGGCGGCACAGGCACCACGCGCCCGCGTGTCCCTGGACGACACCACCGGCACCCTGGACCTGTCGGTGTCCCGCGGCGGGCGGACGGTCATCGAGCCGTCCGCCGTCGGCATCCGCACCGAGCGGGCCGATCTCTCCCAGGGCCTGCGGTTCCTGCACCGCACGGACCGGCTGGTCGACGAGCGCTACCGGACGAAGTCCGGCAAACGGCTCGACCGGCGGTCCCTGATGAACGAGACGCGGCTGTCGTTCGGCACCGCCGCGGGCGCCCGGTTCGACCTCGTCGTCCGTGCCGCCGCCGACGGTGTCGCCTACCGGTACGTACTGCCCGGGGGATACGGCGACGTGCTCGGCGAGACCTCCGCGTTCACCCTGCCGGCGGACGCGCGCGCGTGGCTCAGCGCCTACCGGGTGGACAACGAGGGCCAGTTCACCGAGTACTCCGCCGGCACCGCGCCCACCGGCTCCTACTCGGACCAGGCGCTGTTCGCGACCGACGGCGGCTACGCCCTGCTCGCCGAGTCGGGCCTGACCGGTGCCTACTCCGGTGCCCGGCTCGCGCACGACCAGGGCAGCGGCACCTACCGGGTCACGCTCGCCGACGAGCGGATCCACGGCACCGGGGGTCGGCTCGCCACGCCGTGGCGGGCGATGGTCACCGGCAGCCTGGCCACCGTCACGCGGTCCACGTTCACCGACGACCTCGCCCCCGCCTCCCGGGTCACCGACACCTGCTGGATCCGGCCCGGCACCGTGCTGTGGACCTGGCTCGCCGGAGGCCGCGCGGCCGGCCAGAGCCTCACGGCGCAGAAGGCGTACGTCGACTACGCCGCCGCACGGCACTGGCCGTACGAGGCCGTCGACGCGGGCTGGTACTTCAAGAGCGACCAGTGGGACACCACCGACCCCGACTGGCAGACGAACAGCTGGCTGCCCCTGCTCACCGCGTACGCGCGGGCCAAGGGCGTCGGGATCGTCGTCTGGATCCACCAGCGCGACCCGACACGCCCGAGGAACGCGCCCAGTGGCTGCCCACGCTGGAGCGGTGGGGCGTCAAGGGCGTCAAGATCGACTTCATGAACTCGGAGTCGCAGTCCATGCTCCAGTGGTACGACGCCCTCCTCAAGGAGACGGCCGAACACCACCTCATGGTCGACTTCCACGGTTCCACGATCCCCAAGGGCATCCAGCGCACCTGGCCGCAGGTCATGACCATGGAGGGCGTCGGTGGCGAGGAGAAGCGCACCAACACGTCCGCCCACCTGACCACCCTGCCGTTCACGCGCAACGTCCTCGGCTCCATGGACTTCACCCCCGGCGGCTTCCAGCGCGTCGGCCTGCGTCCGAACTCCGACGCGGCCGAGGCCGGACTCGCCGTCGTCTACGAGTCGGGGCTCCAGATGCTCGCGGGCAGCCCGGAGTCGTACGACGCCCGGCCGCTCGCCCGGGACTTCCTCGCCCAACTGCCCGCCGCCTGGGACGACACGCGGCTGCTCGCGGGCGCACCCGGGCGGGAGGCGGTCCTCGCCCGGCGCGGCGGCGACCGCTGGTTCCTGGGCGGGGTGTACGCGGGTCCCGCGCGCGGGGCCGGGGTGCCGCTGTCCCTCGGGGCGGGACGGTGGCTGGTCGAGACGATCCGGGACGGCGCCGACGGGCTGGTCCAGGACAGGCAGGTGGTGCGCGGCGGCGACACGCTCGGCGTCGATGTCGTCGCGGGCGGCGGTTTCGCCGGGATCGCCTGCCGCTGGCACCCGGGGGTCACCACCTGCCACCGCTGAGGCCGGCGCCGGTCGGCCGTCGTGGGTATGGACCTTCTCGGTCCTTCCCGGCACGGTGGTGGGCACTCCGGCCGGGCGGTGCCGTCGACCGGTCACCGCCCGGCTCCCCCACCTCCGACCCCCAGGGGCTGACCTCATGCCGATGCCACCAGCCGCGCTGCGACTCGCCGTCACCGCCGTGGCACTCCTCCTCACGGCCACCACCGGCGCCGGCGCCGCGGCCTCCGCCGCCGTGCCGCCGCGCACCGCGCCCGCCCGGGTCGCCGTCGACACGCCGGATCCGGCCGCCTGGTCCGCGCCGTTGTCGACCCGGGGGCGGTACATCGTCGACGCGCACGGCGACCGCTTCCGGCTGAAGGGCGCCAACTGGGACGGAGCGCAGGGCTCCTGGACCGGCAGCGGCAGCGCCACCGACCCGGCCAACCATCACGCCGGACAGGACTCGCACGGCATACCGCTCGGCCTGGACCGCGTACCGCTGACCCGACTGCTGGCCGACTTCCACCAGCTGGGGATCAACACCATCCGGCTGCCGTTCTCCAACGAGATGATCCACAGCACGGCGCCCGTGCCCGACGGCGCGGTCGCGGCCAACCCCCAACTGCGCGGCAGGACACCGCTGGAGGTCTACGACGCCGTGGTGGAGGCGCTCAGCCAGAGCGGTTTCGCCGTCGTGCTCAACAACCACACCAACACCTCCCGGTGGTGCTGCGGCATCGACGGCAACGAGCGCTGGAACAGCGGGCAGTCCACCGCGCGGTGGGCGGACGACTGGGTGTTCATGGCCCGCCGCTACGCCTCCGTGCCGCGCGTGGTCGGCGCCGATCTGTACAACGAGGTCCGGCGTGACGTGCTGGACGACCCCAACTGGGGCCTGGGGGACGACCACGACTGGTACGGCGCGGCCCGGCTGGCCGCCGACCGCATCCTCACCGAGGCGAACCCGCGCCTCCTCATCGTGATCGAGGGCATCAACTGGACCGGTGTGCCCGTGGACGGACTCCCCCACGGCCGGCCGGTGCTCACCCCCGCGCGCACCCTGTCCCACACCCTCGTGGACGCCCGCAAACTGGTCTACTCCGCCCACTTCTACGGCTACACGGGCCCCCGCCACAGCGGCGCCACCGGTATCGGCGAGACCCACGACGCCCGCTACCAGGACCTGTCCCGCGCCGAGTTGGCCGCGGCGCTGGACGACGAGGCGTTCTTCGTGGAGGAGACCGGCCGGCACTACACCGCGCCCGTCTGGGTGAGCGAGTTCGGCATCGGGTCGGGCGAGACGAACACGGCGGCCCGCACCTGGTTCGGCCATGTCACCGACTACTTCGCGGACCACGACGCCGACTTCGCGTTCTGGCCCCTGGTCGGCTTCGAGGGCCACGACGACTGGGCCCTGCTGCGCTACGACACCGCGGGGCACCGCTCCGGCATCCTCGACCCCGGGGACTGGCGCGCCACCGCGTGGCAGCGTCTGATGTCCGCGCCGGGCACGACCGGCCCCGTGGCGTCCGTCCCGCTCTGGCGCATGCTGAGCACCGATCACGGAGACGCGGTGACGTCGCCGCGGGTGCGCGCCACGGGCGACTGGGATCCGGGAGCGTACAAGGCGGCCTGCCCCGACGGTACGAGGCTGGCCGGGCTGAGCCACACCGGCGGGCGCGGTCTGTGCACCGACGCCGGGGCGGGAGAGCTGCGCGCCGCCGACGCCCGCCAGACGGTCGTCACCGATGAGCGGTACGTGCCGGGCGGCGGGGACTGGGCGTCCGGGTACACCAAGTACCAGTGCCCGGCCGGGGAGTTCCTCATCGGCTACAGCCTGCGGGGAGAGCGCGTGTCGGCGGCGCTGTGCGTCCCGGCGCGGACCGCGCTGCCGGGCGCCGGGCGCACGGTGTGGTTCGACCGGTCCGACAACCGTCCCGCCGACGGCGCCGGCGGGGACTTCGCGGGCGGCGCCTTCAAGGGCCAGTGCGCGGGGACCGAGTACGCCGCCGGGATCGCCTTCACCACCCGCGTGGGCAGCCGCCCCGGCCCGGCGGCCCTGCTGTGCCGCCCCCTGCCCTGACCACCGGACCCCTCCCGCACGAGCCCGGCGACCAGCTCGGCCCGCTCGGCATGGGCTCTGAGCGCGGGCAGATGACTGCCGGTGACGATGGCGCCGGTGCCGATCACGGCGACCCGGCGGCGGGGTGCGGGCAGGGACATGCGGCGCTCCTCGGAGATCGGCGGGACGGAGGCGGCGAAGGCGACGGAAAGCGCTTGCCGCCATGCGGGACGACCTTAGGGGCGGGGCATGGTCAGAACAACCCCCGTGCCAGGGGGTGGCCGACGCGGCGACCGGCCGGACGGCGGCCGGACGGCGGCCGGACGGGTCCCTGCCCGGGGCACCGCCGGCCGGCCACCGCCCGGCCGGCGGACACACCGGCGGCCTCAGGTCAGGGCGTTCCGGATCCGGTGCAGGATCTCCCGCAGGATGCCCTCCGACGTCCCGAAGTTGAGCCGTACGAAGCCCTCGCCCTCCGCTCCGAACGTGCGGCCGTCGTGGAGCAGGACCCGTGCCTCCTTCAGGAAGAAGGTCTGCGGGTCGGTGTCCAGGTCCAGCTCACGGCAGTCGAGCCAGGCGAGGAACGTCGCCTGGGGCGTGCGGTGGCGCACACCGGGCGGAAGCTCCTCACCGACCAGCGCGGCGTTGCGCGCCAGGACCGTCCTCAGCTCCGCCAGCCAGGCGTCCCCGTCCCGCCAGGCGGCCAGGGTGGCCGCGACACCGAAGGTGTTCGGTTCGCCGTACAGATGCGTGGGGTGCGCCAGCGCCTCGCGCACCCCGGCCGCGCCGACGTGGGCGACGGCGCAGCGCAGTCCCGGCACGTTGAACGCCTTCGTGGCCGAGGCCAGGGTCACCGTGCGCGCGGCCACCTCGGCCGAGAGGGAGGCGAACGGGAGGTGCCGGTGCGGGGCGTGGACGAGGTCGGAGTGGATCTCGTCCGCGACGACCAGCAGGCCGTGGCGGAGGGCGAGCCCCGCCAGTGTCCGAAGTTCCTCGCGGCGCAGCGCGCGTCCTGTCGGGTTGTGTGGGTTGACCAGCAGCAGCACCCGTGCGGGCCGCTCCCGCAGTTCCCGGTCGAGCCGGTCGGCGTCGAACGTCCAGGTGTCACCGTCCGGTGTGTACGGCACCGGGTGCAGGCGTCGCCCCATGCTCGCGATCGTCTCCAGGAACGGCGGGTAGGCCGGGGTGTGCACCACGACGCCGTCGCCGGGCCGCGTGGCGACGTGCAGTACGGCCTGGAGGCCCTGGTTGATGTCGGTGAACTCCCTGACGTGCGCGGCGTCGAGCACCCAGCCGTGGCGTTCGCGCATCCGCTCGGCGAAGGCGTCCCGTAGGGGGTTCGGGACGGACCGTCCGTCCCAGGAGGGGTAGCCGAGGTCGTTGTCCACGCACCGCGCCAGGGCCGCACGCACGGCGGGGGCCGGCGGGAAGTCCGTCTCCGCGATCCACGCCGGGAGTACGTCCGGCTCGACGCGGCTCCACTTGGCTCCGGGCCGCCGGGACAGCGCGCGGACGTCCAGGTCGTCGAACATGGGGTGCCTCTCTGCTGCCATCCGTCCATCCTGCCGCCGGCGAGACGTGGACACACCCCTCTGTCCGGCGACACGTCATCCGGCCACCGGCGCCGGCCGTACCGCGAGGTGCCCGCCCAGGTGCAGCCGGGCGACCAGGCCGGCGCAGCCGAGGCCGGTCGCGGCCAGGGCCGCCCACGGCAGCCAGCGCACCCCCGTGTCGAACAGCGCGCCGACGGCGAGGTTGCCCAGCGAGATCGCGATGCCGGAGGCGGTGTTGTAGGCGCCGTAGTACGTCGCGACGAGCCGGTCGCTGGAGAGCCGTACCACGGTGTCCATCTCGAAGGGGTAGAGCAGCGCCCCGCCCCAGGCCAGCAGGACCGCGCACAGCGTCAGCGCGCAGAGCCCGGCCGGCGCGCCGTAGGAACGGGGCAGCAGTGGCAGGAAGGCGACGCCCATGACCACGAGCCCCCACACGACGGCCCGCGGTCCGGACAGGGTGCGTTGCGCCCACGCGGTCAGCTTGAGCTGGCCCGCCAGCGCGGCCAGCGCCGACGCGGCGAAGACCACGCCGGTGACCCATCCGGTCCGCTGGCCGAAGAGCGCGCGGGCGTGCAGCGGGAGGGCGAGGTAGACCTGGAAGGCCAGGACGTAGGAGCCGCTCATGGCGACCGCGAAGAGCAGGAAGGGGCGGTTGGCGGTGACGGCGCGCCAGTCGGCGGCGACCGCCCGCCAGGCGGGTCCGGTGCCGCGGCCGGCGGGGGGCCGGGCGGGCAGGGCGCGGGACTGCACCACGGCGAGGACGCCGAAGACGGTGGCCGCGACCGTGCACACCGCGCTGAAGTTCCAGGTCAGCAGGGCCAGTCCGGCGAGCGGGCCGACCAGGATGCCCGCCTGGTAGAAGATGTTGAACGCGGCGAACGCCGCCACCCTGCGCTCCTCGCCGGCGTCCGCCGCGAGATACGCGCGGACGGCCGGGTTGAACAGCGCGCCCGCCAGGCCGGTCAGCGCCGACGCCGCCACCAGGGCGGGGAGCGAGTCGGCGACCGCCAGCAGCCCGAAGGCGACCACGCGCAGGGCGCACCCCGTGAGGATCATCGGCTTGCAGCCGTAGCGGTCGGCGAGGGTGCCGCCGACGAGGAACATGCCCTGCTGGGAGAAGGTGCGCACCCCCAGCACCAGGCCGACCGCCCAGGCGGCGAGGCCGAGGCCGTGGGCCAGATGGTCGGCGAGGTAGGGCATGAGCATGTAGAAGCCCAGGTTGATGGCGAACTGGTTCACCATCAGCAGCCGGGCCGGCCGGTCGAAGGAGGCCAGCGGGAGCCGTAGCCGCTTCACCGGGCACCCGCCTTCGTCAGGTCGCGCGCGAGCGGGTCGCGGACCCGGTCGCAGCGCGTCCACCGGGTCACGACGCGCGCGTCCGGCTCGGCGATGTCGTCGGGCTCCGGCGGCGGTGTCCGCCCGAGGAGGCCGTGCTCGCGGCACCAGCCGTCGTCGTAGACCGTGTGCAGGTAGCGGTGCGGGCCGTCGGGGAAGACCGCGGCGATCCTCGTCCCGGCGGGGTACGTCCGCGCCGCCCATCCGGCCACCAGCGCCACCGCTCCGACGCTCCAGCCGCCGGAGGCGTAGTGCCGGCGGGCGAGTTGGCGGCAGGCCCAGACCGCCTCGGCCGGGGCCACCCAGTGGACCTCGGCGAAGGCCGCGTAGGCGACGTTGTCCGGGTGGATGCTGGAACCGAGGCCGCGCATCAGCCGGGGCCCCGCCGGCTGGCCGAAGATCGCCGAGCCGACCGAGTCCACCCCGATGAGCGTCAGGCGCGGGAATGCCTCACCCAGTACGGCGGAGACGCCGGCGGAGTGTCCGCCCGTGCCGACCGCCGTCACCAGCACGTCCACCCAGCCGAGTTGGGCGATCAGCTCGGCCGCGAGGGGGCGGTAGGCGGCGGCGTTGTCGGGGTTGCGGTACTGGTCCGGGCAGTAGGCGCCGGGGGTGCGGGCCAGCAGTTCGGTGACGCACGCGCGGCGCGCCTCCTGCCAGCCGCCCTCGGGGTGCGGCGCGGAGACCTGGAGGACGCGTGCGCCCCGCGCGGTGAGCAGGCGGGCCATGGCCGGTTCCATGCCGGGGTCGGTCACGACGGTCACCGGGTGGCCGTAGGTCAGCCCGGCCAGGGCGAGGCCGAGGCCGAGCGTGCCGCTGGAGGACTCGATGATCGGCGCGCCCGGCGCGAGGTCGCCGCGCCGGCGGGCCTCGCGGACCATGTGCAGGGCGGGCCGGTCCTTGAGGCCGCCCGGGTTGGCGCCTTCCAGCTTGGCGTGGAAGCCGCGGCCGGGCGGGGCGAAGGGTTCGTCCACCCACAGGACCGGGGTGTCGCCGACGAGGTGGGCGGGGCGGCGGGCGGTCCGGAGGCGGGGGGTGCGGGTCCGGAAGGGTTCGGGCAGGGGTTCCGGGAGGACTCCGGGCAGGGCTTCGGGGAGGAATCCGGGCAGGGAGGGGTGCATGGCGTACGGCTCCTTCGCGCCCGGCGGCCGTGCGGCGGGCGCTGTAGGGGTGGGGGGTGGCGCGCGAGGCACGCCCCGTTCCGCGCGGGGGCGGGGGCGTGCGGGCGCGGGCCTACTGCCGTAGCACGCTGACGAGCGCGAGCGAGGAGCTGTGCGCACAGGAGGGGGAGACACCGGGCGGGCTGCGCCGAGCGGCGTGTGTGAGAGGCCCGCGGAGCCCGGCGGGAAGGAGCGGCTGGTGCGTCTCGCCGTCGAGGGCGGTGTCGTCCAGGGCGGCACGCGGCCGGTCCGCCGTGTGGTCGACGTGCCCGTCCGCCGCGTGCCGGTGCTGGGGCGGTCCGTTCGAACCCGTCTCGTCGGCTCCGTCCGTGATCTGCCGGACGTCCTGGGTCACCAGGGCACTAGGGTCCGGGCCGGCGAAGGAGCAGGCGTGCACCGCGCCGGAGAGGTGGGCGGCGATCACCAGGACCAGCCCGACCAGCAGGGCGGCACGACGGGAGCGCCCCGCGCGTCCGCCACCGCTGCCCCACGACATGATCACAGCCTCACAGTAATCACGTGGTGACGGCATGTCACATCGACGGGGGCGCGATTCGCCCGCGAGGGGGGCTTCGGCGCCTACCGCCACTCACACCCGCGAGGGCTTCGACGCCCACCGCCGCCCACGCCCGCAAGGGCTTCGACGCCCACCGACACCCGCGCCGGGGGCGGGGCCTCGTCCGACGAGCACCCGAGCACCGCTCGCACCCGGCGCGCGCCGCCGACGGCACCTGGTCCGCGCCCTCGGCCGAGGCCGGCGTCTACGGCCCGCCCGGTGGCCCCGCGCTCCGGACCTCACCGCTCCCCCGGTGCCCGGCTAGGGTCTGTTGTGAAAGTGCTGGTCACAGCCACTCGTTGATGGCTGCGACCAGCACGGTCGC